>NZ_RBXL01000001.1:2212500-2519000 GCF_003634315.1 Thiocapsa rosea
AAAGGCTAATCAAGCCCGGAGATAGCTGGTTCTCCCCGAAAGCTATTTAGGTAGCGCCTCGTGTATCACTGCCGGGGGTAGAGCACTGTTTCGGCTAGGGGGCCATCCCGGCTTACCAAACCGATGCAAACTCCGAATACCGGCAAGTGCAATCACGGGAGACAGACGGCGGGTGCTAACGTCCGTCGTCAAAAGGGAAACAACCCAGACCGCCAGCTAAGGTCCCTAAATCATGGCTCAGTGGGAAACGATGTGGGAAGGCCCAGACAGCCAGGAGGTTGGCTTAGAAGCAGCCATCCTTTAAAGAAAGCGTAATAGCTCACTGGTCGAGTCGGCCTGCGCGGAAGATGTAACGGGGCTTAAGCCATGTACCGAAGCTGCGGATGCGCATTTATGCGCATGGTAGGGGAGCGTTCCGTAGGCCGTTGAAGGTGTGCTGCAAGGCATGCTGGAGGTATCGGAAGTGCGAATGCTGACATGAGTAACGACCAAGGGGGTGAAAATCCCCCTCGCCGAAAGCCCAAGGTTTCCTGCGCAACGTTCATCGGCGCAGGGTGAGTCGGCCCCTAAGGCGAGGCCGAGAGGCGTAGTCGATGGGAAGCAGGTTAATATTCCTGCACCAGACCGAACTGCGATGGGGGGACGGAGAAGGCTAGGCCAGCCGGCAGTTGGTGTCCGGTTTAAGCGTGTAGGCAGGACCCTTAGGCAAATCCGGGGGTTCAATGTCGAGACGTGACGACGAGTTCCTACGGGGACGAAGTGGTTGATGCCATGCTTCCAGGAAAAGCCTCTAAGCTTCAGGTTCGGTGTGACCGTACCCCAAACCGACACAGGTGGGCAGGGTGAGAATCCCAAGGCGCTTGAGAGAACTCTGGTGAAGGAACTAGGCAAAATAGTACCGTAACTTCGGGAGAAGGTACGCCCCTGTCAGGTGAAGGTCCTTGCGGCCGGAGCCGAGAGGGGTTGCAGTGACCAGGCCGCTGCGACTGTTTATTAAAAACACAGCACTCTGCAAACGCGTAAGCGGACGTATAGGGTGTGACGCCTGCCCGGTGCCGGAAGGTTAAGTGATGGGGTCATCTTCGGAGAAGCTCTTGATCGAAGCCCCGGTAAACGGCGGCCGTAACTATAACGGTCCTAAGGTAGCGAAATTCCTTGTCGGGTAAGTTCCGACCTGCACGAATGGCGTAACGATGGCGGCGCTGTCTCCACCAGAGACTCAGTGAAATTGAAATCTCGGTTAAGATGCCGAGTACCCGCGGCTAGACGGAAAGACCCCGTGAACCTTTACTACAGCTTTGCACTGGACGTTGAACCGACTTGTGTAGGATAGGTGGGAGGCTTTGAAGCGGTGACGCCAGTTGCCGTGGAGCCGACCTTGAAATACCACCCTGGTCTGTTTGACGTTCTAACCTCGACCCGTGATCCGGGTCAGGGACAGTGCATGGTGGGTAGTTTGACTGGGGCGGTCTCCTCCCAAAGCGTAACGGAGGAGCACGAAGGTACCCTAATCCCGGTCGGAAATCGGGAGTTTAGTGCAAAGGCATAAGGGTGCTTGACTGCGAGACGCACACGTCGAGCAGGTACGAAAGTAGGTCTTAGTGATCCGGTGGTTCTGTATGGAAGGGCCATCGCTCAACGGATAAAAGGTACTCCGGGGATAACAGGCTGATACCGCCCAAGAGTTCATATCGACGGCGGTGTTTGGCACCTCGATGTCGGCTCATCACATCCTGGGGCTGAAGTCGGTCCCAAGGGTATGGCTGTTCGCCATTTAAAGTGGTACGCGAGCTGGGTTTAGAACGTCGTGAGACAGTTCGGTCCCTATCTGCCGTGGGCGTTGGAGACTTGAGGGAAGCTGCTCCTAGTACGAGAGGACCGGAGTGGACGAACCCCTGGTGTTCCGGTTGTCACGCCAGTGGCACTGCCGGGTAGCTATGTTCGGACGGGATAACCGCTGAAAGCATCTAAGCGGGAAGCCCCTCCCGAGATGAGGTCTCCCTAGGCACTTGATGCCTCTGAAGGTCCGTTGAAGACGACGACGTTGATAGGCAGGATGTGGACGTCCAGTAATGGGTGAAGCTAACCTGTACTAATTGACCGTGTGGCTTGACCATATAACACCCAAGCGCGTTGCGCCGGGTGTCGACACCTCGCACAGCAACGATCTCACCGAACAGGACGCGTCCCCGAGCGGGGCGCGACCGCCCGTTTTCCTGGCGGCCATAGAACACTGGAACCACCTGATCCCATCCCGAACTCAGACGTGAAACGGTGTCTCGCCGATGATAGTGTGGGGCCTCCCCATGCGAACGTAGGTCACCGCCAGGGCCTTACCCCGAAACCCCCGTCCCACGACGGGGGTTTTTTTATGCGCGCGGAAAAGTTTTTGGATAGGATCGGCCGCGGCAGACTTGACGAGCGCTGGAGCTAGCGCGGTTTAAACTGCGTCGAGAGCGAGATGCTCATGTTGATCCTCAATTCCATCCATCCGTTGCAGGACGATGATCAAGGCCCTGACCGGCAGCGCAGCGCGATCTCTCCGGCACCCTCAATAAACTCACTCTGCCGCAGACCCTCGACTCCTCCGAGCCCCTTTCCCCGGAACCCCTTTTGTCTGCGTAGACATCCGATTCCTCGGCGGCGCTGCGGGTTGGCCGTCGGAGATGGCGAGGAGTATGCCTACCGCGATGAATCCAGTGATCAGACTACTTCCGCCGTGACTGATGAAGGGCAAGGGTAGGCCGGTGAGTGGTACGAACTTGGTGACGCCTCCGATATTGAGGAAGGTCTGGGTTGCGAGGACGGTCACGAGTCCGATACCGACCAAGCGCCCATCGGCGTCACGTGCTCGGGATGCGACCAGGAGGCTCCGGCCGAACAAGATCAGGAAGAAGACGATCACGATCGTGCATCCCGCGAACCCCAATTCCTCGCCAATCACCGAATAGATGAAGTCGGATTGGGCAATAGGGGTATATTGCGGGCTTCCGCGCCCGAATCCTTCTCCCCAGAGTCCCCCGGAGTACATTCCCGACAATCCCTGTAGGATCTGCCAGCTTCCTCCCGTGGGGTCACGGAAGGGCTCGAGCCAAGCGGTCACGCGGCGTTCGCCGTGGGGCAGAACCTTTAAGACAGCTCCGGCGAGTGCGACTGCGCCGATTCCACCGAAAAACAGATAGCCCGCGCGCCCCGTTCCGACGAAGAGCATCGTCAGCATGGCGATGCTCAGAATGATGAAGAGCCCGAGATCGCGTTGGACGACCAAAAGGCCGGCCAGCACCAACCAGAAACCGGCAAGCGGCAGCAAGGCACGCCATGGCGGCAGCGGCAAACCCTTTCCCCATGCGCCGAGGGATTTCGCGTTGCGCGCGACAAAGCCCGCTACGAAAAGCACGATCGTCACCTTTAGGATCTCGCTCGGCGTGACCAGACCGGCAGCATAGACGCCGCCGCGAAAGCGCTGGCCGAACATCAGCAAGACGGCCAGAAGCCCGAGCGAGAGCACGGCCCAGACCCAGATCCAATGCCCCTGCGCGAGCATCTGATAACGACCGCGCATGAGGACGATAGCGATTGCTCCCATCAAGATCAGTCCAATCGGAAAGAGGAGCAGATTGAGCGAGATCGTTCCCTCGGTTTCGAAGGACCCCATCCGGTATTGGGCAAGCATCCCGAATCCAGACAGAAAGGCGACGGCGACTAGGATAAGCTGGTCACCCCTGAATCGAGCCGCCACCAGGAGCAGATGCAGCGTCAGCAGCGAAAGGGCGTAGAGCCCGAGCGGCAGGAGGTCGAGTCCGTCGATCACGCCGCCGCCGACGTGCGTCGAGCCCCAGAGCATGACGAATCCAAGCGCGATACAGACGACGCACCAGGCCAAGAGCGCGCGCTCGGGCGCGCGTAGATCCCAGGCGTCCGCGATGTCGATCGGTCCGTTCGCCCGACTCACTCGATCAACCCCAAATCGACCGCCCGCAACAGGAGATCCCGTGCAATCGGCGCAGCAGTTGCGGATCCATAGCCTCCATGCTCGACCAACACGGCCACCGCAAGCTGAGGCCGATGGGCGGGTGCAAAGCCCACAAACCAGCTGTGCGATGCGCCGTGCGGGTTCTCGGCGGTGCCGGTTTTTCCCGCGATCGCGAGTCGAGGGGTATCGATCCCGCGACCGGTCCCGCTGATCACCACCTGTCGCAGCATGACCGATATGCGTTCGGCAACCGACGTGCTCATGAAATAGGCCAAAGGCGCGGGTTCGTCCGTCTCGATCAACCGCGGTCTGACGGCGAGGCCCCGGTTGCCGACCGCGGAGGCAATGAGCGCCATGTGTGCCGGTGTCACGAGGGCGGCGCCCTGACCGATCGACATCTGGGCGAGTCCATACTGGTCGGAGGGATCGAGTCGCCGGATCTCGCCCGTGCGCATCGACCAGGCGCCGTAGGGCGTCTCGTGCAGGACAATCCGGCGATTGAGCTGCATCCGCTCGGTCATGGCATAAAAGGCGTCGTGGCCGTAACGCACGCCGAGCTGCGCGAAAAAGACGTTTGAGGATCGGGCGAACGCTGTGCCGAGATCGATGCGCCCGTGACCCGCCCAAGTCGAGCCGCTTTTCCTGGCCGTATAGTAGTCATGGTCTCGGATCTTTCGATAGCGCGTTGAGGTCGTGAAGCCGTCCGCAGGACATTCGAGCGTCCCGGAGAAACCCTTCTCCAGCGCTAAGGCGGCCAGCAGGATCTTGAAGCTCGAGCCCGGTGGATAGAGACCCTGAGTGGCGCGGTTCAACAAGGCTGCGCTTGGGCCGGAATCCTGGAAGAGCGCCGGTGTGATCCGGTTCGGATCGTAGGAGGGGGCGCTGACGAGCGTGCGGATTGCCCCGTTGTCGGGCTGCAAAAGCACGATCGCCCCCTTCTTTCCCTCGAGGAGACCGAAGGCCGTTCGCTGGAGCTCGGCATCGAGCGTGAGTGTCAGGTCTTGTCCGCGCGGGCGCTTGTCCTGCGTCACGAGCTGGCGACCGAGCTTCCGCCAGTCGCCGAGTCCATCCGGCGCTCCGCCGTTGAGTCGCACGTTCGCCACCGACTCCATCCCCGAAGCCCCGAACCAGGGGTGGCTATATCCCACCACATGCGCGAAGGCAGGCCCGTCGGGATAGAGGCGATACACCTGCCCGAGAATCTCCTCGCTGTAGGCGAGTACCTCGCCGCGATGATCGAGGATCCGCCCGCGCATGATCCGATGGGCCGGGTTCAGCTCACGCCTGTCGTGAAGCTGCATAAAGGCGATGAATTGCGGGCGAGAGGCGCCGATCAGCTGCCATGTCGCTTGATAGACCAGGATCCCTGTGAACAGGAGCGCCAAGAGCACGATCGGAACCCGCGCGGACCATTTGGCGCGCGGCAGATGTCGCAGCTCGGTGGCCTGGCGGGCGTTGAAGATCGACCGGAGCAGATAGGCAGCAGTAAAAAAGAAGCCGACATGCAGCGCCACGCGAATGAGCGGCCAGAGCTCCGGGTCCAGGGAATACGTCATGCGGGCACGTCGATCGAAACCTTCTCGGGCTCTGTCTTACTCAGGGTTCGGTGGCGGGTCCGCATGCGGTTTGAATCCGGAGCCAGGTTGGTCGGAGAGCAATAGATATGCGCCGTTCAAGCGCGGCGGGACCCCGAGATCCTCGGCCAGCCAGTCCGCGGTGGCGAGTCCGTGGGGGAGCCTACTGCCCGTGGCCGCGGCCAGTTGAGCGGTCGGCCAGAGTCCGGCCGCGCTCTCGACGACACTGGTGACCACGACCTCGACGCCGGCAGTGGCGGCACGTCGCGATAGGTCGAGCGCGGATCGAAGCCCGCCGACAACAGCGGGCTTGATGACGATGCGCCTCACACCCAGCCCGCCGAGATCCACATCGGCAGCCCGACCCGCCAGGCTTTCGTCCCGGGCCAGCGGAAAGCCTGCTCGCTCCTGAAGCGCGCGAAGGCGGCTCGGGTCGGGGATGCGCAGCGGTTCCTCCAGCGATTCGATCGGTAGCTCCGAGAGCCCATCGAGGATGCGGCACGCCTCGTCATCGTCCCAAGCCCCGTTGGCATCGAGCCGAAGGCGCATGCCGGTTGGCACGAAGCGAGCAAGCGCCGTCAGTCGGGCGATCTCCGAGGTCGAATCCTCGACGCCCACCTTAATCTTCACCACTCTGAAACCCGCCTCTGCCGCCTGTTGAAGATCAGCCGCCGTCAGGGTCGCGAGTGCGCCGAGGATCCCGTTGACCGGAACCTCGTTTGAAGCATCGCGGGCCAGCAACCGGCGCAGGGGAACCCCTTCTACTTGGCTCAGGAGGTCGAGCAAGGCGCATTCGAGCGCGAAGCGCGCGGCCGGCGTCACGGCGAATCGATCGTCCAGAATCTGCAGGAACTCCCCCACCGATCTGCCCGACGCGCAGGCTTGGGCAGCCGACAATGCGGATTTCGCCGATTCGTGATCCTCCGTTCCCGCCGCCGGAATCGGCGCACAATCTCCGAAACCGACCGCCCCATCCGTCTCCGCGCAGACCAGCCAGCCGCGTCGTCGTTGAAATCCGCCGCGCGCACTGTGCCAGTCGCGACGCAGCGGAAGATCATACGGACGGATCCGAAGTCGATCGATCCGCAGATGATCCATTACCCTAAAGCGCGTCCGGAGTGAAATGCGTCATTTACATTTGTGTCGGTTTCAAGGGTTATTCCGACCTACTTGGAGAGGCGGTTCGCAATTCGATAGTCTAAACCGCGCCAGCTCCGACAGTTGTCGGAGCTGGCGCGGTCAAACCAATCCAACAAACGACCTATACCTCACCGGGCGCGGTTTAGATCCGGCTCAGACCGAATCCGACGAGGAGCAAGATCGTCACGGCCGCCTGAAAGAGCCCCGTTTGTCCCAAAAGTGGATTGATCTGCTTGCCGGTGGCGCCGCGAACGAGCTTGAGGGTCAGAAGACCGCCGAGCGGGACGGCCGCCAGCAGAGGCCATGCGATGGCCGGGCCGAAGGTGAAAACGAGGATCGCGATCGATGCCAGCAGCAACAGGCCGTAAAGAACACGCCCATGCGGTCGGCTCAGGTAGTGGCATAGTGTGCGCCGTCCAGCGATGCGGTCGGTCTCGAGATCCCGGTAGTTGTTCAGCAGCAAGACAGCAGCAGCCGGCAGACCCAGGGCGATGCCGACCATGAGTGCCGGCCAATCGAAGCTCAAGGTCTGCAGGTAATAGGTCCCGCCCACGGCCGCGAGGCCGAAGAACAGCAGCACATAGAGTTCGCCGAACGGGCCGTAGGCGATCGGACGCGGTCCGCCGGTGTAGGCGTAGCCCGCGACCAGGGAGGCGACCCCGATGGCGAGGATCGGCCAGCCGCCGCGCACGACCAAGGCCAGCCCGATGACGAAGGCGAGCCCGAACGCCAGGTGTGCCGCCCGCTTGACCTGCTCGACGCTGAACCAGCCCTGCGCCGTCGCCCTCGGCGGTCCGAGACGATCGGCGGTGTCCGTCCCCCGCTCATAGTCGGAGGCATCGTTGTGCAGGTTGGTGCCGATCTGGATCGACACCGCCGCGATCAACGTGAGCAAGGCCGTGACGGCGGCAAGCGCTCCGGTCTGAAAGACGGCCAGCCCGATCCCCGCCACGACCGGGGCCACTGCAAGGACCAATGTCTTCGGGCGCGCCGCCGCGATCCAGAGCGCGAGATTCGATCCGGAGCCCGACACGTCAGGGACGCCGCGGGAACTTGCCGAAATCGGGTTCGCGTTTTTCGAGGAAGGCATCGCGTCCTTCCTGTCCCTCGGCCGTGGTGTAGAAGAGCGCGGTGGCATTCCCGGCCAGCTCCTGGATGCCGGCCAGTCCGTCCGTCTCCGCGTTGAAGGACGCCTTGAGTACACGCAGCGCGGTCGGGGAGAGCCGGTTCATCTCACGGCACCAATCGAGCGTGACGGACTCCAGCTCGCGCAGCGGCACGACGGTGTTCACGAGCCCCATCGCGAGCGCCTCCTGCGCATCGTACTGACGGCACAGGAACCAGATCTCCTTGGCTTTTTTGAGACCCACGGTCCTTGCCATGAGTCCGGCCCCGAAACCGCCGTCGAAGCTGCCGACACGCGGCCCGGTTTGGCCGAAGCGCGCATTGTCGGCGGCGATCGTCAGATCGCAGATCAGGTGCAGTACATGCCCCCCGCCGATTGCGTAGCCCGCGACCATGGCCACGACCGGTTTGGGGAGCGTGCGGATCTGGCGCTGCAGCTCGAGCACGTTCAGGTGCTCAACCCCGGCCTCGTCGCGATACCCCTCGTCGCCGCGGATGCGCTGGTCGCCGCCCGAGCAGAAGGCCAGATCGCCCGCGCCGGTGAGGATGATGACGCCGACACGCGGGTCGAGATGTGCGCGACGGAAGGCGTCGATCAGCTCGCGCACCGTCTGCGGCCGAAAGGCGTTGCGCACCTCGGGCCGGTTGATGGTGATCTTCGCGATCTGCTCCGCCTGCTGGTAGAGGATATCGTTGTAGAGGTCGCCGGTGGGCGTCTCCCAAACGACGGGGCTCGGTCCCTGGCTTTCGATTTGACCGGCCTGCTGACTAGACGCTGACGACACCTTGGGACCTCATTCACTCTCGATGATGGATTGCTCGCGAACGCCGTTCCAGAACGCGCGGTGCGTGCGGAGGCTCAGATCCGCATCCAGACGGACCTCGATGAGTCCGGCCGGCTCTCCGCGCATTCCGGCGTCGATCGCCTCGGCCCAGGCTTGCGCGAAGCCCGCGGCGTCGTCGACCGATCGATGCGCGAGCCCGAAGGCCCGCGCGAGGGCATCCGGCTGCACGCGCTGCGGCGTTCGCCAAAGCGGCTCGAACCCCGCCAGTCCGCGCTGCGGCAGAAAGTCGAAGATACGGCCGCCGCCATTATTCAAGACAATGCACGGGCGGTCGAGCCTCTCCATCAGCAACAGGCCGCTGAGGTCGTGGATGAAGGACAGATCGCCCAAGAGTCCGGTGACGCCGCGCGTCGGCTCCGTCCGGCCCGCGTTCAAACCGGCCAGTGTCGAGCTCTGTCCGTCGATCCCGCTGGCGCCGCGATGGCCGAAGACCCGCAGCGGCGTCTCCGACTGCCCCGACCAGGTGTCGAGCTGACGGATCGGCAGCGAGTTGGCGCAGAAGAGGCCGTCCCCCGCGGGGAGACCTTCCAGCAGACCGGCGATGAGATGGCCCTCGCACCAGGGCGAGTGCTCCAGGAAGGCGTGGGCGAGCCGGTCGAGCGTCTGCTCCGCGTCGGTCCAGCGCCGGATCCAGAGCCCGTGCGCGTCGCGGTCGATACGCGTCTGCAACAGCCGGCAAAACGCGGTCGGATCGGCGGCGATCCGGACAATGACGTCATGAGTCGGGTCCGACCAGCGCTCGGACGCATCGACCAGGATCGACGGGATGTCCTCGAGCCAACCTGAAAGCGTCTTTGAGACCGGAGTCCCGCCGAATCGGATGACCCAGTCCGGTCTCAAGGCCGCCGCTGCCTCGGGGTTGCGCAGGAGGCTGTCGTAGCGCGTGATCCGAGCGGTCGGCGCCGGGCGGAAGCGAAGGCCGGACAGCGGGTCGGCCAAGACCGGTGCGTCGAGCCGCTCGGCACAGGCGAAGATGGCCTCGGCCGCCGCGTCCGAGGGCGTCATCGGGCCGCAACAGATGATCCCGCGCCCGCCGCGGAGGGTCGTCAGCCCTTGCGGCCACTGCGGTGTGTCGAAGCAACGCACTTGATCCGACGCCGAGGAACGCGCCTCCGGTCCGTCGTGCGGGCCGGTCGCCGCCGACTCGAAGGATCCGAGCGGCTCGGCCGTGCAGGATGGCCCCGGCACCAGTGGCTCGCGAAACGGCAGATTCAGATGCACGGGGCCGGGCCGCGGACCCCGACTCACCAGCGCGGCGCGCAGCCCGAGTGCCCGTATTGCCTTGAGCGCGGCCGTGCCTTCTTCGGCCGGACCCGGATCGTGATACTCGCGTGTAAAGCCGCCGAAGAGACGCGTCTGATCGATCGTCTGGTTCGCACCCCAGCCACGCAGCTCGGGCGGGCGATCCGCCGAGAGCAGGATCAGCGGGACGCCGGATTCGGAGGATTCGATGACGGCCGGAAACCAATGGGCGAGGGCGCTGCCCGAGGTGCACACGAGCGCCACAGGCCGCGCCGATGCCTGCGCCAGTCCCAATGCGAAGAAGGCGGCGCTGCGCTCGTCGAGGATGGGCGTCAGCTCGATCGATGGTTGCCGTTGAGCTGCAAGAACGAGCGGCGTCGAGCGCGAGCCGGGCGAGAGCACGACCCGACGCACACCACCGCGCACCAGGCCATCGAAGAGCGCCAGCGCCCAGCGTAGATTGCGACAACCCTGATCGGGCGTCTCGGTGTCGCTCATGCGAACTGGAGTGCCGTGGACATGGCCGCGAGCTTGTGCTCGGTCTCCTGCCACTCGGAGTCCGGATCGGAGCCCGCGACGATCCCCGCCCCGGCGTAGAGGTCCGCCGTGCTGTCGTGGATCTCGGCGCAGCGCAGCAGGACCCAGAGTTCGCCGGTGAGATCCGGCGCGATGATCCCGGCCGCACCGGTATACCAACCGCGTCGGATCGGCTCGGAGCGTTGCAGCCAGGCGCGTGCCAACTCGCAGGGGTGACCGTTGGTCGCCGGTGTGGGATGCAGCAGCTCGGCGAGCTGAAAGACGTCCATGCCGGGATCCAGCTCGGCGCGCACCAGGCTCCAGAGATGTTGCGCGTTGTTGAGCTGCATCACGCGAGGTCCGTCCGGCGGCTCGACGTGACGGCTGCAATGTCCGAGCGCATCGGTCACGGCATCGACCACGACCATATGCTCATGCAGGTTCTTGTGGCTGGTCCGCAATGCGCTCGTGAGCTCGGCATCGCGATCGGCACTCGCGGCGCGGCAGACCGTCCCGGCGATCGCGTCCACCTCGATGCGGTCGTGCTGTTGGGTGAAGAGACGCTCGGGCGTGGCCGCGACGAAGCTGGTCGCGTGGCGGCGGATCGTCACCACCTGACAGGACGGAAAGAGATAGGCCAGCGCGGCGTTCAACCGGGTCAGATCGAAGCGCCGATGGCCCTTGAGCCTGAGTCGCCGACAGACGACGACCTTCTCCAGATGCGCCTGCTCGATCTGCTCGAGGGCGGACAAGACGAGATCCTGCCAACGTGCCGCATCCGGCTCCGTCGGCCCCTGATCGAGGCGTGCCGGTGTGAGTGGATCGAGTGCCGGCTGATTCAGCCGCGGGATGACCTGTTCCAAGCGGGCCTTCCAGCGCGCGAAGACCTCCTCGCGTGCGACCGGCAGCGCGGTGGAGAGGATGACCGCCGCCTGACCGGCGCGCGAGGAGAGCGCAAGCTCCGGAAGCCAGAGCAGCGCGTTGGGCAAGGTGTCGGGTTCGGTCGGTGCGTCGGGCACGGGCGAGGACGCGAAGCCGAGCATCGCAAACCCCGCGAAGCCGGTCTCGTCCGGGTCAAGATGCTCCCAGTGCGCCGACACCCGCTTCGCATGCGTACGCAAGGTTTGGAGACGCGCCTCGCCCTGCGCGGTCCATTCGCCGGCGATCCCGTAGCCGGCCCGGACCTCGCCGCGATGATTGTGGGCGAATTGAAACTGCGGGCCGGGGATCTCGGGCGCGATCGCCAGGGCTTGAGGCAGCTCCAGGACAAGAGAGACGAATCCCTCCGAGCGCGTGATCGGGAGGCTGTCCATCGTCTCGGCGAGGCGCGCGAGGATCTGCTCGAGGGTCTTGAGCGGTGCAAGCATGGGTGAGTTTGAGCAACCGGCGGTCTGGTGTCTCGGCCCCGGCATGGCGACACACGCCGCACCGGGACAAAAGGCATCCTCGAAAAGCTCAGGCGGCCTGAGGGATCGACCAGAAGCGATCGATCGCAGCCGCCGTTTGGGCCGGCTGCTCCCACTGGAGCAGTCCGCGTGTCGGCGCGATGCGTTCGGCCCGCCAGTTCGAATGGTGGCTCAGGAAGTCCGGAAGCTCGTGAAAGTCGATGTTCGGATCGCGATCGTAGAGCACAAGCACGGGTTGCGCCACGTTTGCGTAGACGCTTTCGCGTGCGTTCGGGGTAAACAACTGACCGGACAGGAAGTACAGCGGCGCGTACTTCGCACCCGGCTGATGCGATGTTGCGTAGGCGTACTCGATCATCTCGGGCGGGATGGCGCCGTGGAAGGCCTGCTTGTAGAAGAAGCGGATGCTCGGCCGCGAGGTCAAGAGGGCAAAGAGCCCGTCGTTCACGACCGGTACGCTCAGCACCTTGTGGGCGCGCTCGGCGGCCTGGCCGGTCGGCAGTCGGCGTGCGCTGAAACCGGTCGGAGAGATCAGCACCAAGGACTCGACCAGCTCCGGCTTGATCAGCGCCGCCTGCGCGGCAAACTCGCAGCCGAGCGAGAAGGCGACCAGATCGCAGGGCTTGCCGACCACCTTCTCCAGAAAGTCGACGATGGCGTTGGCGAAGAGGCTCGGCGAGTACCGCCGGTTGCTGCGATCGGAATGGCCGAACCCCGGCAGATCGAGCGCATAGACGGGCCGCTGCGAGCGATACTGCTGGAACAGCGGCTTCATCTCGAAGGCGCTGGGCGCGGCATTGATGCTGTGCACCAGGACCAGCGGCCGGCCGGTGGCCGAGGTGTCCGCATAGTAATGAATGCGTCCGCCGTGCTCGGTCGCGAGATCGTGCCGCGGTGCGTCGAGCGCGGCCGGAAGCGCGACCTTGCCGGTCTTGGCGGCGGCTCGCGGATGCGAGAGTGCCGAATCCTTACCTGTATCCATGTCGATAAAACCTCGTTATGTACTGCTTTCGATCGGGCGTGGTCTGCGTTGATCCCGCTCGGCGCGGCGACAGATCTCACGCGTGAGTCCTTTGAAGACGAAGCGGTGAATGGGTTCCAGCGAATACCAGTACAGCAGTCCCCAGACCCCGGCCGGGTGCCAGTAGGCCGTCGCCGTGAGGCGCGTGCCGCCGTCGGGCAGTGGGGCCAAGTCGAATTCCATCACGCCGGCCCCGGGCGCGCGCATGCCGAAGGCCAGGCTGAGACGTTTCTCGGGCTCTGCGCCGAGCACCTTCCAATGGTCGATGCGGTCGCCCTTGCGCACCTCTTGCGGATGGCGCCGGCCGCGTAAGCGTCCGGGGCCGCCGATGGCCCAGTCCATCCACTCGCGGATGGACCAGAGCGTATCCAGGTAGTAATAGCGGTTGTCTCCGCCGATCGCGGACACCAGTCGCCAGACCGCCGCCGGATCCGCGCGGGTCTCGGACGTACCCGAGGCACGCTTGGCATAGTAGGCGTAATCGATACGTTGATTGCGCACGGCGAAGGCCCCCTCGGTCCAGCGCGTAATGGGCTCGCCGCTGCGCTCCAGCGCAAACGCGGCATCGACGGCCTCGCGAAACCCCAGTAGGCGCTGGGGGACCAGCCGGCGGGTCTCGGCATCGTCGGCATCGAAGTCATGGCGCAGACCCTCGATCAGGGCGCGCGCTACGTTCGTCGGCACCGATGTGATGAAGCGCAGCCAGTGGGCCGAGAGCCCCGGTGTCAGCACGGGGACCGGGATGATCCAGGGGCGGCGTTTGTCCGCCGCGTCGGCCAGGATGTACATCATCTGCGTGTAGGTCAGGGTCTCGGGGCCGGCGGTATCCAGGCTCAGCGACGCGGCCTCGTCCACCCAAGGCAGCCGGACAAGATAGACCAGCAGATTCTCGAGCGCGATGGGCGGCGACTTGGCGCGCACCCAGCGCGGCGTGACCATGACCGGGAGATGATAAACCAGGTCGCGCATGACCTCGAACGCCGCCGAGCCCGGACCCACGATGATCCCGGCGCGGACTTCGGTGACGGGAACCGAGCCTTGGCGAAGCACCACGCCCGTGTCGCGTCGCGAGACGATGTGCTCGCTCACGGCATCGTCCGGGACGAGTCCGCCGAGATAGACGATGCGTCGCACGCCGGCCTGTGCGGCGGCATCGGCAAAGTTGCGGGCCGCCTCCAGGTCGAGACGCCCGAAATCGCGTCCCGCCGCCATGGAATGCACCAGATAATAGGCGACTTCGATGTCCTGCAGCGCTGCGGGCAGGGTTTCGGGTGCAAGTGCGTCCGCCGGTACGATCTCTACACCGGGCCAGCCGCGCGCCTCGAGCGTCTCTCGGCTGCGCGAACTCGCCCGCACGCGCCGTCCTTCGGCGAGCAGGCGCGGTACCAAATGGCCGCCGATGTAGCCGCTGGCGCCGAAGACCAGACACAGCCCTCCCGCACCTTGCGGAGCGGGCTTCGTTTGCGCTTGCGCAGGCGTCTGGGCCTCGCGTGTGCTCACTGCCGTCGTTGTTCCCATCAGGACCCTTCTCCGGCGGTCATTGCCGCAGGCGTCGGAGGTTTTTTCCGTCGTCAGTCAGCCGCATCTCGCATCTAAACCGCGCCCGGTGCGGTATGCGTCATGTGTTGGAATGGCTTGGCCGCGCCAGCTCCGACGACTGTCGGAGCTGGCGCGGTTTAAAGTCTTAAAAAATATTAAATTCTAAACCGCGTCTCACCGGGGTCGAGGACATCTCCAAAGCCAAACGCAAAATGAAAACTACGCATGTCGCAGTGGACGCGGTTTAGGGGCGAAACGCCCCGGCATCGAACCGAGCACCGCGTCGGTGCTTATCCTCCGCCAGTCTCCGCGGTTTCGCGTTGATGCGGCGCAACGAATGTCAATTCAGTATGACGGGCCGAGTGTCAAGTGAAGTTTACAGCGATTTTGTGTGTTTGTCTGGTCTTGGCGGGCTGTTTCGGGCTGGTCGCACGGGATGACTCACACACCTCGGCATTGGACAAGGAAGTTGCCGAGGCGTTGCTCACCGCGTCGCTTTCCTCGGGCGGGAATGGTTTCGATCGGCACGTCGAGACCGGCGTGGTTGATTCGGCGACCGGTTGTGCATTGCACTATCGCCTGTATCGACCGGAAGCAGCGCGGACCGAGGACCTGGTCGTCCTCGGGCATGGCTTTCTTCGCAGCCAGGAGCGGATGGCCGATCTGGCGAGAGCATTTTCAGATGCAGGGATCCCGACCGTGACCCTGGACTTCTGCAACGCGCGGTTCTGGGACGGACGGCATGTCCGCAATGGACTGGATATGATCCGCGTAGCCGATGCGCTGGACGCAAATCGAGTCGTCTATGCCGGATTTTCGGCAGGCGGATTGGCGGCCCTGGTCGCGGGTCGCAACGATCCGCGCACCCTCGGCGTCGTCGCGCTCGACCTGGTTGACGCCGGTCGGCTCGGCGAGGGGATGGCCGCCGGCCTCGATCGTCCGCTGATCGGATTGGTCGGCGATCCCTCGCCCTGCAACGCCGAGAACAACGGTCTCGCCGTCTTCTCCGCGACCGATCGCTCCTCCGTGGAGCGGGTGACGGGCGCGGAGCACTGCGATTTCGAGTCCCCTACCGACTGGCTCTGCCGACTGGTCTGCAAACGCGATGCGCCCGAGGAGGCATCGCCGCGTCGGGACATCATTGCGGCAGCCACCGACGCGGTTGTTTCCTTGGTCGCGCCTCCGTCGCAGGCGAAACAGGCGGATCGATGGGCCGGCGGGTGACGCCTGGATCGCTCAGCGTCCGAGCCCAGCCGAAAGGCCCGAATCGAAACGCCCGACCAGGATCAAACCCGCCAAGCCACCGTAGAAGCAAAGTGAGCCGAGCGGAATGCCGGCAAGCGTCCACAGCCAGGCGAGCGCCGCCACCGAGACACAGATCATGGTGCCATAGCCGATCGCGACCGGCGTCGCGATCGGATGACCGAGCCGCCAATACACCAGTGCCGCGGCGGCCAAGGCAATGATCCCTTTGATCCCGACCATCGCGTGTAGGAGTCGCACCAGATCCGGATCCATCCCGCCCGCGGCCGAGAAGGGCGCCGTCACGATCGTCGCCACCGCGGCGGTCGCTGCAATCGTAAAGAGGAGTGCAGCCCTGCGGATAAGCGGACGGTCGCCGGTCACCGGCGGGGTCCGGACGAGGGTTCGATCGAGAACGGATGTCAAAGACGCATACATGCTCATGCGATCGCCTCCGGCGGAGTTGGAGAACAGGTCTAAAATCAAGCCGAGGCTAAATGGCGAAAGCCCGAACTTCAACCCCACCCGATGCGATTGAAATCCCGACTCCGCGATACCTCGCGAACCGATGCAAGCTCCGACGGAGGCCGCCGATGAGCCGCACTCAGCCCGACGAGCAAGACTATCTAAGCCTCTTTCGCATCTACGGGGACGATCTCGGCTCGCTCTATCGCGAGCCCGACGACGACCGCTATGCGCTCCTGTTCGAGCAGGTCGTTCGGCTGCTCGTCAAGCCCTCGCCGTTCAATCGGTCGCTGCCCGAGCCCTTCCGTGTCTCCGCGCGGCGCTATCACGACGGCGACCCGGCCACCGTGAAGCATTTGAGCCATCCCGCCAATCGCCACTTCATGCTGTGCGATCTGCATGACCTGATCAGTCTGCGGAGCCGCGTCGCCCGGAATCGTCGAAAGGATCATCCGTGAGAGGCATCTCGATCCGGCACCAAAATGCCGGCGTCAACCGATCGGCGGCGCGATCGGGACGAATCGTGTTGTCCCGCCCATGACTCCTGTACCATGATTCGCCAATAGACCGACGTCGTCGTCGGGCATCATCGGGGACCGTCACCCGGATTCCAGGGGCGCGTTCGCCGCGCTGCAGGATCACTAGCGGGCAGACAGGGGGTAACGTGCTCGGAACTGTCCGTGACACCTGCAAGATCCATCCGATGGTCCAGGACTACCGGATGACGGAAACGATCGAGAACCTCTCTGACCTCATCCATGATCAAGGTGACGGCAGCGAATTTTTCGCCCGCAACCACATCACGCAGGGGATGGAGACCCTGTTCCGCGAAGGCCTGCTGCGCCTTGCCGGACTGTCCGATCAGGCCGCCTTCGAGCTGGCTCAGGCCATGGGCGGCGGCAAAACGCACCTGATGGTCGCCATCGGACTCCTGGCGAGATACCCGGCGCTCCGTGCCCTTGTCCTCCCCGCCGAGCTCGCGGAGCGCCTGGACTTCGGTCCCGCCCGCATCGCCGCCTTCAACGGCCGCAACGATCCCGACCACTACATCTGGGGCGAGATCGCCGAGCAGTTGGGCCAGCACGACCTGATCCGTCCCTACTGGATCGACGGTCCCCGCGGGGTCGACGAGGCCAAGTGGCTGCAGATCCTCGGCGACGAGCCGACGCTGATCCTGCTCGACGAGCTGCCGCCGTATCTGCTCAACGCCGACACCCGCGCCGTCGGCAAAGGTTCGCTCGCCGATCTGGTGACCTACAGCCTCGGCAATCTGCTGAGCGCCGCCATCAAACGGCCACGCTGCTGCGTCGTCATCGCCAACCTCTCGGGCAGCTACGACGTCCAGAGCCGCGATCTCGCGCGGGTCATGTCCAACCTGCAGCAGGAAACCCGCCGTCAGGCCCAGACCATCACCCCGGTCCAGCTGGCCGGCAACGAGATCTACGCGATCCTCAAGAAGCGCCTCTTCACCGAGCTTCCCGACGCGTCGCTGGTCGACGCCGTCGCGGAGGCCTTCGCCGAGCAGGTCAAGGCCGCCGAGGACGGCGGTTACATCACCGCCCGCGCGATGGAAGAGGTCGCCGAGGAGGTCCGCGAGACCTATCCCTTCCATCCCTCGTTCAAGAACCTGGTGGCCCTGTTCAAGGAGAACGAGGGCTTCCGCCAGACCCGCGGGCTGATGCAGTTCACCGCCCGGCTGCTGCGCAGCGTGTGGAACCGCAAAGCCAACGATGTCTTCCTCATCGGCACCCAACACCTGGATCTCAACGACACCCAGGTGCGCGACGAGATCCAGCGCGTCAACCCGGCGCTGCTGCCGGCGGTGGTCAACGACATCGCCGACCACGGCAATGCGCGCGCCGAGGAGATCGACGGGGACCTGGGCAGCGATGCGGCCGGGCAGGTCGCCAAACTGCTGCTCTCGGCCTCGCTCTCGCGCGCCGTCGGTGCCCACACCGGCCTCACCCAAGCCGAGATCATCGAGTATCTCGCCGCACCCAATCGCAAGGCCGACGAGTTCCTCGCCGGCCTGGAGCGCCTGCGCGATCGCGCCTGGTATCTGCATCGCGAGGGCGAAGCCTTCTACTTCAAGGAAACCGAGAACCTCGGTCGGCGCATCGAGCGCGACGCCAAACAGATCCCGCTGCCGAAGCTCGAGCAGGCGCTGATCAACCGGCTGGAGGGGCTGTTTCAGGCCCAGAGCAAGACCCGCGCGGCCTACCAGGACGTGCAGATCATGCCGCGGCTCGACGACGTGAAGCTCTCGGGTGCGCGCATCCTGCTCGTCGTGCAACCGGACGGGCGCACCCCGCCGGAGGCGATCCGTGGCTTCTACGAATTCCAGCAAGAGAAGAACAACGTCCTCATCCTGTCCGGCCACGACAGCCATCTCGCCAACGAGGTCGAGGCGCGCCTGCGCGAGCTCTACGCGGTCGAGCGCATCCATGCCAACCTCAAACCGGGCGACACCCTGTTCGAGGAGGCACGGGACAAGTACGAAGAGCTCGCCGAGCGCTTCACCAAGGCCGTCTCCGGCGCCTACAACCGGTTGTTCTATCCGGGTGGCGACGGCGAGCTGGTGATGGCGACCATCGACAACGGTCTGAGCTTCGGCACCGGCGAGCATGCCGCCGAGGCCCAGATCGAGAGGCTGCTGGCAAGCGGGCGCTGCGACAACAAGCTCGCGCTCGACATGGCCGATGACCTGCTCAGCTACTGGGCGATGGCCGAGACCTATCTCTGGCCGGGGAAAGACCGGCGCGTGCCCTGGCGCGATCTGGTCATGCGCGCCAAGACCGATCCCACCTGGCCCTGGATGCCGGGTGCACGCGGCCTGGATGTCCTGCGCGACGAGGCACTCAAGCAGGGGCGTTGGCGCCAAACCCCCGAGGGTCACATCGAGAAGGGACCTTTCCCGCCCGAGCAGACCTCGGTCAACGTCACCCCCGCCGGGACCCTTCGCGAGACCGGCGAGACCACTCTGGTGCTGACCCCGCGCAATGCCGGCGACAGTCCGCGCGTCCATGTCGCCAAAACCGCCGCCGTGTCGGAGCAGGACGAGCAGGTGCAGGATCTCGAGGACTACCGCACCACCGCGGCGACCCTCTACTTTTTGGCGGTCGACAGCACCGGCAAATACCGCATCGGGGAGCCGACCCGCTGGACCGCCGACCTGGTCATCCGCCACGAGATCCATGCGCTCGCCGATACCCGCAAGGTCGAGCTGCGTTGCACCCCGCCGGCCGAGATGCGCTATACCCTCGACGGCACCAATCCCAAAGAGGGCACCCGTTACGCCGAGCCGTTCGCCGTCCCCGCCAAGGGCTGCACCATCCTGGTTGCGGCCAAGGCCGACGAGGTCGAGAAGAGCGCCAAGATCCAGGTCCCGGCCGACGGCGACGACCGGGTCATCATCGACGACACCAAAGCGGCCCACCTGGTGAAGCCGAAGATCTCCATCGACACCACCGACAAGGCCTTCGCGGTAATTCAGCGCTTCAAGGATCGCCCCGAGACCCTGCTGCGCGGGGTGCAGATCCTCATCGGCGAGGGAGAGACCGCGGCCCAGATCCGCTTCAACGACCGCGAGCTGACCGCCGCCGCGATCGAGGCCGCCATCAACGGCATTCGCGCCGCACTCGGCGATCCGCAAGCCGCCGTGCAGGTGCTGATCAAGGGCGGCATCCGCTTCGGCGACGGCTATGCGCTCAAGGAGTTCGTCGAGATCGCCGGGATCGGCCTTGCCGCCGGCGATGTGATTCAGGGGGAATGATCCGGTCTCTCACGGAGACACCGAGATACCGAGAGAAAATGATCGGGACTCTCACGGAGACACGGAGACACGGAGAAGAAAGAGAAAGAGAAAGAGAAAGAGAAATACGAAGAGAAGAGAAAGCGCATGTAAAGTTATGAATCAAAATCCAGAACCCTACTCACCTCCTATCTCCGTGTCTCCGTGTCTCCGTGTCTCCGTGAGAGAATAATGACATGATTACAGTGCTTTCATCTCCATGTCTCCGTGAGAAAAAACTTCGCCAGGGAATCGTAAAATGGATGAGAACGAGATCGGTACGATTGTCGTCGACTGCGCGGTGAAGGTTCATATGCGTCTTGGGCCTGGTTTACTGGAAAGTGTCTATGAGACCGTCTTGACTTATGAGCTTGTCAAACGTGGCCTGTTGGTCGAGAGGCAGGTCGTGGTTCCGATCGTTTACGATAATCTTCGGTTTGAGGAGGGTTTTCGTGCCGACCTGATTGTCGGCGGTAAGGTGATCCTGGAGCTGAAGTCGGTCGAGCATGTCACGAATGCACACAAGAAGCAGCTACTCACGTATCTTCGTCTGACGGGGCTGACTGTCGGCTATCTTCTGAATTTCGGCGAGGCGTTGATGAAGGACGGCATCACGCGAACGATCAATGGGAAGTTGGGTGGGGAATGACGCTCACGGAGAGATCTAGGGAAAAGACAGAAGACTCTCACGGAGACACGGAGACACGGAGAAAAAGAGAAAGAAAGAGATAAATAGAGAAAGGACAAGAGCGAGAAATCGCATGCGATGTTCTGAATCAAAATTCCACGCCCTTATTTCGTCTCAGTGTCTCCGTGAGAGAACAACGAAATGATCTCCATCTCCGCGTCTTCATCTCCGTGTCTCCGTGTCTCCGTGAGAGCATAAATTGGCCGAGCGAACGACCTACGCCCATCCCACACGCGGCTTCGGCGTGCCGGCAACCTCCGACCCGCATCATTTCGTGGTCGCGATTCCCCGCGGCAATACCGCGCCGATCCTGATTCGCGAGCACCTCGGTATGGGCTCGGAGAGTGCGCGCGAGCAGGTCATCGACCGTGTGCTCCTGGAGCGTGCGCGCTGGAGCGCGATCCGTGCCGAGGTGCAGCGCGCCTTCAATGCCCGGCTCGCGGAGCACAACCTCGCCGGCGGAACCTGGAAGGTCGGCGAGACCCCGGTCGACCGGCTGCTCGGCAAGGAGCTGTGCATTCTGGCCTGGGCGGTCGAGCGTCTGGATCCCGAGAAGATCCGGGTGGCGGTGCGCAACTGGCTCGCACTGCGCCCCGAGGAACGCTGGTGGTTGTTCGGGATGACCGCGGTCGCGACCGGCGGCCCACAGGATGCGGAGAAGGGATGGCGCGTCGCGCTGCGTTTCGCCTTGGGGGATGTCGCCCAGAATGCCCAGTTGAAGACCCGGATGCTCCCGGAGCAGGCCGGACCGCAAGAGCAGGGAACGCTGCCGGTTTTCCACGACTGATCGGGCGAGGGCCGATCCGAACCGCGTGCCGCGGATTGACGTTCGCCCGAGCCGCAACCAAACTGGTTGCATCTCAGATCGTCGACAACACCCGTTCAATGCCTTCACTCACGTTGAAAGACATCCCCGTTCCCTTGATGGAGCGTCTGCGCAGCCGGGCCGCCCAAGATCAACGCAGCCTCAACCGCGAAGCCATCTGGCTGCTCGAGCAGGCACTTGAATCGACGGCCGATCCCGCGAGTCGGCTTCGCCAGGAGAGCGACGCCCAGCTCGGAGCCTGGGAGGCGCTGAGCGGACGCTGGGAGGGCAGCGAACGTGACACCGATGATTTGATCGCGGACATCTACCTCTCCCGCACGCTGGGTCGCGAGCACACGCTGTGAAGCTGTTGGATACGGATGTCTGCATCGAGATCCTGCGCGGCAACGCGCAGGTTTTGCAGCGGCGCCGGTCCACCCTCGATCGGGTGGCGACGACCTGGATCACCGCCTGCGAGCTGGCCTGCGGAGCCGCCAATTCACGCGCACCGGAGCCGAACCAAACCCTGGTGACCGAATTCCTGTCGACCTTGCCGATCCTCGATTTCACGCTGCCCGCGGCGTTGCTCTTCGGACAGCACAAGGCGCGCCTGCGCGCGGCAGGCACGACGGTAGCCGATGCGGACCTGATGATCGCCGCCATCGCCCTCGCGCACGGCGCCACCCTGGTGACCGGCAATACCCGGCACTACGAGCGGTTCGAGGCGTTGAGGCTCGAAGACTGGATCATCCGGACACCATGATCTATAGAGCTTGTTTCATCCTCTCACGGAGTCTCGGAAATGAAGAGAGTGCTCTCACGGAGACACGGAGACACGGAGACACGGAGATGGAGAGGGTGTTTAATGTTGAATCAGAACGTCGCATTTATTCTCTCGTCTATTATTCTTTGCTTTCTCGGTTTTGCTCTTTCTTCTTCTCCTTCTCCTTCTCCTTCTCCTTCTTCTCCGTGACTCCGTGTCTCCGTGAGAGATATAAAGCCTTTGGACTCGCACCGCGATGATGATTGAAGCAGATACGGATACAGCAGTCAGAGAAGTGCGGCTAGAGCCTTTTGCGTTAAGAGATGCGCCGGCGCTGATCGAGGCGGTCTTTCCGGCACAGAAGATCTCGTTCGAGGCCCAGCGCGAGCGCAAGGCCGGCGCAGGGCAGACGCTGACCGCGCTCGGCTCCTACTGGAAGGGTCGCAAGCCGCTCATCCTGGTGAGGGCCATCCTGCTCGGCAGCCTGTTGCCCCAGACGGATGATCCCGAGCAGGACCTGGAGATCTTCGAGCAGCTGATGGCCTTCGACACCGCCGGACTCGCCCGGCGCGAGCCCAGACTTGCCCCGGCCGACGTCGCGCGACGGATCACCTTGGAGAATCCCTGGCGCCACTTCAGCACTGTCTTCAAAGGCAATGTCGCGGACGCGCAGGAGATCGAGGGCATCCGGTTCCCGTTCGATCCGGACGACTACCCAGGTCTCGCCCTGCGTTGGCGACGCGATATCGACCCGGCCGAGAAGCTGGAGCTACTGGCCCGCACACTCGCGACCTTCGCCACCTACGAGGAGCGCGCCGGGCTCTGCAAGCGTCCGGAGGAGCTGGACCAGGCGGCTCTCTACGCGCCGATCTGGCCGGCGGTGAACGCCCATCTGGGTCGCTTCGGGATCGAGGCTCGCTCGCATCAGGAGCTGGTCGAGCAGCTCGGCATCCTGCGCTTCGGTCATCGTCCGAAGGTGGGCGACACCTTCTGCGGCGGGGGTTCCATCCCCTTCGAGGCCGCCCGGTTGGGCTGCGATGTCTATGCCTCGGACCTCAACCCCATCGCCTGCATGCTGACCTGGGGGGCGCTCAATATCATCGGAGCGTCGCCCGAGAAGCGCGCAGAGATTGACCAGGCTCAACGCGAGATCGCCGAGGCGGTCGATCGGGAGATCACGGCGCTGGGCATCGAGCACGACAGCCAGGGCAATCGGGCCAAGGCCTATCTGTACTGCCTTGAGACCCGCTGCCCGGAGACCGGCTGGATGGTACCGATGGCGCCGAGCTGGGTGGTTTCGAGGATTCGAGGCGTTATTGCCAAGCTGGTTCCGAACTTCTCCAACCAGCGATTTGATATTGAAATTCTAACCGGTGTTTCGGCTGCCGAGGTAACGGCCGCTGAGCAGGGCACGGTGCGTGAAGGAAATCTTGTTTATGAGCTTGATGGGAAGACCTATCGGACGCCCATCAAGACACTTCGCGGTGACTATCGCGATGCTGACGGCAATATCGCAAACAAGCTTCGCAGCTGGGAGAAGTACGACTTCAAGCCCCGCTCGGACGACATCTTTCAGGAGCGGCTTTACTGCATCCAGTGGATCACGCGCGAAACGTGGGACGTGCCTCGTTCGACGACGTTCTTTGCCGCGGTAAACGAGGAGGATCTGGAACGCGAGCGACAGGTTGAATCAATCGTCGCCCAGAACCTCGCGCGCTGGCAGGATGAGGGATTGGTGCCGGATATGCCGCTCGAAATTGGCGGTGCTCCGCGCTATCAGGGGCGAGATCTCGTTGTTGCAAGGGGTTGGTCATACTGGCATCATTTATTTAATAGCCGCCAGATTTTGATGGTGAGTTATATGATGAGGCTGGGCTATAGTGAGAATCTATGGGTGGGATTGGGTGGAATCCTGAATTTGCAGTCCAAATTATGTTCATGGCACAATGATGGAAGGAAAGGAGGGCTGCAGAATACTTTCTCAAACCAGGCGCTTAACACTATTTATAATTGGGGTTCTAGGGGTTTCATGGATTTGAAATCCTACGTTCGGCTAGAAATTCCTTTGTTTCCTTTAGAAACACGTTCGATTGTTTTGTGTAGTCCCGTGCTTGCTCTTGCGGCTGAAAGTGATATTTGGGTAACAGATCCCCCTTATGCCAATGCGGTGATGTACCACGAAATCACCGAATACTTCATCGCCTGGCTCCGCAAGAACCCGCCGCCGCCCTTCGATGAATGGACCTGGGACTCCCGTCGCGACCTCGCCATCAAGGGTTCGGGCGACGACTTCCGCCGCGGCATGGTCGACGCCTACAAGGCGATGACCGAGCACATGCCGGACAACGGCATGCAATGTGTCATGTTCACCCACCAGGACACCTGCGTCTGGTCCGACATGGTGAGCATCTTCTGGGCCGCGGGTCTGCAAGTGGTCGGGGCCTGGTATATCGCCACCGAGACGACCTCGGAGCTCAAGAAAGGAGGCTAAGTCCAGGGCACCGTGATCCTGATGCTGCGCAAGCGCCCCGCCGGCGAGCGCCCCTGTTTCAAGCAGCGCATCCTCCCCGAGGTGAAGCGCGAGGTCGATGCCCAGATCAAACAGATGCTGCATCTCAACACCGAGACCGAGGCCCGCATGGGCGCGCCGGTCTTCAACGACTCGGACCTCCAGATGGCCGGCTACGCGGCGGCGCTGAAGGTCCTGACCGGTTACACCAGTCTCGGCGGCGAGGATGTGACCGCCTTTGCCTTCCGTCCGCGTCGCAAGGGCGAGACCACGGTGGTCGACGAGATCGTCGAGCAGGCCGCCGAGACCGCCAACGGTTTGCTCGTTCCCGAAGGACTCGACCGCGAGACTTGGCAGGCCATCGGCGGCATCCAGCGCTTCTATCTGCGCATGCTCGACATGGAGACCACCGGGGCGTCCAAGCTCGACAACTACCAGAACTTCGCCAAGGCGTTCCGGGTCGACGACTATGCGGCGGTGATGGCGAGCACCAAACCCAACGCGGCGCGGCTCAAAGCCGTCACCGAGTTCAAGCCGCGCGATCTCACTGACCGGACCGAGCTCGGCGCCACCCCGCTCGCGGCGCTGGTCAGCGCCGTGCAGGAGTTCCTGGCCGACAAGGATCCCGAGGTCGTCATGGCCAATCTGCGCGACGCGATCCCGGATTATCTCCACCGTCGTCCGCTGCTGATCGACATGACCGCCTTCATCGCCGCCAAGGCCCGCGGACCGGAGATCCGGCGCGCCGCGGAGGCGATCGCCAGCCGGATGCGAAACCAGCGGTTGCAGTGAAGAATTCTCTCACGGAGACACGGAGGCACGGAGAAAAAAAATTGAGAAAACAGAAACTCAGACCCGTGACGCGGCGTCATTTCTGAATCGTGCCATCGACGACCGCCGGTCTGACAGGCTTCCGACCTTGGTCTCGGAGCTTTCCGGCGCTGTTGTTCGGTGCATTTTCTCCGTGTCTCCGTGTCTCCGTGAGAGAAATGCTCTTATCGAGATATGGGTAGAGGTATTGCCTGATGTCCAATCTGGAAGAAACCCTTCTCGGCGTGCTGTTGCCGATGGATGATCCACCTCGCCTCGCCAATGACGGCGGCGATCTGAAGAGCCTGTTGGCGGGCTTGACGGAGGGTCTCACCGCCGAGGATCTGCACCGCGCTCGGGACTTCGGTCGGGGTGATCCAGAATGGGCTTCCTGATCGAGACCAATACTGGACACGCCGGGAGGAAGATCCATGAAGATCGTCTACCACGAAG
Organism: Thiocapsa rosea; assembly: GCF_003634315.1. Classification (NCBI taxonomy): domain Bacteria; kingdom Pseudomonadati; phylum Pseudomonadota; class Gammaproteobacteria; order Chromatiales; family Chromatiaceae; genus Thiocapsa; species Thiocapsa rosea. Next base: position 2,238,407 of record NZ_RBXL01000001.1, read on the forward strand.
AGGACGACACCCTGTTCATCGAGTTCTCAAAGGATCCCATCGTGCGTGACGAGACCCTGAGCTGGAACCTGAACATCGGTTATACGGCGGCCGGAATCGGCGAGATGACCATCCTGGACGCACAGAAAAGCGGCGTTTACCCGTTGCAGATCGAGCGGGTGATCTCCGAAGCCGCCTAACGATGTCATCTCATGGAGACACGGAGACGCGGAGACACTGAGAGAACTTTTCTATATTCCCCTTTCTCTTGTTTTCTCCCCTTCTCCGTGTCTCCGTGTCTCCGTGAGAATCCATGAGCATCCGCCGCTTTTCTTCCCGCACTCAGCGTCTTGACCAGAGCTTTCTGGCCGAGCAACTCCAAGGCGCGCGCAGTTACCGGCGCATCGCCGGCTACTTCACCAGTTCCCTGTTCGAGATCGCCCACGAATGGCTGGAGTCGGTGGCGGACGTGCGCATCGTCTGCAACGTCGATCTCTCGCCCGAGGATCTGAAGGTCGCGCAACTGCGCGAGGCGCGCATGCTGGGACGCTGGAACGAGCGCTCGATCGAGGCCGAATCGCTGCTCAACCGCGAGCGTTATCGGCGTCTCGATGCCTTTCTGGCCCGGCGCGGCCAGGTGATCCGGGTCGCGCCCGACAGCCTCTGCGGCTTTCTGCACGGCAAGGCCGGCGTGATCGAACGGGCCGACGGGCGCAAGGTCGGCTTCATCGGCTCGATGAACGAGACCCGACACGGTTGGCAGAAGCACTACGAGATCCTCTGGGAGGACGATTCGCCCGAGGGCGTGGCCTGGATCGAGGCCGAGTTCGAGCACCTGTGGAACGCGGCGAAACCACTGCCCGAGGCGGTCTGCCGGGAGGTTCGCCGGCGCGGGCGACGCTTCGAGGTCGAGCTCGGCGAGATCACGACCGAGGAGACCCTCGCCCCGGCGGCGCTGATCGAGTCCCCGCTGTACCGCGAGGGCATGTCGCTGCAACCCTGGCAGCAGGGTTTCGTGACTGAGTGTTTGCAGCACTCCAACGACCACGGCCAGGTCCGGCTGTTGTTGGCCGACGAGGTGGGTCTCGGCAAGACACTGTCGCTCGGTACCGCCGCCCTGACGTTGTGTCTGCTTGCCGAGAAGACGCGTCGACGTCGCAAGCCGATCGTGATCTTCGCCCCCGCCACGCTCTGCGAGCAGTGGCAGACCGAGATGATCGACAAGCTCGGTATTCCCTGCGCCCGGTGGCATTCCATGCGCAAGGTCTGGCTCGACACCGAGGCGCGGGCGATCTCCCCGAGCGGCGCGGAGCACATCGCCCGCTGTCCGCTGCGCATCGGCATCGTCTCCACCGGGCTGATGGTGCAACCCTCGCGCGAGAAGGCGATCCTGGTCGGGATCGGCTACGCGCTGGTGATCCTCGACGAGGCCCATAAGGCGCGCTCGCGCCAGGGCTACGGAGCGGACGCCGGCGAACCGAACGCGCTGCTTGCCTTCATGCACGCCATCGCCGACCGCACCGATCATCTGCTGCTCGGCACCGCGACTCCGATCCAGACCAAGGCCGAGGATCTGTGGGACCTGGTGCGCGTGCTGCACCGCGGCAGCCAGGGCTTCGTGCTCGGGCATGCGCTGGCCGATTGGCACTACCCGGAACGGGTGTTGCCGCTGCTCGGCGGCGCGCAGCGGGTCGAGGACATCGACTACGGCTGGCAGTTGCTGCGCTCGCCGCTGCCGACCCGTGATTCGACCAACGAGCCCAACGCCCGGCGCCTGTTCCACAACCTGCGCGAAGACCTCGGACTGCGCGCGAACGAGCACCTGGCCGGGGCACTGACCGATCTCCCCCCGGAGTTGCGCGACGACCTGGAAACCGAACTGGATCGGGTGATCGACGGGGCGAGTTTCTTCCAGCGCGAGAATCCGTTGGTCCGTCATGTCGTCCTGCGCAAACGCACGACCCTCGAAGCGCGCGGGCTGCTGGACAAAATCGCCGTCAATGTCCATCCGGAGCAGGGGTTGGTGAAGGATCCGCATCGCTTCAACGCCCTGTTCCAGGACATCGCCCTGCGCACCACGCCGGATTTCGATCGGGCCTACGCCGAGGCTCTGGAATTCGGCGCTGTTCTGGCCAAACGCGGCAAGGGCGGCGGCTTCATGAAGAACCTGATGCAACAACGCGTTTGCTCCAGCGTCGTGGCCGGGATCAACACCGCAACCAAGCTCCTGGCGGGGCGCAAGGTCATCGAGCAGACCGAAGATGGCGAGGAGGAGCTGGCCGTGCAGACCGACGCGGAGCGTGCCGCGCTCGAATCGCTGCTCGCCGCCTTGGCCGGCATGGGCGATGATCCGAAGCTGTGCGCCGTCCGCTACTACCTCAACGAGGAGGGTTGGCTGGATCTCGGCTGCATCATCTTCAGCCAGTATTACGACACTGCCCGCTGGGTCGCCGATGCCCTGGCCGCCGAGCATCCGGCCGAGACCATCGGGCTGTATGCCGGGGCCGATCGCAGCCGACTCTATCGCGAGGGCCAGGCGGTCGGCATCGTCCGCGAGGAGCTCAAGCGGATGGTCGCCGACCACGACATCCGCATCATGGTTGCCACCGACGCCGCCTGCGAGGGACTGAACCTGCAAACCCTCGGCACGCTGATCAACGTGGATCTCCCCTGGAATCCGACCCGCTTGGAGCAGCGCATCGGGCGCATCAAGCGCTTCGGGCAGGCGCGCGCCACCGTGGACATGCTCAATCTCGTGCATCAGGGCACGGTCGACGAGACGGTCTACGCGCGCCTGTCCGAGCGCATGCGCAACCGCTACGACCTCTTCGGCGGTCTGCCCGACACCATCAAGGATACCTGGATCGACGATCTGGAGACCTTGGGCGAGAAGATGGATCGCTACATCGAGGAGCGCCGTCAGGCGACCGGGTTCGACCTGCGCTACAACGACAGCATCAAGCCGGCGGATGACGCCTGGCGGGATTGCGCCGCCGTGCTGGCACGACGGGATCTCGATGACCTGATGCGGCGAGGGTGGAGTGCATAGCGCAGCGGAGCGCATATCCGGATGCCGTTCGTCGGAGCCCTCTCGTCACGACCGTGCTGACGTTTGCGTTCCAGGCGTGTGCCCGGAAGACCCTGGAGCGAGTGCAAGGACTCATCAGGCACTTATCAGGCGGCGTCCATCACTGCCCTTCATCCTTCAGATGCCAGGCGACCGACCAGGGCGGCAGTCGGTTTGCGTTCAAGGCCGGGCCGGCATCGGGGGGCTCCAGATGCAGAAGGGTGGCGCCGACTAGCCGTGAAGGCTCGGGGAGCCGAAGCTCGGTGTCGCTCAGATTGGCGCCGAACATGAGTCGGGTGCCGTCGTTCAGCACCCAACTCACCGAAAGTCCTTGGTCACCGAGCAGGATGAAGTCGGCTGTACCCGCGCGAATGCGTTCCATGCGCGGAACGATCTCGCGTCGTCGCAGCTCGAGCAGCTTTCGGTGGAAAGCGAGCCATTCTTGCTGTCGGGGCTCGCGCGAGCTGGCCCAGTCGATTTTGCAGCGAGCGAAGGTCTCCGGATCGTTTGGGTCCGGAATGGACCGGCGTACCGCGGGATCGGCGAAGGCGGCGAACTTCGCAAATTCCTGCCGGCGTCCTTCGGTGACGGACCGGGCGAGCTCCTCGCCGAAATCGCAGAAAAACAGGAAGGGGGTCTGTGCCATCCACTCTTCGCCCATGAAGAGCAGCGGCGGGGAGGGGGCCAACAGCAGAATCGCCAGCATGGCCTTGAGTGCTTCGGGGCTCGTCAAAGTATGGAGACGTTCGCCGAAGGCGCGGTTACCGACCTGATCGTGCGTCTGCAGCCAGTTGACGAAGGCGTCCGGCGGCAACGCGGCACTCGGCTCGCCGCGCGGCTCGCCGTGACGAAACGCCGAGGGCTCGCCTTGAAATGCAAAGCCCTCGGCGAGGCTGCGCGCCAGATAATAGAGGGGGCGATCGGCATAGTCGGCGTAGTAACCGTCGCGCTCGCCGGTCGCGATCAGGTGCGCGACATGATGGAAGTCGTCGTTCCACTGCGCGGTGTAACAACGCGGCACGCCGCTGTCGTCTCGGGTGAGGTAGGCCGCTGCGTTGCTGTCGTTCTCCAGGATCAGATGGATGTGTCTGTGCCGACCGGGACCGGCGCGTACGGTCTCGGCCAGCTCGGTGAGGATGTCGGGGTGTGAGTCGTCGAGGATCGCGTGGACGGCGTCCAGGCGCAGGCCGTCGAAACCGTATTCATTCAGCCAATAGAGCGCGTTGTGGATGAAGAAGGCGCGCACCTCGCGGCTTCCGGGGCCGTCGACATTGATCGCGGCGCCCCAGGGCGTATGGTGGCGCCCGGTGAAGAACTGCGGGGCGTAGAGATGGAGATAGTTGCCCTCGGGTCCGAAGTGGTTGTAGACGACATCGAGGAAGACCATCAGCCCCCGTCGATGCGCCTCGAGCACCAGCCGCTTGAGGTCGTCGGGGCGGCCGTAGCTGGCGTCGGGGGCGAAGAGCAGGGCACCGTCGTAGCCCCAATTGCACCGGCCGGGAAAATCCGCGACGGGCATCACTTGAACCGCGGTGATGCCGAGCGCGACCAGATGGTCCAGCCGCTCGATCGCGGCGCCGAAGGTGCCCGCCGGGGTGAAGGTGCCGATATGCAGCTCGTAGCAGACCGCCTCGTGCCACGGCCGCCCCGCCCATGCGTGCGTGCCCCAGTCGAAGGCCGCGGGATCGATGACCTCGCTCGGTCCGTGCACGTCGTGCGGTTGAAACCGCGAGGCGGGGTCCGGAACCTCGATGCCGCCATCGATGCGGTAGCTGTAGAGGGTGCCCGGGTGTGCCTCGGTCGTCCGCAATTCGAACCAGCCGGCGCCGGTGGCTTGCATCTCAAGCCAGCGCTCGCCCGCGGGATGTTTCAGGCACAGCTCGATCTGCCGCGCGGCGGGCGCCCACAGACGAAACCGCACGGCTCCGTCGCGCTCGACCGCGGCACCGAAGGGCATCGTTTGCTGCCGTGCTGGCATTCGTCACCCTTCCGATTTCGGATGAATCGGTCGCGCAGGCGGGTTGCGTCTTGCCGCAAATCGCCCTACGCCGCAGCGCCCTCGCGCTCTACATAGTCTTCGTAGTTCCCGCGGAAGTCGACCACGCCCCGAGGCGTCAGCTCGATGATCCGGGTCGCAAGAGACGAGATTAGCTCGCGGTCGTGGCTGACGAAGATCAGGGTGCCCGGGTAGTCTTCCAGCGCGGTGTTGAGCGACTCGATGGACTCCATGTCGAGATGGTTGGTCGGCTCGTCCATCAGCAGGATATTGGGCTTCTGCAGCATCAGCTTGCCGAAGAGCATGCGGCCATGCTCGCCGCCGGAGATCACGTTCACGGGCTTCTTGATCTCGTCTTGCGAAAACAGCAGCCGCCCCAGGGTGCCGCGGATGACCTGCTCGTCGTCGCCGGGTTGTTTCCACTGGTCCATCCAGTCGTATAGGGTGGTGTTGTCGGCGAAATCGGCTGCATGGTCCTGGGCGAAATAACCCAAGGTGCTGTTCTCGGACCATTTGATCTCGCCGTCGTCGGGCGTGAGGTCGCCGGCGAGGCTGCGCAGGAGTGTGGTCTTGCCGATCCCGTTGGGGCCGATGATGGCCACCCGCTCGCCGACCTCCACCGTCAGGTCCAGGCCCGTGAACAGCGGCGTGCCGTCGTAGCCTTTGACCAGTGATTCAACCTCCAGAGCCAGACGATAGAGCTTCTTGTCTTGACCGAAGCGGATGAAGGGGTTGACCCGGCTCGACGGCTTGATGTCCTCGAGCTTGATCTTTTCGAGCTGGCGCTGGCGCGAGGTCGCCTGCTTCGCCTTGGAGGCGTTCGCCGAAAAGCGGCTGACGAAGGTCTGCAGCTCGGCGATCTGGGCCTTCTTCTTGGCGTTGTCCGAATAGAGACGCGTGCGCGCCTGGCTGGCGGCGGTCATGTACTCGTCGTAGTTGCCGGGGTAGACCCGCAGCTCGCCGTAGTCCAAGTCGGCCATGTGGGTGCAGACACTGTTCAGAAAGTGCCGGTCGTGCGAGATGATGATCATCGTGCTGTTGCGCGCATTCAGCACCTCTTCGAGCCAGCGGATACTGTTGATATCCAGGTTGTTGGTGGGCTCGTCGAGCAGCAGGATGTCCGGGTCGGCGAACAGTGCCTGGGCAAGCAGCACGCGCAGCTTCCAACCGGGTGCGACGGCGCTCATGGGGCCTTCGTGCTGCTCCAGCGGGATATCCAGGCCGAGCAGCAGCTCGCCTGCACGCGCCTCGGCGGTGTAGCCGTCCAGCTCGGCGAAGTGCACCTCCAGGTGCGCGACCTCCATGCCGTCTTCCTCGCTCATCTCCGGTAGCGCGTAGATGCGATCGCGCTCCTTCTTGATCTGCCACAACTCCTCGTGACCCATGATGACGGTGTCGAGCACCCCGTAGTTCTCGAAGGCGAACTGGTCTTGGCGCAGTTTGCCGAGCCGCTTGCCGGGCTCCACGGAGACGTTGCCGGCGCTGGGTTCAAGATCTCCGCCGAGGATCTTCATCAGGGTGGATTTTCCACAGCCGTTGGCGCCGATCAGGCCGTAGCGATTGCCTCCGCCGAATTTCACGGAGACGTTTTCGAACAACGGCTTGCCGCCGAACTGCATGGTGATGTTGGCTGTGGAGATCAAAGCAGGGTTCCGCAAGAGAAAATAGAGGGGCGGGCCGGCGACATTCGACGGACCGCAAACGCAAAAAGCCCCGCAGCTGGCGGGGCTTTTTCAGCTCAGGTGACGGGCACCTGAAGGCTGTTTTTACTTCGGTACGACGTTGGTCGCGCTCGGGCCCTTCTGGCCTTGCTCGACGTCGTACGAGACGCTTTGTCCCTCGGCCAGCGACTTGAAGCCACTGCCTTGGACGGCGCTGTGATGGACGAAGACGTCCTTGGAGCCGTCGGAAGGAGCGATAAAGCCGAAGCCCTTCTCGTCACTGAACCACTTAACTGTGCCTGTAGCCATTTACGGTATTCTCTGATTTAACGAAACGTGTTGCACATATGCAGGCGACTGTCGGGAGATTACGGAAGGATCTGCCACGTCACGCGGAGAGGAGGAACAACCGAAATACTACAAGGTAGCACTGCACGCGACACATCATGCCCAATACCGAATCGTTTTTCAAGGTCTTTCTTCGAAAAACCTTGCGATCGATCCTGCAGCGCTCGGCGGCGTCTCGGTCGGGTACGGCAGGCATCCGGCGATGTGAGATCATTTGCCCCCTCGACAACCACCGAAAGGCCACCCGGATGAGAATCCTCCACACCATGCTGCGCACCGGCAATCTGCAGCGCTCCATCGCGTTCTACACCGAGATCCTCGGGATGAAGCTCCTGCGTCAAAAGGATTATCCGGAGGGAGAGTTTACACTTGCGTTTCTCGGCTACGGCGACGAGTCGGAGCAGACCGTGATCGAGCTGACCTTCAACTGGGGCGTGGAGCACTACGACTTGGGCAGCGGGTACGGCCATATCGCGATCGAGGTCGACGATGTTTACGAGGCGACGGACCGGATCAAAGCGAAGGGCGGCAAGATCATCCGCGATGCCGGACCCATGAACGCCGGCAGCACCATCATCGCCTTCGTCGAGGATCCGGACGGTTACCCGATCGAGCTGATCGGCGCAAGGCAGCGGGCGTCAAAGGCTTGAGGATCCCCTGGTCCGCTGCGCCGAACCGCGCGATCGCTCTGAGGTGATTTCCGGGACCAAGCCTCCCGACCGCACATATCCGCAAGACTTGCCGGGGCGACTGCAGGGGCGACTTGAGTCGCCCCGGGGTTGGTTGATGCTTTCCCGGAGAGTCCCTCAGTCGCCCCCAAGTCCGGCTTTGAACCTGTCCACCTCGTCCTGCGTGTAGGCCCGTGTCGCTACCAGATGCCCCCAAACGGGCTTCGGCCAGCAGGGGTCGGCCGGGCTTCGGCCGATAACATGGACATGCAGTTGCGGCACCAGATTGCCGATCCAAGCCACGTTGACCTTGGGGCACCCCAGAACGGCCGTCAGATAGTCCGAGACCTGCTTGCAGTCGGCGAGGACGGCATCGCGCTGTGGGATCGGCAGATCCAACAGATTGCTCAAATCGGTCTCCGGCACCAGGATCAACCAGGGCACGGCCGCGTTGCGATGCAGGAGCAGGCGACTCGCGGACAAGCGGCCCAGCAGATGGCAATCGGCAAGGAGCCGGGGATGAAGGGTGAAGTCGGTCATGATCGCGGCGCTCCTTTGAGTGCTGGCATCGGGCATGCTTCGCACCTGACGGCTCGGCTGCCCGAGCGGTTAGGCCCGAGCGGTTAGGATAGCGAATCCCGCCGGATCGGCTGTGGCTGTCGAGCCGGCCTCCGCGACACGCGACATGATCGACAGATCGCTCAAAAGGAGTCACTGCACATCATGCAGATCAACGATCCGAATGCCTACCGTCGTTGCGAGGAAATCGATCTCCTCGGCGACTTGATTCAGGTGCGCGACCGCCGTGTCCTGGAGCTGGGTTGCGGCGCCGCCTACATGACGCGTGCGCTGGCCACCCGGCTCGGCGCAGCCCGGATCACGGCGACCGAGGTCGATCGCATCCAGCACGCGCGCAACCTCGCGATCGCGGATCTGCCGCAGGTGATCTTTCGCTACGGCGGCGCCGAGTCGATCGCGGATCCCGACGCCAGCTACGACCTCGTCGTCATGCTCAAGTCGCTCCACCATGTCCCGGTCGCAGCCATGGATCAAGCACTGCGCGAGATCCATCGCGTGCTGGTCCCCGGCGGTCTGCTCTATGTCTCCGAGCCCGTTTACTGGGGCGACTTCAACGCCATCATGCGCTTGATCGACGATGAGCGTCTGGTCCGCGAAGCCGCGTTCGAGGCCCTCCGGAATGCCGTCGATGCAGGACTGTTCGAGTCGGTGCAGGAGGTCTTCTTCGAGTCCGAGGGCATCTATCCCGACTGGTCGAGCTTTGCCGCTCGCTTCATCGACGTGACCCACAGCGAGCGAAATCTCGACGCCGCCCGTCTGGCCGAGATTCGCGCGGCCTTCGAGCGCCATCTAACACCGCAAGGCGTTCGCTTGTGGAAGCCGCATCGGGTCGATCTGTTGCGCCGGGTCAACTGACGCGACCGGGGAGGCGACCATGATCCGATCGCGTGATCCGGGCCGCATCGACCGCACCGGAGACTCATGAGCACAGTCCCCATGACCCCGCCACGCATCGCCTTCTGGCATCGCAAGGGCGGAACGGGCAAGACCAGCCTCGCCATCGGCTGCGCGGTACGTCTGGCCGGCGGATCCGCAGCGGGCCTTGACGCGGAAGGGCACCCGCCCGCGCACGGTGCGCGGGTGCTGCTCTTGGATACCGATCCGCAAGGCACGGCCGCAGCCTGGGGCGAGCGCTTCGCCGACCGATTCGGAATCGCCGTGCGGGCGGACAGCGGATTTGCGCTCTGGCACGACTGGGCCGAGCGCGCGGGGTGCTTCGATGCCGTCCTCGTCGACTGCCCGCCGACCGTCAGCGCCGAGGTCATGGAGATCCTCGCGGGTGTCGATCGGCTCTTGGTCCCCACCCGCCCGGCTTGGCCGGATGTGTGGGCGCTGGAGTCCGTCGCCGATCTCGTCGCGGATCTTCATCGGCGAGGGGCGCGACTCGCGGTCAGCGTCCTCTTCAACCAAGTCGGCGACGAAGCGCTCGCACCCTTCGCGGCCGCGATCGCCGACCTGGGCCTCGATCTTCTTCCCGAGGCCATTCCGCGCGAGGACGCCTGGCCGGCGCTCTTCGGCGGCGGGGAGCCGCCGGACAGCCTTGCGCCTCTTGTCGACAAGCTGGTTCGATCAACGGGAATCCGACTGACCTGAAGGCGTTTAACCCGGAGACTGTGGTCCGTTCATGATCCAGTCCATCTTGCATGCAGTAGATGCTTGCATTAGCCCGATGCGTCATTCGGGTCAATCACCGGAGGAGGCTATGGCCAACATCACAGTGCGCCGGATCGATTGAGCGGACAAAGAATGGCTGCAAAGAGAAGCCGCGCGGCAAGGCATCTCGATGGAAGAAATGGTGCGGCGTCTGATTTGTGAGAAACGCCAACAGTCTGTGGCGCAGGCAACCCCTTCTGAGATTGTCAGGCGCTATTTTGGGCCGCAGGGTGGCATCGATCTGGGTGAGAGGGCGGGGTTCGGCTTTAAGGTTCCGGATTTTCGGAACCCGAGTTCTAATTGAGCGGCATGGTCTGCCTGCTCGATACCAATGTCGTCTCCGAGTTGATGCGTCCGGAACCAAGTCCCGCAGTCCTCGCCTGGATCGATGGCGCAGGTATGGAGGGCTTGGCGCTCTCGGCAGTCAACCGGTGGGAGACTCGCTACGGCTTGGCGCTGCTCCCGGTGGGAAAGCGTCAAGTGCATCGGGAGATCGCGGGGTTCGATGAGCCGAATCTTGGCGGACCATGACGACGACGCGCGAGCGGTCTGAAATTTCCCGTGCTCGACCGACCGGGATTTGGGCCGTTCTGCCCGAGAGCCGGTTGCTGGGTGTCATCGGTTGACTCGCACCTGACCGACCGCGTCGCCTATTGGCGCGGCTGTCGGTATAGCTGGTTCGATAAGCCGGGGGAGCGGACCCTTGATTGACACGCGGAAATAGTTGTCTGTCCTCGGTTCTTCCTTGTCGGCATCCGAGCCCGGCGCTCCCTCGGCCTTGCAAAAGCTATTTTCTATCCCCCCAAACCGCCACGATACCGGGCTCGTCCAACAACCGGTTCAGATCGTCGCTCGCTGCGCTCGGGCGATCTAACCTTATTCGTGATACCTCCGGCCCGACGAATCTCCTTGGGATTGTGGCAGCGCCTTGCGGTTGCTGCAATCTCGTCCACCGGACTGACCGCGACAGAAGCGGACACCCAGCTTTGGGGTCGCTCGTCAGGATTGGAGACAGGCGAAGGAAAGAAACTGACATCGATCGAAAGAGATGGGCTTGGGAAACAGCCAAACGTTGACCGATAGGTCAACACTCCTTACCCTACCGCCATGACCATCCACGACGTCATCAAGACCCGCCGCGAACAACTCGGCCTATCGCTGCGCGCGGCCGCGTCGCGCTGCCGGATCGACCCCGCCCATCTTTCCCGCGTTGAATCCGGGGCAACACCGCCTTCGGAAACCTTGCTTGCCCGCCTCGCCGAGGCACTTGAAATTCCGCTCGACGAGCTGCTCCTGATCGCAGGGCGACTCCCGCCTTCCTTGCGTCAGCTCGTCGAGAAAGCCCCTCATCAGGTCGCTGCCGCCCTGACTGATCTTGCCGAAATGATGGTTGCGGAGTCCGGTGAGTCCTACGGTGAGCCAGTGCTCGGCGAATCGAGCATGCGATCCATTGAGGACGGCTTTCCCTTCGAGCATCTGAGCGACATCGCGGAGGTGGAGAGCTGGCGCAAAGAGGTCTGGCGCCCGATCTACCATACCCACAAGTGGTGGGCGCAACGCCTCGGCAGCGTGTTCCGGGCGGTGATCCTAGGCTGCGCGACGCCCAAGGGGACGGGGGTCATGGATCTCTATGCGAGCGCCGTCAAACTGCCGGGACCGGTGATCTACGATCCATTCATGGGCAGCGGAACTACGGTCGGGGAGGCCCACAAGCTGGGTTGTACCGTGATTGGGCGGGACATCAATCCGGTCGCTTGGCGAGTCGTTCGAACCGCCTTGGCGCCGATCGACCGAACCCGCCTGCTGAATCTGTTCGCCCAACTTGAAGCGACTGCGGCCCCACGGATTCGGGCGCTTTACGCCAGCCGGGACGGCAACGGCGAGCCCTGCGATGTCCTCTACTGGTTTTGGGTTAAGCAGCTCGACTGTCCGGATTGCAGTAGGCCGGTGGATCTGTTCTCGAGCAGGATCTTCGCGAAGCACGCCTATGTGAAGAAGCATCCCGGCGTTCAGGTGAACTGCGCCCACTGCGGCGAGGTGTTTCCCGCGAAGTTCACCGATCAACTGGTGCGCTGTCCCGCCTGCCAAAAGACCTTCGATCCTCACGCAGGAGCTGCGGTCGGCGCGATCGCCCACTGCGGGCATTGCGACAGCCGGTTTCCGATTGCGAAGACCGCACGCGCCCAAGGCGAGCCGCCTCGACACAGGCTCTACGCGAAGCTGGTTCTGCGTGCAGACGGCACCAAGGAGTATCTGCGGGCAACGCCCGAGGACGAAGCGGCCTACCAAGACGCCTGTCACGCATTTGATGTCTTAGCGCCGCCGATCCCGCAGGTCGAAATTCAATCGGGATACAACACCCGCCAGGTCCTGAACTACGGCTATCGCCGTTGGGACCAGTTTTTCAACAGCCGCCAACTGCTAGCCATCGGTCTGCTGGCCGGTGCGATCGGCGATTTGCCGACGTGTGCGGAGCGGGACGCGCTCTTCATGTTGCTCTCAGGGGTGCTGGAGTTCAACAATCTCTTCGCGAGCTACAAGGGCGAGGGCACCGGGGCTGTCCGACACATGTTCTCGCACCATGTCCTCAAGCCCGAGCGCAACCCCATCGAGGCTAACCTGTGGGGCACGAGCAAAAGCTCCGGCTCCTACCTGAACCTGTTTCAATCGCGGCTGCTGCGCGCCGTCGACTACAAGGCCGCGCCCTTCGAGATCACCCTGGACCGATCCGCCGGAAAACAGGCGGGGCGCAAGCTCTTCGGTAAGAGTCGTCCCATGGGGGCCGACCTACTGGACGCTTGGCCGTCGTCCGGATTGGCGCCTGGCGCGGTCTATCTCTCCTGTGGGGACTCGGCCGCTACGGATCTCCCCGACCGCTGCGTGGATGCCGTGGTCACGGATCCGCCCTTCTACGACAACGTGCATTATTCCGAGCTGGCTGATTTCTTCCATGTCTGGCATCGGCTCTGGTTCGGCGAGGCAGAAGCGGAGACTCCGGACACGACCCGGCATCCTCGGGAGGTGCAGGACACGGAGTCAGACCGCTTCTCGGACAAACTGAAAGGCGTTTTCACCGAGTGCCATCGCGTTCTCAAGGACGAGGGACTCTTGGTGTTCTCTTACCATCACTCGCGCGAGGATGGGTGGACGTCGGTGGCCGCCTCGGTGCTCGGGGCCGGTTTCCGGCTGGTTCAGGCCCAACCGGTCAAGGCAGAAATGTCGGTTGCCATGCCGAAACTGGCCGCTAAGTCGCCGATCGATCTGGATGTGCTGATGGTCTGCCGGAAGGTGGCAGCAGATCGCCGCCCACTGGTCGCGGTCGAGAACGCTCTGGAGGCCGCGGCGACAGCGGCGACGGAAAAAGTCCGTCGCTTCAACAGCACCGGACGGCACCTGTCGCTCAACGATGTCCGGATCGTCGTCTACAGTCAGGCGCTCGTAGAGCTTTGCGCGGGCCGAACGGCAGCAGATGGGTTGGTCGCCTTCGAGCATGCCCTGGATGGTTGCGCGTCGATGTCACAAGAGATCCACGAAGAGCAAGGCAAACAGGTCCAAACTCCAGCCTCAAACCCAACGGACATCGGCGTGCAAGCATCTCTCTTCTGAGATCCGATCAGCGCGCTTCGAAGATGTCGAAGCGACGCCTCTGTCCGGCATCAGCGCGTTTTGTCGTCCGTTTGGTCGCTTTGGTCTTGCCATCCAGGTGGACCTGGTAGCCTTCGAGTGCTTCCGTCGCGACGGTTCGCTCCAGCACGCCAACCGGAACCAGCCGAGAGTCCGAGACACCGCGATCGGACGGCAGGATAAGACTGCAACGGCCGATTCCGGCCGGGTACACCGCGAAGGGATGCGGAAAAACATACATCTTCCGATCACGGATGAACCCTTCTCCATAGGATCCAAAGCCCTTGATGGCCTCGTTGACATGTGCGGCCGCGACGAGATGATCGGCGTTGATGACGTCGCCATGCGCGATACAGAGCGAATGCACCGGGCGCGGACTCGCGCCGATTCCCGTGTAGAGGAAGAAGACGAGAAACACATCCTTGCAGTCCTTCCGGCCGGACGGAATCGTGCTGTTCGAATCGTAGTCCTTGCGGGCCGGTCGACCGTGATTGAAGGCCAGCGATTTGATCTCGTAACCCTCGACCGGAGACCTTGCGTCATCGCCGACCCAGAAATCCGGATAGCTGTTGCGACCTTGCGGCGACAATGGCAACCCAAGCGCGGTGACCCGCTCCGCGAACCAGTCCTGCGGAAAATACTCCTTATCGTTGGCGCTCCGAGGAATCATGTGAAGGCCCGACGCCATCGCGTGATGAGCTGCGAGGAAGATCTCGACGCTATGTGTCATTGAGCCGATGGTCCCAATTCGAAAGGGTGCGATTTTATCGCGCCAAGGACAATCTGAGTACCGCGATCGAGAGGTATCGCAACCGCTTCAAAGCGGTGGAGTTGCTCCGTCGGGAGTAGACACCCGCCCCTGCCGAGCCGCGGATTCACAGATCGCTGGCTTGGTGCCGCGTCGGCACCGGCCAACTCACTGGCCCGAAACTTAAAGAGATTCGCCGTGCACTCGAAAACTGAGCCCCTTACCGGCGCAGAACTGGATGCCTGCGAGGCCGAGCGCGATCTGACAGCAGACCTGATCGAGGCCATCGGCGAAATGAAGGCCGGCGAGGGACGCGTGGTATGGCCCCCGGCACTGGCCGCGGGACAGGAAACCAGGCTCTCCCAAGCGCAGTTCGCGAAGTTTCTCGGGGTCTCGGTTCGCACCCTGCAGGGTTGGGAGCAGGGACGCAAGCAACCCAGCTCGTCTTCGAAAACCCGAAGGTCAAGGGGCCGGTTCGGGACGTGACGCTGTGAGTGGTTGGCTGCTGGATACCAACCGACACGGCCTGGCCGTGGTGACGCGAGATCCCGGCGATGTTGTTGCTGCGGGCGTGACCGCCGTCGATCCCTGGATTACCAAGGTGCCGTAGACCGGATCCTGCTTGGTTGGCTGAATGGGGTGGTGGTTGGTTTTGCAAGGTTCGCGCGGAAGCCGCGCCATCATGGCTCGACGCCGCGGGGAAAAGCGGTCGGAACGGCTTCCGAGTCGAAGCGACTCAAGCAATGCGCTGGACGGCGTCGGCTGCGGTTATGGCGATGGCGATGTCGCGAAAGCGACCCGGATGGAGCAAATTTCACTTGGCCGATGCGGGCAGCCGCAACAACCGTTCGCCGCGCCAAACGCGGACGACACGAACCCGCTTCGATTCCCGGCGATAGACGATCCGGAAGGGCGGATGGATCAACTCGCGCAGGAATGATTGGCCAAACTCCGGGACAATCCGGCCGATGTCCGGCTGGTCGGCGAGCAACTCGACCCGCTGGAAGATCTCGGCGACGAGCCGGTCGCCGATCTCCGGCACCCCTTCCGCGCCGTACCATTCCTGGATGCCCGCCAAGTCGCCGAGCGCGGAATCGGCGAAGCTGATCCCGGCGATGCCCATGCCGCTATTTCAAGCCGAATCGTGCCTTGGCCTCGGCTAGGGAAACCTCGCGGCCGGCGTCCAAGTCGGCCAATCCCGCGACCACCGCGCGCATGAAGGCGCGTTCCTCCGCAGCCTGCTCGTAGTCGGACACGGACTGAATCACCGCAACCCCGCGCCCTCTGCTGGTAAGCAGCACCGGCCGATGGGCCTCGACAGCGTGTTTGACCACACGGCCGGGGTTGACCTTGAGGTCGGTCAACGGGACCACGTCTTCGGAGAATTTCACGCTCATCGTCGCCTCATCTCCAAACCGCGCCCGGTGCGGTATGCGTTGTTTGTTGGAGTGGCTTGGCCGCGCCAGCTCCGACCACTGTTGGAGTTGGCGCGGTTTAAAGTACTAAGAAATATTAAATTCTAAACCGCGTCTCACTGGGATCGAGGATATCTCCGAAGCCAAACGCACAATGGAAACGAGGCATGATGCTCTGGACGCGGTTTAGGCTTGCTTGGCGGCGACAGTAGCACCTGTTAAGTGGTCTGCCAACAGGTTGCTTGGAGGGCGGGTGCCGCAGCCTCCTGCATCGACACCCTCCGCGGCCCGGTGCGTCCGCCTATCCCTCCGACGCAGACTCCGCCGCTGTCGGTGCCAGCGGCCGCCCGAAGGTCTGCTCGTAAAGCTCCGAGTAGGGCTTGAGGGTCTCGTAGACGTGATCGGGCACCACGCGTGACTCGAACTTGGGGAACTTGCTGCGCACGTAGTTGAGGTTGCGCAGCAGCTTCATCTCGATGACGGCGCGGGCGAACTCCAGGCCCTTCGGCCCGCGGGTGCGCTGGAGCATGGCGACCAGTTTGCGGATCGGCATCGGCGGGCGTTTCTGTCCCGGCGGGTGGCTCAGACGCTCCATGTAACGGGGCATTCCGCGGTTGCGGTCGCCGGATTCGGTCAGCTCGCCGATCTCCAGCTCCGGGCGAAGCATCTCGAAGAGCTCTTCGCCCGTGGGCGTGCGCACCATCACCCACTGCCAGCCGAACGGGGCGCCCATGTAGCCGATGGTGATGTCGCTGAGTGTGTTGGCGTAGTCGAAACAGGAGAGACAGGACGACGGGAAGATCCCGTGCAGCTTGTCCATCGGGAAGTCGATGTAGTTCAGGCGCTCGACATGCCCGTCTTCATGGCGCATCCAGAGGCTGAAGTCCTGCATGAACTCGTGATGGACGACGGTCTCGGGCGATTTGGAGACCTGGGCGAGGAAATATTCGAGATCCGGATAGCTGACGTTGTCGCTGCAGGGGATGCCGATGACGTAGAGGCGCTCCAGACCCAGCTCGGCCTCGGCGGCGCGCAGTTGATGGACCTGGCAGCCGGTGCCGACGACGGCGAGACGCTTGATGCCTTGCTCGCGCACCGCGTCGATCAGGCCGAGCGCGGGCGAGAGGCAAGGTTTGTTGCCTGCGGTCGCCAGGACCTCCTGCGGGGTGCGGGCCAGCACCGGCAGTGCTTTGAAGCGCGTCCCGGGTGCGGCGGCGGTGGTGATGACGGCGTCGACCTTGTCCTGTTCGAGCAGGCGCGCGCCCAGGGTCGTGACCATCCCGCTCCATTGCGCATGGGGGTTGGGGCGAGCCATCCGCGCGGCATACATGGCGCGATAGATCCCGAAGCGGCCTTCTTCGCCGGCTTGGCGGGTGCGACCGTGCAGACGCTGCTCGATCCCGCGGGTCTGGTTGCGCACGAAGGTGCAGGTCTGAGACATTAGCAGCTTGAGGCTGCTGTCGCAGAAGCCGCAGTCGCTACACAGACGCGGACGCCCCTTGAGCCGCTCGTCGCTGCTGAGCAACGAGATCTGGTCGAGTCCCTTCGAAGGACCTTCTTCCAACGGCGCAATGTCGGTGCTCGTCATTTGCTTGCCCCCGGGAGGTTGTGCCTGGGTTCGTGGGCGGCGACGAGCGCCCCGCTCGTGATTGGGCTCGTCATTGAAGGAACGGACATGCTTCGAATTCTCCTCAGGGTGTTGGCTGGTCTCGTTGTACTTGTCGTTTTGGCGGTCGTCGCCGGGCCTTTTCTGATCTCGGGGAAGCCGAGCGACGGGCTTGCCTCCAACGCCGAGGCGGCGTCGGCGGAAAGCCGTTTCGTCGGGATTCCGTTCGTGGGGACCGCGGGGCTTGCGGTCCATTATCTCGAGCCGCCGTCGCCGGCGTTGTCCGAGGCGCCGTCGGATGCGACGGCCTTCCTACTGCTGCACGGCTTCACCTTCAACGCCTGGACCTGGCAGCCGGTGCTCGATGCCTTCGCCGCTCGGGGCCGGGCGGTCGCCTACGATCAGCTTCCCTATGGTCTCAGTGCCAAGCCGATGCGGGCCGACTGGGACGGTCCGAATCCCTACTCGAAGGATGCCGCCATCACACAGCTCTTCGCGGTGATGGATGCCCTCGGGTTGGAGCGCGCGGTCCTGGTCGGGAATTCCTCGGGCGGAACGCTCGCCCTGGAGGCTGCGTTGGCGCATCCCGAACGGGTGTCGGCCTTGGTGCTGGTCGCGCCCTGGGTTTATGCCACGCGTCCGACCCTGCCCGAGTGGTTGGCCAGTCTGCCGCAGATGCGTCGTCTGAGTCTATTGATCGCGCGCAAGTTGGGCGAAGATGGCGCCTTGATGGACCTGTCCTACGCCGATGCAACCAAGATCTCGGACGCGCGTCGCGCGCAGTTCGGGATTCACACCCGGATCGCGGGTTGGGATCTCGCCTGGGGCGAGCTGCTGGCCTTGTCGCTCTCGGCGCCGGTGACGGTGAGTGCGCACCTTGCGGAGGTGAGGATCCCGGTGCTGCTGGTCAGCGGCGAGACCGATCGGCTGGTGCCGATCGAGGACAGTCGGCGCGTGGCCGAGGCCCTGCCGGATGCGACCTTCGCCGTGATCGAGGGCTGCGGGCATGTTCCGCAGGAAGAATGTCCGCAGGCGTTCGAGGCCGTCGTGGGCGATTGGCTCGATGCGCGAGGCTTGTGACAACCGTTCCGAAGCCCGTCCAGCACCGATCTCCGGCCCGGGCGCGCTTGGGTCGATGCGAAAAGAAGATAAATCGCACGCGATTTGCGCAAAAACGCCTTCGCATTGACCGACTCCGCTTGACCTGACTGAAGTCGGGGCGCTAGGGTCGCGCCCCGTATCCTTCGGTCCAAGCACACTGCAATTCAATTTCACTGCAACCAGGTTCGCTGCGTATGCCCATCCCGTTTCCGTTTTCCGCTGTCGTCGCCCAGGAGGAGATGAAGCGCTCCCTGTTGATTGCGGCCATCGATCCCTCGATCGGCGGCGTTCTCGTCTTCGGTGACCGCGGGACGGGTAAGTCCACGGCGATTCGTGGTCTCGCGGCGCTTCTGCCGAAGATGCGCGCGGTCGATTGCGTCTATAACTGCGACCCTGAGGCGGGCGATGATGCGCTCTGCGCCGAGTGTCGGACCAAGCGCGCCAAAGCTCCGCTGAAGAGCCGGATGGTGCCGGTGCCGGTGGTGGATCTGCCGCTCGGTGCGACCGAGGACCGGGTCATCGGCGCGCTGGATCTCGAGCGCGCGCTGACCAAGGGCGAGAAGGCGTTCGAGCCCGGGCTCCTGGCCCGTGCCCATCGCGGTTTCCTCTACATCGACGAGGTCAACCTGTTGGAGGACCATCTGGTCGACTCGCTGCTCGACGTCGCCGCCTCCGGCGAGAACCTGGTCGAGCGCGAGGGTCTGAGTATTCGTCATCCCGCCCGCTTCGTGCTCGTCGGCTCGGGCAACCCGGAGGAGGGCGAGCTGCGCCCGCAGCTCCAAGACCGCTTCGGTCTTTCCGTCGAGGTCAAGACCCCGCAGGATCTGCCGACCCGCATGAAGGTCGTGCGGCTGCGCGACGAGTTCGAGCGCGATCCGCCGGCCTTCGTGCAGAAGTGGAAGCGCCAGGACGGCAAGGTCCGCAGCCAGATCCAGAAGGCGCGTGATTTTCTCCCGACCGTCGAGGTCCCGGACGCGACCCTCGAGCAGGCGGGACGGCTCTGTATCAAGCTCGGTACCGACGGACTGCGCGGCGAGCTGACCCTCATCCGCGCCGCCCGCGCCTTTGCGGCACTCAAGGGCGATGACATGGTGCTGGATGCGCATCTGGTTCAGGTGGCGGCCTCCGCGCTTCGGCATCGTCTGCGCCGCGATCCGCTGGACGAGTCCGGCTCGACCAGCCGCGTCCAGCGCGCGGTCGGGGAGTTGTTCGGGGAATGAGCAGTCCTGCGGCGATGCCTGCTGAGTCGGAGCCCGAGCGTCCGCACGGCGAGGCCGGGGTTTCGCGCTGGGAGGATGCCGTGCTCGCGGCCGCCCTCATGTCCGTGGACCCGGTCGGAACCGGCGGGGTCGCGTTGCGCTCGCTCGCCGGCCCGGTGCGCGATCAGTGGCTGACGATCATGCGCGATTTGCAGCCGCCCGGCACGCCGATGCGGCGCATCCCGCTGCATGTCTCCGACGGTCGCCTGCTCGGCGGTCTGGATCTGGCCGCGACCCTGAGCGCCGGCCGACCGGTCGCCGAGCGTGGTCTGCTGGTCGAGGCCAACGGCGGAATTGTCGAGCTGGCGATGGCCGAGCGCATCGGCGCCGGCACCGCGGCGCGTCTCACCATGGCCTTCGATTCGGGCGAGGTGGTGCTCGAGCGTGACGGTCTTGCGATGCGCTCGCCGGCGCGGTTCGCCGTGGTTGCGCTGGACGAGGGTGTCGGCGACGACGAAGGTCTGCTCAACGCGTTGCTCGACCGGCTCGCCTTCCATCAGGATCTGACCCTCATCCGCGTGCACGAGGCGGTCGCCTGCGACTACGACGCCGACGAGATCCTCGCCGCGCGCGCCTTGCTCCCCGCAATCGACGTGAGCGACGCCCAGATCGAGGCGCTCTGCAGCACCGCCTTGGCCTTGGGCATCCCCTCGTTGCGCGCATCCATCTTTGCCGCCCGAGCGGCCTGCGCGGCGGCTGCGCTCGACGGCCGCACCGAGGTCACCGACGAGGATCTCGCCGTCGCCGGCCGATTGGTGCTCGCACCGCGCGCGACCATGCTGCCGCCGATGGAACAGCCGCCGGACGAGCCGCCTCCGCCCGAACCCGAAGAGCCGGATCAGGAGCAGGACAAGGGCGAGGATCAGCAGGAGCCCAAAGAGCTCGAAGATCAGGTGCTCGAAGCCGCCAAGGCGGCGATCCCGGCGGACCTGCTCGCGCAGCTCCAGCTCGGCAAGCTGCGGCGCTCGCGCGCCCGTGCCACGGGCAAGGCCGGTGCCGTCCAGAATGCGCCCCTGCGCGGGCGACCGGCCGGTGTCCTGCGCGGCGAGCCGCGTGCCGGTCTGCGTCTGAACGTGGTCGAGACACTGCGGGCCGCCGCACCTTGGCAGCGTCTGCGTCGCGAAGAGGTCGCGCGCTTCGGCGGCGAGTCCAACCGCATCGAGATCCGTCAGGACGACTTCCGCATCACCCGCTTCAAGCATCGCTCCGAGACCACGACCATCTTCGTCGTGGATGCCTCGGGTTCCTCGGCGCTGCATCGTCTGGCCGAGGCCAAGGGCGCGGTCGAGCTGCTGCTGGCAGACTGCTACGTGCGCCGCGACCGGGTCGCGCTGGTCGCCTTTCGCGGTCAGTTCGCCGAGGTGCTGCTGCCGCCGACTCGCTCGCTTGTCCGGGCCAAGCGTTCGCTGGCCAGCCTGCCGGGCGGCGGCGGCACACCGCTCGCGTCCGGGATCGACCTGGGAATGATGTTGGCGGATTCGGTCAAACGCCGCGGCGGCACGCCGATCCTCATCATCATGACCGACGGTCGCGCCAACGTGGCGCGCGACGGCACCGGCGGACGGGCGCGGGCCAACGAGGATGCGCTCTCCGCGGCGCGGTTGGTGCGCTCGGTCGAGATCACCTCCTTGGTGATCGACACCTCGCCGCGTCCGCAGCAGCAGGGCCGTGATCTGGCCGTCGAGATGGGTGCGCGCTATCTGCCCTTGCCGCATGCGGATGCGACCTCGCTGTCGCATGCCGTGCGCGCGGCGGGATGACCCCGGGAACGCGCTGATGACCCCCAAAGGCGCACACCCCGGGATCGTCGAGTTGCACTCGACTCTTCGGGAGCGAGGCATCAGCAAAGCGTCGCGTACCAGTCCACCGTCCCGTGAGCGGGTCATCCTTACGGATGCCGCGTGATGGCCGACACGCCACGCTGGGACATCGAGGGTCGCGACTGGCCGAATCGCACGGCCAGCCGCTTCGTCGAGGCCGGCGGCCTGCGCTGGCACGTCCAGCAGATGGGTGCGGGGCCGACCCTCCTCATGCTCCACGGCACGGGTGCCGCGACCCACTCCTGGCGTGCCTTTGCCCCGGCGCTCGCCGATCGCTTCACCGTCATCGCGCCCGATCTCCCCGGCCACGGGTTCACCGGTGCCTTGCCGTCGAAACGCATGTCCTTGCCCGGCATGGCCGGGGCCGTTCATGCCCTTCTTCGTGAGCTCGACTGCACGCCCGATCTCGTTCTGGGGCACTCGGCGGGTGCGGCGATCCTGATCCGAATGGCGCTGGATGGATCCATCCATCCGCGCGGTCTAGTGAGCCTGAACGGCGCGCTGATGCCCTGGCGCGGACTCCCGGCGCACATCTTCTCGCCCGCGGCCAAGCTGATGGCCGCGAATGTCTTGGTCGCACGTCTCTTCGCCCGGCGCGCTGCCGACCGGCGGGTGGTCGAGCGTCTGGTCGCGAGCACCGGCTCGACCCTGGAGCCGGCGGGCGTCGACCTCTATCACCGCCTCGTCCGTCATCCCTCGCATGTCGGCGCCAGCCTCGCCATGATGGCCAACTGGGATCTGGCCGCGCTGGCGCCCGAGCTGAGCCGTCTCGAGCCGCCGCTCTTTCTGGTCGTCGGCGAAGGCGACCTGACGGTGTCCCCGTCCGAGGCTCGCCGCGTGCGCGAGCGACTCCCGAGCGCCGAGGTGCTCTCCTTGCCGGGTCTGGGGCATCTCGCCCACGAGGAGCGGCCCGAAGAGGTTGCGGATCTGGTCAAGGGCCTCGCGGATCGGTTGGGCCTTGCGGATAGAAGGACCAGGGCGGTGTAGAGCTCGATGAGCGGAGCGGCCTCCTCGTAAACCCATCCACGTCGCTGCAGATCGGTAGGGTGGACAAGCGCAGCGCAGTCCACCAGCGCCGGCGCAGGGCTGGGTGGACTTCGCTCTCGCTCGTCTACCCTACCGGCCGTTCTGATTGAACATGGCCAGCGGAGCGAACCGCACCGCGGGTGCTTTGTCTCTCCGGTCTTCATCATCCGAGATCCGGCAGTTGAACGCGATCCTCAAGGTCGTCAACTCCTTTCGTGAAACACGAAGCGTTCAACTGCCGGATCTCGGATCACGAGTTTGGCGTTGACTTGATCCAACAGGGGCTGACAAACGCCCAATCCTGCTATAATGTCAACCAACATTGACATTACAGAAGGTCATGCAGACTTGACACTCGCGGCATCTAAGACCTCCGGACAAACCTCGGCCGGCTCCAAACCACAGGCTGTCATCATCGGCAGTGGCTTCGGCGGGCTGGCCGCCGCGATTCGCTTGGGTGCGCGGGGCTACCAGGTCACCGTGCTCGAGCGTCTCGACGCGCCCGGCGGGCGTGCCTACGTTCACAAGATCGACGGCTTCACCTTCGATGCCGGCCCGACCATCATCACCGCACCCTTCCTGCTCGACGAGCTGTGGGGGCTGTGCGGGCGCAGCTTCTCCGAGGAGATCGACATCCGCTTGATGGATCCCTTCTACCGGATCCGTTTCGACGACGGCAAGGTGTTCAACTACAACGGCGACGCGGATGCCGTGAAGGCGCAGATCGCGACCTTCTCGCCGCGCGACGTCGAAGGCTACGATCGCTTCATGGAACACAGCCAGGCGATCTTCAAGATCGGCTTCGAGCAGTTGGGCCATGTGCCCTTCAACTCCTGGACCGACATGCTCAAGATCGTGCCGGACATGATCACGCTCGGTAGCCATCGCAGCGTCTATTCGATGGTCTCCAAGTACATCAAAGACCCCTACATCCGCCAGGTCCTGTCCTTCCATCCGCTGCTGATCGGCGGCAACCCCTTCTCCGTCACCTCCATCTACACGCTCATCTCCTTCCTGGAGCGCAAATGGGGCGTGCACTCGGCCATCGGCGGTACGGGTGCGCTCGTCAACGGGATGGTCAGCCTCATCGAAGGCCAAGGCGGGACGATCCGCTACCGAGAAGAGGTCGAGCAGATCCTGGTGAAGGACGGCACGGCGACCGGTGTACGCCTGAAGTCCGGCGAGACGATCGACGCCCCGGTCGTGGTGTCCAACGCAGACGCCGCATGGACCTATCGCTACCTTCTGCCGGCCGAGCATCGCAGCCATTGGACGGATCAAAAGATCGATCGCGCCCAATACTCCAACGGGCTCTTCGTGTGGTATTTCGGCACCAAGCGTCAGTATTCGGACGTCGCCCACCATACGATCCTGCTCGGCCCGCGCTACAAAGGGCTGCTGGACGATATCTTCAAGAACAAGCGTCTCGCCGACGATTTCAGTCTTTATCTACATCGCCCGACGGCGACGGATCCGGGTTTGGCACCGGAGGGTTGCGATACCTTCTACGTCTTGGCCCCGGTTCCGCACCTTCAAGGCGACATTGACTGGGAGAAGGAAGCCGAGCCGTTCCGGGCACGGATTGCCCGTTATTTAAGCGAAACCGTCCTGCCGGGGTTGGAAGACGAGATCGTCGCCTCGCTCGTCACGACACCGCGGGATTTCCAGGACAGGCTTCTGTCCTACAACGGGGCCGGGTTCAGTCTTGAGCCCATCCTCTTGCAAAGTGCCTGGTTCAGACCGCACAACGCGAGCGAAGAGGTGAATGGCCTTTACTTGGTCGGTGCGGGGACGCATCCGGGAGCAGGTGTGCCCGGTGTCCTGTCGTCGGCCCGTGTCCTCGATACGGTGGTACCCGATGCCTCAACCTATGCTTAAGACCTATCACGCGAGTGCGGCGGATCTCGCCGCGTGTCGCCAACTGCTGCGGACCGGCTCGCGTTCATTTTACGCGGCCTCCTTCCTCTTGCCTCAGCGCATCCGTGATCCGGCCATCGCGCTCTACGCCTTCTGTCGCATCGCCGACGATGCGATCGATTGCGCGGGCGACGAGCCCGGCGCCCAGACCCGCGCCCTGGCCGAGCTGCGTCATCGTCTCGACCGCATCTACGACGGCGAGCCAATCGATGAATACACCGATCGCGCCTTGGCCGACGTGGTCGCCTGCTTCGGGATGCCGAAGGCGCTGCTCGAGGCTTTGCTTGAAGGTTTCGAGTGGGATGCTGAAGGTCGGCGTTTCGAGGACCTCTCGGGCGTCTACGACTATTCGGCGCGGGTCGCCGGCACCGTTGGCGCCATGATGGCGGCCCTCATGGGCGCGCGCAGCACGCAGCTTGTGGCGCGTGCCTGCGATCTGGGCGTGGCCATGCAGTTGACCAATATCGCGCGCGATGTCGGAGAAGATGCCCGCAACGGTCGTCTCTATCTGCCGATGTCCTGGATGCGCGAGGCCGGGATCGATCCCGAGGCTTGGCTTGAGAAGCCCGTGTTCAACGATGCACTCGCCAGTGTGATCGAGCGTCTGCTGCGCGCGGCCGACACCCTGTATGTGCGCTCCGATGCGGGAATCGCCGGGCTGCCGATGGGCTGTCGTGCCGGTATCAATGCCGCGCGCTATCTCTATGCCGAGATCGGACGTCAGGTCGAGCGTCAAGGTCTGGACTCCATCTCTCGGCGTGCCGTGGTGCCGGGCAGTCGCAAGATGCAGCTCTTGGCGCCGATCCTCGGAACCGCCGTGCTGTCGCCACGCTATGTCAGTGCTCCGCCGCTCGACGAGACACGCTTCCTGGTCGATGCAGTGGTCTACTCCGCCCATCGCTCCAGTGAAGAAGATGCCGAAGCCCCTGCGGGCTTGGGCGGTCGCGTCATCTGGGTGCTGGAGCTCTTCGAGCAGCTCGAGGAGCGCGAGCGCGCATTGACCAACTAAACCGCGCCCAGTGCGGTATGCGTCGTGTGTTGGATTGGCTTGACCGCGCCGGCCCCGACGACTGTCGGAGCCGGCGCGGTTTAGGTGATCTCCGAGAATCGTCATCCCGAGCGCGCATGCCCGGAAGGCATTTATGCGCTGTAGAGGCGAATGGATTCGCCCCTACATGCCGGTAGCCCTACACCAACGCTGGTGGACTGCGCTGCGCTTGTCCGCCCTACCGCGCTTGCCCCTACCGCTCGGATCAAGGATGGCCGCTGTCCGGCGGAGCCATCTGCATACTCATGTCGCGCTCGCCGTAGCCCTGCGGGATCGCGAAGACGTCGGCAGGGATGGCCTCCTTGCGGATCACGGTAACCTCGCTCTCGGTCTCCATCGTGGTGCCCATCATCTCCATCTTGGTCTTGGTCAGGATGGGATAGCCCTTGATCTTGCTCATCTCTTCACGCTGGGCGATGCCGGCCGGTGAGTTGGCCAGCATGCCGCCGGGGCCGGAGAGGCTCATCATGTCGGTGTAGCGGGTCACGTCGAGGTCCACGTCCTCGGTCGCCCAGATCTCCTGATCCACACCCATCATGCCGGTCTTGGTCACTCGATACTGTTTGGTGTCCCAGTCCCCGATCTTTTTGGTCTCGCCCGTCGCTTCGACCGTCACGGTCATCTCGCCCATCATGGCGCGCATCTGCTCGGCGGCCGGACCGGTCATGCTCTCCATGACGGATTTGACGTCGATCGGGAGATATTCCTTCTCGGCGTGATTGATGAAGACGATGGTTCCGGCGGTCGGATCCATGATCATGTCGGTGGCGTCGGCTCCCTCGTTGACGACCTTCATCTTGTCGTAGGCCAGATAGGTCTTGGACAGATCTTCGCTCGCCGCCTCGCCCATGACACCCGAGCTGCGATTGATCGTCTCGATGTAGAAACCCTCTTCGTCCGCGATCGCCGCCGACATGGGCAGCAGAGCCGCCATCGCGAGGGCGAGTCCAAGGCGACGGGTTCGGATCGGCGAACGCTCGATGCTCGAGCCTTGCGGATTCATCATGCGTGTTCCTCTCGGTGATTGCGTTATGGTTGCATAGCCTAATCGTTGAACCCGTCTCGGGATATGACTATTCGTTAAGATTGCGTCGGTCGAGCACGCGCTTGGCCTTGCCGAGGAAGCGCTCGATGCTCCGCGGCTCGACCAGGTCGACATGGGCACGGATGCCGGCGACGGTATTGATCTCGCGGCTGATCCGCTCGCAGAGCGCCTGCATGCGGTCCATGCGGTCGGAGAAGATCTCGGGCCGGATCTCGACCTTCACGTGCACCTCGTCGAGCGTGCCGGGTCGGGAGACCTCGATGAGATAGTGCGGCGTGGTGCCCTCCACGCGCAGCAACGCCTCCTCGATCTGGGAGGGGAAGACGTTGACGCCGCGGATGATCAGCATGTCGTCGGTGCGCCCGGTGACGCGGCTCATGCGTGTCGTGCGGCGCCCGCAGGCACAAGGCTCGCGATAGAGACGGGCGATGTCGCGGGTGCGATAGCGGATCAGCGGCATCGCCTCGCGTGTGAGTGTGGTGATCACCAGTTCGCCGGGCTCGCCTTCCGGGACCGGCTCCAAGGTCTCCGGATCCAAACACTCGACCAGGAAATGATCCTCCTGGATGTGCATCCCGGTGCGCTCGGGGCACTCCCCGCTGACGCCGGGACCGATGACCTCGGAAAGCCCGTAATTGTTGAATGCGGCGATGTCGAGCTGATCCTCGATCTCGCGGCGCATGTCCTCGGTCCAGGGCTCGCCGCCGAAGTGGCCGAAGCGGATCGGCAGAGAGCGCGGATCGATGCCCAGCTCGCGCGCCGAATCCGCGATGGTCAGGGCATAGCTCGGGGTACAGATCAGAACCTCCGGGTCCAGGTCGCGCATGATCTCGATCTGGCGACGCGTGTTCCCTGCCGCTGCGGGGATGATCGCCGCGCCGACACGCTCGATGCCGTAGTGCAATCCGAATCCGCCGGTGAAAAGCCCGTAGCCGAAGGCGACCTGTGCCGTGTGCTCGGGCCTGAGCCCGCCGGCGACCAGGAAACGGGCGCAGAGGTTCGACCAGGTTTCCAGATCGCGCGCCGTATAGGCGACGAAAGTGGGCCGGCCTGTCGTCCCGGAGGAGCCGTGGATGCGGGCCAGATCCTTGCGCGGTACGGCCAGGAATCCGAGCGGTTGCTGACGGCGCAGATCGTCTTTGGTGGTCAGCGGGAGTCGACGTATGTCGGCGAGCGAGCGGATGCTGTGCGGCCCGATCTCGCGATGGGCGAAGTGATCGCGGTAGAAGGGCACCCGCGCGACCCGTGTCACCAGCTCGCGCAGACGCTCCACCTGCAACGCCTCGATGCCGTCGCGCGGCAGGGTCTCGGCATCCGGGTCCCAGATGCGGTGCTCGGTGTGCCGATGGGCCTCATGAATCTGCGCGGCCATAGTCCTCGATCCGTTGGTGGGTGTTGCGTCGGCGGACAAGCTGCCCGTCGACGCTCGGTATGACATTGCGAAGCGTGAACCTAGGACCGGGTAGGGTGGACAAGCGCAGCGCAGTCCACCGAGCCCTGCGCCGGCGCTGGTGGACTGCGCTGCGCTTGTCCACCCTACCTGTCTTGTCCACCCTTTCCCGCAATCGATCGAACATCCTGAACCGCGTCCACAACTGCGGCCGCAGATTCACGCAAGCGCGACCCCAACCGACAAGAGTGCATATCCCAAAGGGACGCGGTTCAGGCGGAGACCACGCTCAGCAGCTCATCCCCGTCGACCACATGCAGCCCTTTCTCCAGAAGCACGGCAATCGCCCGATCGGGATCCTCGAAGCGGAAGATCAGGATCGCCTTGTCGCCCCGTCGCACCGAGAAGGCATACATGTACTCGATGTTCAGGCCGGCGCCTTCCAGCACGGCGAGCGCCTCGGCCAGACCGCCCGGTCGATCCAGCACATCGACCGCCACCACCTCGGTGAGGTTGACCACCCAACCCGCGTCCTCCAGGACCTGCTTGGCCTTGTCCCATTCACGAACGATCAGGCGCAGGATGCCGAACTGGGCTGTGTCCGCGAGCGAGAGCGTCAGGATATTGATGCCTGCCTTCGCGATCGTCTCCAGCGGCGCACCGAGGCGTCCGGGACGGTTCTCGAGAAAGAGCGAGAGTTGTTGCAGTTTCATGGTTTCGAGTCCTCGTGGTGCTCGGATGGTCTCTTTCAGCCTCCTGCCGCCCGCTTCCTGCCTCCAGCTATCAGCTATCAGCTATCAGCTATCAGCTATCAGCGCTGAGCTGGGTTTTTCTGCCGCTGCAGGGGGTTGAGCCAAGTGGATTCGGATCAGCACAATCGCTGACGGCTGACGGCTGACGGCTGACGGCTGACGGCTGACGGCTGACGGCTGACGGCTGACGGCTGACGGCTGACGGGTGATAGCTGACCGCTATGCCCCCTCGTTGCGCCTGTCGATGACCCGCTTCGCCTTCCCCTCGCTGCGCGCGATGCTGCGCGGCTCCACCAAGCGCAGCCCGACGCGGATGCCGAGGATGTGCTCGATCGCCTTGGCGAGGCGTGCGCGCACGTCTTCGAGCGCGCGGATCTTGTCGCTGAAGACCTCGGGCGTGACCTCGACCTCGACCGTCATTTGGTCCAGACCCTGATCGCGGGTGAGGATGATCTGATAGTGCGGGAGCGTGCCCTCGACCGCCAGCAGTGCCGCCTCGACCTGGGAGGGAAAAACGTTCACGCCGCGGATGATGAACATGTCGTCCGAACGCCGACCGATGCGCCGCATCCGCCGGATGGTGCGTCCGCACTCACAGGGCTCGCTGATCAGCGAGGTGATGTCGCGTGTCCGGTAGCGGATCATCGGCATCGCCTTCTTGCTCAGTGTGGTGAGCACCAGCTCGCCTTCCTCGCCGTCGGGCAGGGCATCCCCCGTCTCCGGGTCGATGATCTCGGGATAGAAGTGATCCTCGAAGATGTGCAGGCCCTGCTGGGCGGAGCATTCGCTCGCCACGCCGGGGCCGATGATCTCGGAAAGGCCGTAGATGTCGTAGGCCTTGATGCCGGCGGCGGCCTCGATGTGATCGCGCATCCCGTCGGTCCAAGGCTCGGCCCCGAAGATGCCGGCGCGCAAGGGGAGTGAGCGCATGTCCACGCCGAGCTCTGCGGCACGCTCGATCAGATAGGTGAAATAGCTCGGGGTGCAGCAGAGTGCGGAGACGCCGAAGTCGCGGATCAGCATGATCTGGCGGTCGCTGTTGCCGCCCGAGATGGGGACGACGGTTGCCCCCAGCGCCTCCGCGCCGTAATGGGCGCCGAGTCCGCCGGTGAAGAGCCCGTAACCGAAGGCGTTCTGCAGGATGTCCCCGCGGTGCAGCCCGCAGCAGGCGAGGGTGCGCGCCATGACCTCCGACCAGACCCCGACGTCCTCGCGGGTGTAGGCGACGACGATGGGTTTGCCGGTGGTGCCGGAGGAGGCATGCAGCCGGACCACGTCGCTCATGGGCGTGGCGAAGAGGCCGAAGGGATAGGTGTCGCGCAGGTCGGCCTTGACCGTGAAGGGGAGCTGCTGGATGTCCTCGAGCCGGTGGATCGAGTCCGGGGTAAGGCCGCGCTCTTCCATCCGGGCGCGAAAGAGGGCGACGTTCTCGTAGGCAAGCGACACGACCGCGCGAAGCCGTCGCAGCTGCACCTGCTTCAGCGCCGTCTCCGGCAGGAAATCGGGCGCGCTGGCCGGGTGGAAACCGCCCTCGGCGTCGTTCCAGAGCTCTGTCAGCATCTTGGTCCTCTCTTAAACCGCGCCCGGCGCGGTTCGTGATGTTTCTGGATGGGATCGGCCCTGGCAGACTCGACGATGATTGGAGGTGGCGCGGTTTAAGATTCTAAAAAAGATAAAATTTTAAACCGCGTCTCCACCGAGGTCGGTGAAATCCCCAAGACCGAATACAACACGACAATGACGCATGGCGCTCTAGACGCGGTTTAAAGGGTGTTTTGCGATCGCGCCCTTGAGCGCGGCCTCGCGACCCAGTGCGAAAGCCTGGTCGTTGACCTTGTGGAGCTTCTCGGCCAGATTGGCGTAGATGGCTGCCATCCAGTGCTCCTGCGGGATGTCCAGCACCGTGGAGACGGCGCCGAGCAGGGCGACATTGAGGCTCTTCTTGTTCTTCAGGGCGCCTTCCGACAGCAGGCTCGGATCGATCAGGACCCCCCCGGCGCGCAGCATCGGGCGATTGATCTCGATCTGGGTGGCTTCCAGGACCAGCAGGACGTCCGCCTCCCCGGCCGGGACCATCGGGCTCAGGACCTGCTCGCCGTAGCGCACGTCGCTGCTGACCGAGCCGCCGCGCTGGCTCATGCCGTGCAGCTCGCTCTTCTTCACATCGAATCCGGCACGAAACGCCGCCTCGGCGAGCATGTCGGAGGCCGTCAAGACCCCCTGGCCGCCGAGTCCGGCGATGACGATGTTCTTCACCTTCTCCATCAGTGTCTCTCCGATCTGAATTCAGTCCGCGACATCCGCGGAGCAGGTGTGCCCGCGCGCCGACTCGGCCGCGGCCTTGTCGTAGAAGCGGATCTTGGGTGCAGCCAGGACGCAGGGTTGACGGGTGATCAGGAGCGAGGTCTCGGGTTTGGCGAGTAGCTCGGCAATGACATCCTTCAGCGATACGCTCTTGTCCGTCGTCTCCACGACCTGCACGTTCTGCACGCCCATGGCGCGCGCGATACCCTCGAAGCTCATCTTGTTGGTCGTGGAGTGATCGAGCAGGCGTCCCGTGCCCGGATGCTCCTGAAGACCGGTCATCGCCGTCGTGCCGTTATCCAGGATCATC
This sequence comes from Thiocapsa rosea, assembly GCF_003634315.1. Taxonomy (NCBI): domain Bacteria; kingdom Pseudomonadati; phylum Pseudomonadota; class Gammaproteobacteria; order Chromatiales; family Chromatiaceae; genus Thiocapsa; species Thiocapsa rosea. The sequence goes on from NZ_RBXL01000001.1 coordinate 2,269,723, forward strand.
ACCAGATGGCCCGTCGCCGGTGGGTTGTAGACCATCTCGGCGATCCCGGTGAGGCCTGAATGCACGAAGGTCGAGTCCCCGATCACGCTGACCACGCGTCGCGCCTGCTCCTCGGGCAGCACATGACGCAGGCCCAAGCCGACGCCGATGCTCGCGCCCATGCAGACGCAGGTGTCCATCGCCGAGAAGGGCGGCAGAACGCCGAGCGTGTAGCAGCCGATGTCGCCGGAGACGATACAGCCGAGCTCCCCGAGCGCTTGGAACACCTCGCGGTGCGCGCAGCCCTGACAGAGCTCGGGCGGCTTGCCCTTGGGCGGGACGGGCTCCGGGCTGGTGTCGCCGGCCAGGATACGGCGCACGCGTGCGACATCCAGCTCGCCGAAGCGATACATCTCGGGCTTGCCTTCGGCCGCGATGCCGGCGGCGCGAAGCTCGTCGACCAAAACGGGATCACCCTCATCGACGACGAGGAGACGCTCCACCCCTGCGGCGAAGGCGCGGATGCGCTCCAGCGGCAGAGGGTAGGTCATGCCGAGGGTCAGATGGCTTGCTTCCGGGGCGGCCTCGCGCGCATGCACGGCACAGATCCCGGTCGAGATGACCCCGAGCTTGGAGTCGCCGACATCCAGCCGGATCGGGCCCTCGGCCTCGTTCCAGGCGGCGATCTCGGCAAGCTTGGCGCGCAGGCGATGATGTGCCGGCTTGGCGTACGCGGGGATCATGACGCGTGTCGGGATCTTGCGCTCGAAGGAAGGCTCGGCCACGTCCGAGACCGGCGCACGCGGCACCACGATGGTCTTGGAATGACAGACCCGCGTGGTGATCCGCAGCATGACCGGAATCTTCCAGCGCTCGGAGATCTCGAACGCGAGCAACGTGAAATCGTACGCCTGCTGAGAATCGATGGGCTCGAGGGTCGGAATGGCCGCGGCGCGCGAGTAGTGCCGGTTGTCCTGCTCGTTCTGGCTGGAGGCCATGCCCGGGTCGTCGGCGGAGACGATCACCAGGCCGCCCTCGACATCGGTGTAGGTCGCGGTGAAGAGCGGATCGGCCGCGACGTTCAGGCCGACATGCTTCATGGTGACCAGGGTCCGTGCCCCGGCGAAGGCGACCCCGAGCGCGACCTCCAGCGCCACCTTCTCGTTCGGCGACCACTGCGCGCGTCCGCCGAGGCGGTCGAAGGTCTCCAGGATCTCGGTCGAGGGTGTGCCGGGGTAGCCGGTCCCGAGGCGCACCCCCGCGTGGAGGGCGGCTAGGGCCACCGCGTCGTCACCGCTCAATAATTGCCGTTCTGGGGTCGTCATCGTCGACTTACTCTCTAGTCAGGGCGTCACCAATCCCACATTATCCGCATCATTGTTGCCCTGCAGCAAGCCGAATGGATCAATTGCCGGGTCGTTTCGTCGGTCCGGCCGAGGCAGGTTTCAGCGCGGTTCGGGATCATCGAGCTGAGATCGGCCTCGCCGGTCGTCAGGACGGTGGAAGAGGACGACTGCAAGTCGTCCATCCCGGGGGCGTGACCGGGTTGGTCGGGTCGTCAGGTGCGCGTCACAATAGACTCGGTCGCTCCGGACCACTTGGACGCGGATCTTCTTTTCAATTGATCGGGAGCATCGCGATGCAAAAGGGCCTATTGATGTCGTTTCCGTTGATCCTTGCGGCAACCGCCGGCTTTGCGCAGGAGGGCGTGCAGGACGCCGACATCGCCGAAGCGAAGGCGCTGGCGGAGCGCTTTGGGACAACGCTGCAAAAGGAGCTGAAGGCCGCGATGACGGATGGAGGCCCTCAGAACGCGGTGAAGGTCTGCCGGGAGCGTGCACCCGCGATCGCGGCCGAACTCTCAGAGGAATCGGGCTGGACGGTGGGCCGCACCAGTCTGAAGCTCCGCAACGCCGAATTGAACGCGCCCGACGAGTGGGAGCGCGCGGTGTTGGTTCGGTTCGACGAGCGCAAGGCGGCCGGCGAGGATGTCGCGACCATGACGGTCGCCGAGGTCGTCGAATCCGACGACGGCAGTCGCTTGCGTTTCATGAAGGCAATTCCGACCGTTCAGCTCTGCCTTTCGTGCCATGGCAAGATCGTGAATGCCAACGTGAGCGAGGCCCTCGCGGAGGCGTACCCCGAGGATCAGGCGCGAGGTTATGAGGTGGGCGACGTTCGCGGTGCATTCACGCTTTCCACGCCCCGCTGACCTGTAGGGACTGCCGGAGCGAATAAATTCGCCCCTAGTGCAGCACGGAAGATCTGTCGAGACCGTTCATAGTCGTTGTCGTGGTCGTATCGATGGTCGACAACGACAACGACAACGACAACGATTGGGGCTCGGTGCTCAACTGATTTCCGACAGGTTACCTATGCCGGCCCAGATCCCTTCTCGAAAATGAGCTAACCGCGACGCGCCACTAGGGTCCGCCCGTCGTCGGCCTTCAGGATCAAGGCGCCTGTCGGATCCACGTCGAAGCCTCTGATCCGAGCAAGCAGATCGAGGACCGTGCGCTCCTGATCCATCAAGGCGGGCGCGCAGGCCATCATGGTCGTGGCCGTGAGCCCGAGTGTCAGCGTCTCGCCGGTGAGGGTGTAGTCGCCCTGATAGGTATTGCAGGAGGCTTGACCCCACAGACGGCCGTCGGCGCCGAAGTTCAGCGTGACGCGGGAACGGTCGATGATGCCGCCGCTGCCGATGTCCTCGACGACCCATTCGGGTCCTTGAAGCAGTGTGGCCGGGTCACCGCCGCATCCGTCGAGCCTGCGATCGTCAAGCCGGATCTCGACCGTCGCCGGGTGCGGCATGCCGCTCATGGTGTCCACACAGGGCCGATCGAAGATGCTGACGACGAGGTCGCCGTCTTCGATCAGATTGCGATAGCGGCGCCCGTCCTCGAGCAACTCCTGCTCGGTCAGCGCGACGTCGATGCGGGTCTCGCCGAGATCCGTGATCAGCACGACCCGCTTGTCGCCGACCTCCAGGTTCCAAAAAGGCTCGTTGCCGGTGGCGCGAAACGGCATCGTCGCGGCCTCGACCGGGAGACATTCCGGATAGGCCCTGCCCGCGATCTCCAGCATCCCGCGATCCCCCTTGCCCCAGAAGGAGGTGGTCGGGTCCGCGAGGGCGACATAGCGCGCGCCGGAGGCCGACACCGCTTGTCTCAGATCGAAGGTCCGGTCGCCGACCCGAAGGCGCATGCGATCCTCCAGAAAGCCGACACGGATCGGCTGATCCCCGCAGATGAACTCGCTCGCAAGGGAGATCGGCTCGTAGGGACGCATCAGGATGGTGCCGAGATCGAGCGACTCGACCGACGGATCGAGCGGGACCTCGTCCGTGACCCAGGCCGCCAGATCACCGGACAGGACCGCGCCGCGAACCAGATAGGTCTGGTCCGGGAGCAGTGCCGCGCGCTCGACGACGAGCGCGAAGGGGATCGGGACCTGGCGGCCGTCCAGGGCGATCCGCTGCTCGGCGACCAAGCGCCCGCCCGGCACCCTCGGATCGCTAAGCTCGATGATCGCGAGGGCGTCCGGCGGCAGGGCGATGCGGGCCAGGTAGCTCAGCTCGCCCGTGATTTGAAGGCTCGGCTCGGTCTCGGCGGCGATTGCGGTGTGCAAACCGCCCCCGAGCGTGAGCCAGGACAGGAAAAAGGTGAGCAAGCGCGAGCGGATCGAGGACATGGTCGGTCTCCCTGGCGTGATCTGGGCTGTCTCGGGCGGCTCGGGCCTTCATGCCTTCGGGCCGCGTCGCCGATTTTGCCTGTGATAGGCTCAGGGGACCAGCGCAACGGCCTGTATGGGATTGGGTCCGTGGGCCAGATCGGCATCCACCGCAGCGAGGGCCTCTCCCAAGATCGACGGGTCACGCAGCACCCGCTCGATCAGTACGGCCAAGTCGGCGCGATGGATGAATCCGTGGATCGCGTGATCGGCGCAGAGGATGCCGCGTCCGGTCGCGGGCTGCGATCGCAGTCCCCCGGGGCGCAGGATGCAGTAGGGTAAGCCGCTGCGTCTGAGATGGTCTTCGGCACGGGTCTTGGCATCGACGACCGCCCCGAAGGCGGCGATGGCGGCCTCCGAGCGATGGGGCGCCATCTCGCCGCAACCCATGGAGGTGACCAGGACGAAGCGCTCAGGCGGTCGTGTCAGGGCGGCATCGACCAGCGCGATGTTCCCGGCCTCGTCGATCCATCGCCCGTCCGGGGCGAGCCCCGCCAAGGTCGAGACGATCCGATAGCCGCTCGGGGCCAGCGCGAGTGTCGCCTCCAGCGCGGCCGGATCCATGACGTCGCCGTGGACCAGCTCGACCCCCAGCGCGTCGAGCTCGGCGCGACCCGTTTCGCCGCGCAGCAGGGCGATCACCGGCACGTCTTGCGCGCGCAGGAGTCGGGCGAACTCCAGTCCGGTCCCGCGGCTCGCCCCGAAGATCACGACGGGTGGTGCGCTCATGCCGATGCCGCCGCCGCGAGCCGCGAGCGTAATTGCTCCCAGCGCTCGACCTGTTCGGGGTTCAAGCGTCCCTCGGTGTCGCGTCCGACGAACACCTTGAACATGCATCCGCCTTCCTGATTCAGGAACTGCACCGAGACGCTGTCCTTGCCCATGAAGGGTCGCCGCACGAAGGCGACGGCGCCGCAGCGCTCGGCGCGGATGTGGCCGCTCAGGCCCGTCTCGGCCTCCAGGTTGTAGAAGCCGGAGCCGAAGCGGCCGGGCGGCAGCGGTCCTTTGACCTCCATGACCAGATCTTCGGTATGGACGATGACGACCAGGTCACCCCAATCGGTCATGTCGGCCATGGCGTCCCCGAAGCAGCTCCCGGGCAATTGGGTCTGCATGTCGTCCGGGAGGCAGGTCAGCGCCCCTTGATAGGAGACGCCATGCTGGCGCGCGAGTGACTCCAGGATCACGCCGGGGTGCTTGGCCAAGGCTTCGCGCACGGAGGCCAGCTCGGGTGTTGCGGTCATGTCTGTTCTCCTCGTTTCGGAACTTAAACCGCGCCCAGCGCGGTATGCGTCGTGTGTTGGATTGGCTTGGCCGCGCCGGCTCCGATCATTGCCGGAGCCGGCGCGGTTTAAAGTATTAAAAAATAGAACATTCTAAACCGCGTCCCCGCGAAGGACCGTGGATGCACCCTACGTCGAACTCACGCGAAAGTGAGCATCTCGCTCTGGACGCGGTTTAAGGCACGCAGAAGATTGGGGCTCCAGAATCGCCCCGCGGTCGTTAAGTGGATCAAGGACCCGTCGCGCCGCAGCAGGCCGGCCTGCGCCCATTGATCGAAGAGCGGCTCGAGGGTCGGCAGGAGCCCCGGCGCCTCTACCGCCTCGATGTACGACAGGTCCAGGCAGCCGATCTCGATGCCGCCTGCGATCCGATCGCGCAGAGGCGCAAGCGCATCGGCGACATGCAGCGTGCCGAGCGGCTTGTCGCCGCGCCGGATCGCCTCGCGGTAAGGATCCAGGTCGGCCGTCAGGCTATAGCTGTATCGGCCGATCGACCCGCCTGCGCCTGCACCGTAGGCGAGGCAGTCTGCCCCTCGCTTGATGAGTCGGTTGTAACGATTGCGCTCGCTGTGCGTGCGTGCCCAATGGCTGTTGCTGATCTGACGCCAGCCCAACTCGGCCAAGGCGTCGGCTCCGATCCGGTAGAGCTCGCCCTGTTGCGACAGGTCGGCGGGCGCGGCGATCTTGCCGTGCTCGATGGCCTGCTGCAGCGGGGCGCCTCGGATGAGGTTAAGCGCGTACAGATCCACCCCGTCCGGACCCAGCGTATGGCAGATTCGTAGATCCTCGGACCAAATCTCAGGCGTTTGGTCCGGAAATCCGTAGACCAAGTCGAGCACTACAGTGGCGGCGCGGCGTGCGATCAGGTCGCCGAGGACACGTTCGGCCTGCGCTCCGGATGCCTGGCGGCCCTGGCGTCGGCGAACCTCGGTATCGAAGGTCTGCACCCCGATCGAGAAGCGGGTCGCGCCGCCGGCCAAACAGGCATCGATCATCTCGGGGGTGAAATCCTTGACCCGGCCCTCGACCGTGACCTCGCAGTCCGGTGCGAGGGGAAGCTGCCGGCTCAGGGTCTCGAGGATGCGTTGGATGTCGACGGGGGCGAGTGCGGTCGGTGTCCCGCCACCCAGATAGACCGCCTGGATGGGGCGCGCGCCGATCCCGGGCGCCTGCGCCTCGCGCCGGATCTCCTCGATCACGAGGTCCGCGAAGGCGGGCGAGCCACCGTCGCGCAGGCGATGCCGATAGAAGCCGCAGAAGAGACAATGATTGGTGCAGAAGGGGATATGCACGTAGGCCAGACGCCGGTCACGCGGTGGCTCGACGCCCTCGATCATGCCTTGCCAAATGCCGCCGATCTCTTCGTCGGGCACCGGTGTCTTGGTGGCCCAGGGCATCATGGGGCGTCGTGCCGGGAAGGCGTCTTTGATCGGATCGCCGGACACCCGGGCGAAGTGTTCCGTGACATCGATCATTGCATTCATGCCGCCTATCGCCTGATCGGATCTCGCGTCTCGACTTTCGCCGCCCTGCGGGCGAGTCGGGTCGGACGCGAGATGTGCTCAAAGGACGTGCTGGCGATGCGCGACGAACGCGAGGCTGGCGATTCTAGACGCGGCAAGCAGACCGGATGGATCGGTTGCCGTGTTCCGACAAGAGCCTGCACAAACCGCCATGCCGATGTCAAGTCCATGCGGTCCTTCGCCCTCAGCACCGATCAGATTCAAAATCTCTCACGGAGACACGGAGACACGGAGACACGGAGACACGGAGACACAGAGACACGGAGACACGGAGACACGGAGACACGGAGACACGGAGACACGGAGACACGGAGCGCATGCAGGAAACATTTCCGATTCTCCGTGCCCTCTGCGTCTCCGTGAGAGACATTTCGAGCTGGAACCAGGGTCCGGCGTTCACCGATAGGTAGCAAGCGTCCTTCGAGAGGCGTATCCCTGATTGCCGCGCAATCCCTGTCCTTGACTTTTAAATGAGAACCATTACTATCCGAGTCTCGTCCCGGGTGGGGCGTCGATGTTTCAGCCACCGAGGCCGAGGGCCAAGGTAGCCAGCGCTGTTGACTGATGGTCTCAGGAGGCTGGCTTGTGGTTGATCGAATATCTCGGGCGACAATCGCCCGTCCTCTGGGCCTTGCGCCCATGCTCGTCCTCATCGTGCTGCCGTTGACCGATCGGGCCGACGCCCAGACGGGCATCTCGGCCGTGGAGCTGTCGCAAATCCGGGTCACGGCCGCCAAGAGCGACCGCGACCCCTTCACGATCGCCGAGTCGGTCAGCGTGATCGGCCGGGAGCAGATCGAGGCCGAGCAGCCCTCCCGGCTCGGCGACCTGCTGCTCGACCTTCCGAATGTCGACATCGGCGGCGGACCGCGCGGCGCCGGACAACAGGTCGTCATCCGCGGTTTGGGCGACGAGCGCATCCTCTTCCTGCTCGACGGTGCGCGTCAGAACTTCGATCGTGCCCACAATGCGCGCGTCTTCATCGATCCGGATCTGCTCAAACAGGTCGAGGTCTTGCGCGGACCCGCGTCGGCGCTCTGGGGGAGCGGTGCGCTCGGCGGCGTGGTGGCGCTGACGACGGTCGATGCGGCGGACCTGCTGCGTCCCGGCCAGACCGTCGGCGCACGGGTGCGGGCGGGCTATCAGAGTGCGGATCGCCAGTGGCTGACCGGGGGCAGCGCTTACGGCATGGTCGGCGAGAATCTGGGTCTCTTGGCGGACATCAGCTATCGTCACGGACAGGACGTGCGACTCGGCGACGGCTCCACGCTCGAGAATTCCGCCTTCGAGACGCTGTCGGGTCTCGGGAAACTGACCTGGACGCCGGCGCCGGATCACGAGGTGGCGGCGACCTTTCAGACCTTCGACGAGCATGGCGAGGTGCCCTCGAATCCGCAGATCCGAGGCACGGCCGATAACCTTGTCGATCGCGATACCCGTCAGAGCAACCTCTCGCTGCGTTATGCCTATGCGGCGAGCGACAACCCTTGGGTCGACATCTCCGCGCTGGTCTACACCAATTGGACCGACATCGAGGAACGGCGTTTGATAGACCGGCGCCGCGACGACACCGAGCTGCAGACGACGGGTTTCGACCTGCGCAATCGGTCGGTGATTCGGGGGCCGGCCAACCTGCTGCATGATGTCGTGGCCGGGGTGGACTATTACCAAGACACTGCCGAGTCGCGTCGCGACGGTCAGCCGCGTCCTTCTTTCCCGGATGCCGAGCAGGATGTCCTTGGCCTCTATCTCCAGGACGAGATCAGCATCGGCGAGCGGGTCATCCTGGTGCCCGGGCTGCGCTGGGATCGCTACGAGAGCCGTTCGAGCGGCGATGTCGCGGAGGATCAGAACGACTCCAATCTGTCCAAGAAGCTGGCGCTCACCTTTATGGTCACGGATTGGCTGAGTCTGGTCGCCGCCTACAACGAGGCGTTTCGAGCGCCGAGCCTGGGTCAGTTGTTCGTCTCCGGGGTCCATTTCACCTGCGGTCGCGGTTGCGCCAATGTCTTCGTGCCGAATCCGGACCTCAAGCCCGAGACGGCGCACAACAAGGAGATCGGGGTAAGGCTGCGTCGGGCGGGGCTCTTCCAGCCGGGCGACGAAGGGCGCGCGAGCCTGAACCTGTTTCGCAACGATGTCTCGGACTTCATCGAGCAGCTGGTGATCTTTGCCCCCCGCCCGATGCCCGGCAACCCGGGCCCCGGCGGGGTGAGCTATTTCGAGAACGTTCGCGATGCGCGCCTCGAAGGGTTCGAGGCCGAGCTGGCTTACGAGGCGCCCCGTTGGTTCGCCCGTGCCGGCTATGGACTCACGTTCGGGGAGGACATGGATACGGGCGACCCGCTCGGCGGAATCCCGGCAAACGAGCTGATCCTCGGCGCCGGGGGGCTGGTCCCCTCGCATGGCCTGTCGTTCGGTTGGCGGGGTCGGTTCGTCGCCGCACAGGACCGCGTGCCCGCCGGGGTGGAGGAGTCGTCCGCGTATGATCTGCATGACCTCTATCTCACCTGGCAGCCACCCGGGGTCAAGAATCAGGCACTCCGCCTGGACTTCGGCATCGACAACCTGATGGATCGCGCTTATCTCCCCTACCTGTCGGCCATCGAGGGGCCGGGGCGGAATGTCAAACTGACGATGGCGGTGAGCTTTTGAGCCGCGTTCGGCGCCCAACCGAGTCGAGTCCATGGCGAGAGATCCGATGACCAATTCGACAGCCGCACCCCCTGCACCCGATCTCGCGCAGGTCTATGCGGAGGTGCTGCGTTTTCGCGAGGGATTCGCAACCCTGCTGATGGCTACCGTCGATCCGGAGGGTGAGCCGGACGCGAGCTACGCGGCCTATGTCGAGGAGGCTGGCGACTTCTACGTCTTCGTCAGCGAGCTGTCCGTCCACACCAAGAACCTGCTGGAGTCCGGGCGCGTCAGTGTCCTCTTCATCGAAGAGGAGGCATCGGCCAGGCATCTCTTTGCCCGGCGGCGCCTGACCTATCGGTGTCGGGCCGAGGAGGTCGCGCGCGGCTCGATCGGCTGCGAGACCATCCTGGAGCGATTCGAGCTTCGGTTCGGCGCCTTGATCGCCACCTTGCGGGGTCTGCAGGACTTCCATCTCGTTCGGCTGCGCCCCGAAAGCGCGCGTTACGTCAGCGGCTTCGCCAAGGCATTCGCCATCGACGACGTGCAACTCGCCGAGATCCGCCACATCCGGGATCAGGGCCACCGCGCCGGCGACGCCGCAACGCGCTCGGCCTTCACCCGACGTCTCGTTGATCCTGCGGAGGAATCCGATGTTTAGACATGCCATGGTGACCGGAGCCCTGTTGTTCGGTCTGCTGGGTCTGGCCGACCAACCGCGCGCGGCCGAGCCGCAGCGGATTGTCTCCGTCGGCGGGGCCTTGACCGAGATCCTCTTCCGGCTCGATGTCCAGGACCGCTTGGTCGGGGTGGATACCACGAGCCAATGGCCGAGCGAGGCCGAAGCACTTCCGCAGGTCGGCTACCAACGCGCGTTGGCCGCCGAGGGCCTCCTCTCGCTCTCGCCCGATTTGGTGCTGGCGACCGAGGCGGCAGGACCGCCGGCCGTCATCGAGCAGATCCGCGCGACCGGTGTCGAGGTGCGGATCATCCATGGCGATCCCTCGCCCGAGGGACTGGTCGAGAAGATCCGGGCGGTCGCCGAGGCCGTCGGGCGTCCGGCCGCCGGGGCGGCCTTGGCCGAGGAGGTCGCCGAGAAAATGCGCCGGGTCGAGGCCCGTCTCGGCGAGGTCTCGGACAGGCCCTCCGTGGTCTTCCTTTTGAGCGCCGCCCGCGGCTCGCCTATGGCTGCCGGGCGCGACACTGCGGCCGATGCGGCGATCCGTCTCGCCGCCGGATTGAATCCGCTCGCGGCCGAGATGGTCGGCTACAAGCCGCTCAACACCGAGTCGATGATCGGTGCCGCGCCCGATGTGATCCTCCTGACCGATCGGACACTCGAAGGTCTAGGCGGGATCGAGGGCGTTCTCGCCCTGCCCGGGGTGTCCCTGACCCCGGCCGGTCGTCATCGGCGCATCGCCGCCATGGACGATCTCTATCTCCTGGGCTTCGGCCCGCGCCTGCCGGCCGCGATCGCGGATCTTGCGGCCGAGCTGCATCCGCGGCTTGCTCCCGAGACGCGCTTGGGACTGGGGCGCATGGATCCGAGTCGATGAAGGCGCGGGCGCTCGCCCTGCGATTCGGTCTGGTTACGGGCAGCGGGACGGATCCCCGGATGCGCTTCGGGCGCGCGCCGCTGGTCTTGATCGGACTGTCCTTGGGGCTGGCGCTCATGTCCATCGTCGCGCTGTCGGTGGGTGCGGTCGAGATCGCACCCACCCGGGTCATCGCCATCCTTGCGCACGGTCTCGGTCTGGATCTGCCATGGGCCTTCGAGCCCGAGCAGGCCGCCGTTCTCGGGGCCATCCGCGCCCCGCGCATCCTGCTCGCGATCCTGGTCGGGGCGGCCCTCGCCGTCTCAGGTGCAGCCATGCAGGGGCTGTTTCGGAACCCGCTTGCGGATCCCGCCTTGCTCGGGGTCTCGGCGGGCGCCGCACTGGCCGCCGTGTCGGTCATCGTCCTGGGCGCGACGCTGCTCAGCGGTCTGACCCGGATCCTGGGAACGGCGACCCTGCCGATCGCGGCCTTCGGTGGAAGCCTGGTGGCGACCCTCCTGGTGCATCGGCTGGCGAGTCGCGACGGCCATACCGCGGTCGCGACCCTGCTGCTCGCCGGCATCGCCATTAATGCGATCGCCGGCGCGGCGACCGGCGTCTTGACCTTCGTCGCGGACGACAACCAATTGCGTACCCTCACCTTCTGGACGATGGGAAGCCTGGGCGGAGCGACCTGGTCGACGGTCGCGGTCGGTGCGCCCCTGATCCTCGCGGCGATTGTCTTGATCCCTCTGCACGCCCGCGCGCTGAACGCCATCCTGCTGGGCGAGTCCGAGGCGCGTCATCTGGGTTTCGAGCCGGAGCGGGTCAAGACCCTGCTGGTGATTCTGGTCGCCCTGGCGGTCGGAACGGCGGTGGCGCTGAGCGGCATCATCGGGTTCATCGGCTTGGTGGTTCCGCATCTGCTGCGCTTGACCATCGGGCCGGATCATCGCTGGCTCCTGCCCGGATCGGCCCTGCTCGGGGCCATCCTGCTGCTCGGCGCCGACCTGATCGCACGCACGCTCGTGGCACCGGCCGAGCTGCCGATCGGCATCGTGACCGCATTGCTGGGCGGACCCTTTTTCCTGTGGCTGCTGGCTTCGCGCCGGGGACGGGGGTTCTGAAACGTGGCGGTCGCCGCATGTTGCGCCGACGCACCCGATCGGTCTGCCCCGATCCATGCGGGGCGCTCGACGCCGACGTGCACTCACCAATTCTTGCCGTATTTTGTTGAACCGCGTCCAGCCAATCGCTGCGGATGTGTGGCGTGGCCGGACGCACCTCAAACCATCCATGTCACTCGGGACGCGGTTCAATGCTGAAGGGTGAAGAGATCGGGGTTCGGATCGGCACGCATCGGCTGCTCGACGGCGTCGGTTGCGTGGTCCGGCCCGGCGAGCTGGTGGTCGTGCTCGGACCTAACGGGGCAGGCAAGAGTACCCTGCTGCGTGTGCTCTCGGGCGACCTGACGCCGACGACCGGGGCGGTCTCGCTCAACGGGCGTCGCCTTCGCAACTGGAGCCCTCTGATGCTCGCGCGGCAACGTGCGGTGCTGCCGCAGCAGAGCGCCTTGAGCTTTCCCTTTAGGGTCGAGGACGTGGTTCGCATGGGCCGCAGCCCGCATCGTGCGGTGACCCTGGTGCGTCAGGAGGCGATCGTCCGCGAGGCGATGCGACGGGCCGACGTGCTGCATCTTGCCGGGCGGCTCTATCCGAGCCTCTCGGGGGGGGAGCGGCAACGCGTCCAGCTCGCCCGAGTCCTCGCGCAGATCTGGGAACCGACCGACTTGGGTCCGCGCTATCTCTTGCTCGACGAGCCGACCTCGGCACTGGATATCGCCCATCAACACCAACTGCTCGAGATCGCCCGCGAGATGCTTGCCGGAGGCGAGCTGGGGGTGCTTGCGATTCTCCACGACCTCAACCTGGCGAGTGCCTATGCCGATCGCATCCTGCTGCTGAAGGATGGCCGTGTGGCGGCGGCGGGTTCGGTGGCGGAGATCATGGATCGCGGGCACCTGGAATCGGTCTTCGGCATCCCGGTGCAGACACTCGAGCATCCGAGCCTCGCGGGTCGGCGATTGGTGATTACCGGGAGCGGCGCCTCCTGAGCGTCGGCGAAACCCATCCTCTAAACCATTGCGCTGCCGGGTTTCGCTCCGATGTCCTTGGCGTGGGCTGGATCGGTTGTTTTTGAATCGTTTCTTACTGACTGCCGGCTCTTCGCACGGCCCAGGCCACGTCCGCCGCTTGGCGGTTGCCGGCGACATCATGCACCCGAAAGACCCTCACTCCAGCCAGAACACCGATGGTCGTGGTCGCGCAGGTTGCGGGCATGAGTGCGGTGAGATCGGGCTCCCGACAAATGGTGCTGAGGAAGCGCTTGCGGCTTGCCCCCAGCAGCAGAGGCGGTCCGAGGCGGACCAGCTCGCCCAACCCGGCCATCAGCGCGAGGTTGTGCTCGAGCGTCTTGCCGAATCCGATGCCCGGATCGGTCAGGATCCGCTCCTGCGCGATCCCCGCGGCCAACGCCGCTTCGATACGCTCGGCGAGAAAGGCGCGCACCTCTGCAACCACGTCGGCATAGCGCGGATTCTGCTGCATGACGTCCGGCATTCCTTGACGATGCATCAAGACGATCGGCACGCCCCGACCCGCCGCCAGGGCGAGCATGGCCGGATCGTCGCGTCCGGCGGAGGTGTCGTTGATCCAATCGGCACCGGCGTCGAGCGCGGCCTCGGCGACCCGGGCCGAGGTGGTGTCGATGCTGATCGCGGTGCTGCTCGGCACGCATTCGCGCAGGCGCTGGATCACCGGGATCACCCGGCGCTCTTGCTCCGGAGCGGGTACGGGCTGTGAGCCGGGCCGTGTGGACTCCCCGCCGATGTCGATGATGTCGGCGCCCTCGTCGATCATCGCGAGGGCGTGTTGCACGGCAACGGCGGTTTCCGAGTAAAGGCCGCCGTCGGAAAAACTGTCGGGCGTCACGTTGAGGATGCCCATGATGAGGGGGGGCGTGTCGTGCCCCGGCGGCGTGCTGTTCATCATGCAATGCATCTGGCGGACTCCGGTCGATTGGTTTTGACCTTGCGCGGGGGATGCGTGCATGATCCCGACGCGTTGCGCGGCCGTTGAGCATCGCCGCCGGGTCTCGTTCGGCGGGTTGCGCCTGCGGATATTTCCGGCGGATCTCCCTCGAAGGATAACCCCGACTCGGCCTCACGCATCTATCGGGATCTCGGGCCGGGACCGGAACGAAGCCCGCGTCGACGAGCAAACGGAAAGGGTACCGAAATGAGCAGTGTCAGGCTTGGTTTGATCAGCGCCGTCGCGAGTATCGCGCTGGTCGCGGGTTGTGCGACGGGTGGGCAGTCGGGCAACTTGCCGACCGTGACCAACCCAACCGAAGCGGCAAACATCACGCTCTATCGAGACGGATCGCTGGCGGGTTGGTTCGCCACCATGCGCGTCGATCTCGACGGCCAGGAGATCTATCGCATCGGGCGCGACCAGGCGTTTTCCTTCACGGTGGATCCGGGACAGTACCTGCTGGTCTACACACTCGGCTTCAACGAGTGCCGCCTGGTGATTTGGGCCGAGCCGCGGGAGAATCAGCGGATACGGTTGTCGCCGACCTGTACTTAAACCGCACTTAAACCGCGTCCCGGAGCGATCCTCCAGGGTCGAGCGGGATGCACCGTTGGTGGATTCCATGAGGGCTGTGACGGACGCGGTTTAAGGAGATAAAAATAACTGATTTGGTATGGGTTTATCGGGTTGGAGTGGGGCAGGCCCGGTAGGTTGCGCTGACGATGGGAAGCGCAACGTCCGCCCACGGTTGCTCTTGCTTCGCACGTCTCGGCATAACCGACGCCCTGATCGGATCGAATCGGGTAGGGTGGACAAGCGCAGCGCAGTCCACCAACGCCGGCGCAGGGCTCGGTGGACTGCGCTGCGCTTGTCCACCCTACCGGGCTGCGGCATCCACCGTAAGCCGGCCCGGCAAGTTGGGCATTGCATCCGACCGACCGGAAGCGATGCCGACAATCGCCGCGAAGCGGCGACACCCCCGGGATCGACGACTTGCAGTCGTCTTCTTCCGCCGTCCTGGCGGTCTGGGAGGTCGGGCTCGGCGCGACATCCCGAAAACCGCGTTGAGCTGCAGGTGCGAATTAATTCGCACGACATGCCGGAAGCTCCTTTCCCGAAAATCACCTGAGCGGATTACCGGAAAACTCCATACCCGTAGGTTATGCTGACGATAGGAAGCACAACTTCCGGCGACGTTTGGTTGTGCCTCGCACGGCCTTGACCATCGTCTGGTCCAGCTGCTGGCAATCCTTGCGTCGTCAGGGCTTCCAGCCCTGATTCCGTCAGGCCAGGATGGCCTGACGACGCATTCGGTGGCCGCTGTGGGCGAAGGGATGATCGAGGCCCCTCGCACGGCTCGGCACAAACTAAGGCCTGCGGCAATACGCTCGCGCCCACGCCCTACCCGGGACTACGCGCCTTCGCTTCGCTCTCCATGGCGCGCAGCGGTCGTCGAACCGTCGCGATCGGGGTGAGTTTCTGACTCGCATTATTCGAGAGAGCAATTCGGACTTTGAGCAATTTGCTTCGGATATATGAGCGGGCAACCAATGTCATTGTTCTGCCGTTGGCAGAATTTGCCATTATCCAATGGACGGCAATTCTTTTCTTTCTCTACTTCCGTCGGCTCCTGAGAGGGAGGAGGGCTTGGTGTTGGGGTTGGGTTCGGGTTCGGATCAGGACTTCCGCACTTCTCGCCATCCCGACAGGACGCAGGCATATACCGTGCCTCGATATCCGTGCTGTAACAACACCAATCGATCGCACCGCCGCGCTCCGTTGCAGCCAGCATCACGCTCTTGCCCGTGAGTTGCGGGATGGTGTCGTTGAAGGTGACTCTGATATTACCGCCCGCTTCGATCTTGACTGATTTGACGTACTGGCTACCGACATCTACCTCCTTGGAATCATCTACCGGCAAGCCGTCGTGGCTGAATGCGGAAACGACGTCGACCTTGGCCGCCGACGCAAAGCCGAGCCCTTCGCTGACCTTACTGCGAACCGTATAGTCCTGATACGCCGGCAGCGCGATGGCGGCGAGGATGCCGATCACGGCGACGACGATCATGATCTCGATCAGGGTGAAGCCCCGGATCCTTGTCTTGCCGCTCATTCGATTCAGTCCGCGCATGTCGTGCCGCCTCCTCGTAAAACCAGGGATCGTCGATCAGTCCGGCCAAAACACGTTCAGCGCGGTTTGCGAGATCGTCGAGTCGAGCCGACCTCGCTGGCCGATAGGCCGGTCGAAGAAGACGACTGCAAGTCGTCGATCCCAGGGGTTTCTCCGCTTCGCGACGATCGCGAGCGCTACCTTTGGCCGGTCGTATGAACAAGGTCTGGAAGCCGTACTGACGCCGTCGCCCGGATCTCGGTTCTTCGGAAGGCCGCTCGGCGCGTGGGGTAGGTCGCGACACCGCACCAGAGTGCAGCAAGAATGCGACCAAGGTTGCGGGCGTGTGCCGGCTCGATGTGCCCCATGGTTCAAATGGCCGGCCGGTAGGGTGGACGAGCGAGAGCGAAGTCCACCGAGCCCCGCGCCGGCGCTGGTGGACTGCGCTGCACTTGTCCACCCAAACCTCCCCTCAGCGACGTGGCCGGATTCGGTCGCACGGGCGTCGGATGGACAAAGGATGACGGAAAGGACGTTATGCGACGGCGAGCGTCACACGCCAGTCAGCGCTCGCGGCGACTCATTGCGGACCCCTCTCGCTGACCGATGCCTCGAAGGCGGTCGTCGCCGAGTGTGCGTAGTCCTCGCCGGCGCGGCTGACGAAGAATGCGCCGACGCCGAGCGATTCGGCCAGGTTCAGACCGCGCTCGGGCCCGAGAACCATGAAGGTTGTCGCCAGGGCGTCGGCGGTCGCGCAGTCCTCGGTGATGACGGTGACGGATGCCAGGACGTGCGCGACCGGTCGACCGGTGGCTGGATCGATGGTATGCGAGTAGATCTGTCCGTCTTGCTCGTAGAAGTTGCGGTAGTCGCCGGAGGTGGCCATGGCGTCGTCCTCGAGTGCGACGATCCGGTAAACGGTCCGCGCAGTCGCCTCCGGGCGCTCGATGGCGATGCGCCAGGGTTGATCGCCGGGCTTGGTCCCCTTGGCCTTGAGCTCTCCGCCGATCTCGGCGAGATAGGCACTCACGCCGAGCCGGTCCAAGAGGTCTGCGATCTGGTCGACGCCGTAGCCTTTGGCGATGGCGGACAGGTCGACATACAGCTCGGGGTGATCCTTGCGCAGTGCCGGCGGTTGATCGCGCACGTCGAGCTTGTCGTGGCCTACGCGTGCGCGGGTCTCCTCGATCGTCTGCTGGTCAGGAACCCGAAACGGGTGGGCATCCGGCCCGAATCCCCACAGATTCACCAAGGGGCCGACGGTAACGTCGAAGGCCCCGTCGCTCAGCACGCTGATGGATTGGGCGCGGGCGACGAGACCGGCCAGCTCCGGGTCGACCGGAAACCAATCCGTCGATCGGCTTGCATTGAACCGCGACAGCTCCGAGTCCGGGCGATAGGTCGACATTAGGGCGTTGACGGTGTCGAGACGTGCATCGAGCTGCGCTTTCAGCGCATCGGCTGTCAGGTTCGGGGGCAGCTCGACGAGCTTGACGCTGTAGGTCGTCCCCATGGTGCTGCCATGGATCTCGACGAGCGCATCGGGTTCACTGCATCCGCTCGCGAGTAGAACCGCGACGAGCATGAACAGGCAGGTCGATGCTCGGATCTGTGCTGACGGGCTCCAACGCATGCGATCAATTCCGGGTGGGGGCCGTTGCAGCATGCTCCAAACAGGGCAGGGAGATGCCTCGGTCGGCCGGGGTGTGCATCATAACCCCGATGTCCCGGAGTGCATCGGGTGTCGGCTCCGGAGCACCGGCGGTGGTTGAGTTGGGCTCGATCTCATGGGCTGTTCGAGCGGTGGAAGAGGACGACTGCAAGTCGTCTATCCCGGGGGTGCCGGCGCGCGGTTGCGGGGGGAGGATCACGTCTCCAGGCAAGGCCGAGCCGCGACACTCCGGTCGTGTCCCTGGACCTCCGAAACCGACGGGTCCGAGTCTTTTTCGACAATCAGCATCTCGCGACGGAACAAGAGCGGCATCAGCAGATAGGTCGAGGCGACGGCGATGCCGACGAGCGTGAGGTTGTCGATGTACATGGCGATCAAAAGTGATTCAGACGCGAGTGAAATTACTTCAGTACTTTAGCAAACACTAACGCACTGTCAATACGCCGCTTGTTGGTAACGAGGTTGTGGGCTAGATTCGCAAAACCTATTCAGAAAATAGATAAATGTCATGGACGACGGGAGTAGTGACTCATGGCCGATCCCATCGCCTCGCCTCCTCCTGAATCCGCGCCCTCGTCCTCGGCGGACGCGTCTCAACCGCTCGGCCTCTCCGGCCGCATTGCCCGTACCTTCATCAATACGCCGGTCACGCCGATGCTGCTGTTCGGCGCGCTCTTCCTCGGGATCCTGGGTCTGCTGTTTACACCGCGACAGGAGGATCCGCAGATCTCGGTCCCGATGATCGACATCTTCGTGCAGTATCCAGGTGCCTCCGCGCAACAGGTCGAGCGTCTGGTGACCGATCCGCTCGAACGGATCATGAAGGAGATCAAGGGTGTTCGGCACGTCTACTCGGCCACCCAGCGCGGGGCGGCGATGGTGACCGTGCGCTTCGAGGTCGGCGAGGAGATGGGCGCCTCGATCGTCAAGGTCCACGACAAGCTCCAGTCCAACATGGACCGCATGCCTCCCGACGTGCAGATGCCGCTGGTCAAGCCGGTCGGTGTGGACGACGTCCCGGTCGTGACCCTCACGCTGTGGTCGGAGGATGTCGAGGATCATCAGCTGCGCAAGCTGGGTCTCGATCTGCTCCAGGCGGTCGGATCGCTGCCCGATGTCGGCAAGGGGTTCGTCGTCGGCGGACGAGAGGATCAGATCCGCGTCGAGGTCCTGATGGAGCGTCTCGCCGGGCACGGGATTACGCTCGATCGCATCGCCAATACCATTCGCACCGCCAACTCCGAGCAGACCACGGGGGTCAGCGAATCAGGCGACACCGCCTTCAACGTCTATTCGGGCTCATTCCTGCGCAATGCCGAGGATGTCGGTCGGCTGGTGATCGGCAATCGCGGCGACTATCCGCTTTATCTGCGTGATATCGCCACGGTCGAGCATGTCCCGCAGGACACCAAGCAGATGGTTAACCATTTCACGGGGCCGGCCTACGTGGGCGAGCATCGCGCCGACGGGGCACAAGCCGTGACGGTGGCGATCGCCAAGAAGCAGGGGACCAACGGCGTGACGGTCGCGCGCCAGATCCTCGGCAAGGTCGAGGAGCTCAAGACGACACTCATCCCCTCGAACGTGCAGATCGAGGTCACGCGCAACTACGGCAAGAGCGCCAACGACAAGGTCAACGAGCTGCTGCGGGCGATGTTCGAGGCGGCGGTGATCGTGGCTATCCTGTGTCTGATCGGGCTGGGTGCGCGGGCGGCCTTCGTGGTCATCACGGTCATCCCCGTGGTGATCCTGCTGACCATCTGGTGGGCCTGGATGGTCGACTACACCATCGATCGAGTCAGTCTCTTCGCGCTGATCTTCGCCATCGGGATCCTGGTCGACGATGCGACCGTGGTGGTGGAGAACATCTTTCGCCATTGGCTCGAAAGCGGCAAGACGACCATCGAGACCGCGGTGCGGGCGGTCGACGAGGTGGGCAACCCGACGATCCTGGCGACCTTCACCATCATTGCCGCCTTGCTCCCGATGGGCTGGGTCAGCGGCCTGATGGGGCCTTATATGCGGCCGATCCCGGTGCTCGGCTCATCGGCGATGTTCTTCTCGCTGGTGGCCGCCTTCGTCTTCACCCCCTGGTTCGCGCTGCGCGTCCGTCCCCGGCTTGCTGCGCTCGAAAAGGCGGAGCGACGCGAAGAGAAGACGCGCCGCTGGGTCAGCGCCGTCTATCGCCCGTTGGTGATGCCGCTGATCCACAACCGCACGATCGGCATCGCCTTTCTGGTCGGAACCATCCTCACCACGGCCGGTGTCTGCGTGCTCTTCTACACCCAGACCGTCCCGGTGAAGATGCTGCCCTTCGACAACAAGCCCGAGTTCAGCGTCGTCGTGAATATGCCCGAAGGGACCGCGCTTCCGGTCACCGCGAACGTCGTGCACCGACTCGCCGAGAAGGTGCGCACCATGCAGGAGGTGACCGCCGTCCAGACCTATGTCGGCACGGCCCAACCCTTCAACTTCAACGGCATGGTGCGTCACTACTATTTGCGCGAGCGTCCCTGGGAGGGTGATCTCCTGGTCATGCTCAAGGACAAGAACGAACGCAAGCTCGGCAGCCATGCCCTGGCGGTTGCCGCGCGCGAGATGCTGACCCCGCTGGCGCACGAGCTGGGTGCGCGGATTGCGGTGGTGGAGATGCCCCCCGGCCCGCCGGTGCTCCAAACCGTCGTGGCCGAGGTCTACGGACCCGATGCCGCGACCCGGCGCCGGGTCGCGGCCGATTTGACCGAGATCTTCGAGGAGGTCGAGGGCATCGTCGATGTGGACAGCTACATGGCCGAGCCCTACAGCTATTGGCGCTTCGCGGTGGATGCCGAGAAGGCGGTGCGGATGGGGATCTCGGTCGACGCCATCAATCGCAACCTCGCCATGGCGATGGGCGGCTTCAAGCTCGGCGATGTCAAGCGCGGCGTCGTCCAGGAGCCGACCTATATCGTCCTGCAGATCCCCCTCGCCAACCGGGCCGAGATCGGCAGCCTGGCCAGCCTGCCGATCCAGTCCGAGATGGGCGGACAGGTGCCGCTCGGCGAGCTGGGACGCTTCGTCCAGCAGCAGGAAGATCCGATCATCTACCACAAGGATCTGCGGCCGATGGAATACGTGGTGGGCGAGATGGAGGGTCGCCTCGGCGCGCCGATTTACGGAATGCTCAAAGTCGAGGATCGTCTCGAGCGCTATCGTGCCCCCGACGGGGTGCAGATCAGCGGGATGCCGCGAGGTCTGATCGGACCGCCCTTGACCGATCGTCAATCCGGATTCGAATGGTCCGGGGAGTGGACCGTGACCTATGAGACCTTCCGCGACATGGGGCTCGCCTTCATCGCCGCGTTGGTGCTGATCTACGGGCTCATCGTCTGGGAGTTCCGCAACTTCAAGATTGCCGGGCTCATCATGTCGCCCATCCCCTTGACCCTGATCGGCATCGTGCCCGGTCACCTCCTCATGGGCGCCGAGTTTACCGCCACATCCATGATCGGACTGATCGCGCTCGGCGGCATCATCGTGCGCCAGTCGATCCTGATCGTGGAGTTCGTCAAGATCGAGGTCGCCAAGGGCAAGACCGTGAAGGAGGCGGCGGTCGCCGGCGCCGAGATCCGGATGCGCCCAATCCTCATCACCTCCTTGACCCTGATGGCCGGGGCCTGGGCGATCATCGAGGATCCCATCTTTCAGGGGATGGCTGTCAGCCTACTGTTCGGTGCCGGCGTGGCGACCCTGATGGCGGTGATCGTCATCCCGCTCGGCTGCATCAGCCTGTGTCGCGAGTTTTATCTCGTGGAGACGGCAAGCGGAGAACGGGCGCTTTCGGCGAGCTACTGCGAGATCGAGGGTGTTCCGATGCTCGATACACCTGCGCCCGCTGCGGCCCGCGCGCGACTTGCGGACGGGACACCGGTTTTGATCCGACTTTGGAGCGCACTGGTCGGCGTCGTCTTCAGCGGGATCGAAGGTGTCGGGAAGCTCCTCGCTTGGTTGCGACAGCGCCGATCCGGCAGCTCGGGTAAGGGTTCGGGGCCGGCTCTTCACGCCGCCGCCGCTCAAGCCGACACGGCCTCGGGTGGCTCGGTGGCCGAGTCCCGTGCCGACCCGGCGAAGCAGCCAGCGGCCGTGAAACGATCCACGGCTGCCGCCCGAAAGCCGGCGCGAGCACCGAGAAAGGCGGCGACCAAGGCGGTTGCGGACGACGCGACGACCGTCAAGAAGCCACGGGCCAGGCGCGCGACCAAAAAGACCGCGGACAAGCCTAAAGACCCGGACGATCGCTGATCGAAATCGGTAGGATATGACGATGCACCGAAGCTTCTTGTCGAGGTATCCGTCTTGAGCGTGACGTATGACCAGGATCTTGTCCGTTGGGCTCGCGAGACCGCCGAGCTGATTCGGGAAGGGTGTTGGCAGGCGGTCGATGTCGAGCACCTTGCCGAGGAGTTGGAGGATTTGAGCAAGAGCGAAAGAAGGGCCATCGCGAGTCAGCTCGTGCGCCTGCTGTTGCACCTCCTGAAATGGCAGCATCAACCCGAAAGACGCTCCGATAGCTGGATCGATTCGATCACCGATGCCCGGCTCCAGATCGAGCTCGCCATCCAGGACAGCCCGAGCCTGCGCGCATACCCGCTCCAGGTGCTCGCGCAGAGCTATCAGCGCGCAAGACGCAGCGCGGCGATGCAGACAGGTCGACCGCTGGCGACCTTCGCAGAGACCTGCCCCTACCGGCTGGATCAGGCGCTCGACGAGGCATTCTTGCCGGAATCCCCGATGTCTTGAAGACACAAGAGCGGAGAGATCCTATGAACGAGTCGGTCAGCTACGACGGCGACTTTCATGCTTGGGCGCTTCGAAACGCTCGGCTGCTGCGCGACGGCAGGCTCGGTGAGCTCGACGTCGAGCATATCGCGGAGGAGCTCGAAAGCATGGGTGCGAGCGAACGTCGGGAGCTCTTGAGCCGCCTTCAGGTCCTGCTCGTCCATCTGCTGAAATACCGATATCAACCCGAGCGGCGCGGCAAGAGCTGGCTGCTGACCATCAACCACCAGCGGACCGCGATCGAACGCTTGCTGGAGCAGTCGCCGAGCTTGCGGACGTTCTTGGTCGCCGACACCTTGGCCAAAATCTATAGCAAAGCGGTGCGGGAGACGGTCATCGAAACCGATCTGGATCGCTCCGTCTTTCCGATCGACTGTCCCTATCGACTTGAAGAGATCCTCGACGAGGATTGGCTGCCGGATGCCTGACGCGGTCGGTCGGCGCTTCCCCGGCCCGATTCGCCGTGGGGCGGGTGATTTCCGGGAACGCATCGACGCAGAGGTAGGAGCGAGGTCGGGGTGATGTAGGGGCGAGGTAGGGGCGACTTTAGTCGCCCGGTAAGCAATTGGAGGCACGTACGGCCAGGATGCCCATCCCCGGAAATCGCCCTACTCCGACACGACGCCGAAAAGGTCCGGGAGGGCGGCATGCTCGGCAACGGTCCGCGGCGGCTTGAGCCGGTAGGGTGGACGAGCGAGAGCGAAGTCCACCGAACCCCGCGCCGGCGCCGGTGGACTGCGCTACGCTTGTCCACCCTACGGCACGCATTTTCAAGTGAGTTCGACGTTTGGTGCATCCACAGCCCTTGGCGGGGGCGCGGGCTCTCCCGGATCTCAGGGAACGCCAAGTTTAGTAAAATCAGTGTTCTACGCAGCCAATCTTGGTAAACTTCCATTCGAACGCTTTTAACTCAATGGAAAACCGATGATTGACCAGAGCCAACTCCTGCGCCTGCTCGGACTGCCGCAGATCGCCATCGACCGCGTCGAGATCACGGACGCCGCTGTGCTGGAAATTCATGTGCACAGCACCGAGGAGGGCACGCAGTGCCGGAGCTGCGGCCGACGCATCACTGAGCCGCATGGACTCGGTGAAGAACGGCGGTTGCGCCATCTGTCGATCTTCGAGCATCGCACCGAAATTCTCATTCGTCCCAAACGGTATCGCTGCCCCGATTGCCGGGATCATCCCACCACCACCCAACGGGTGGACTGGTACGACCCGCGCAGCGGCTTCACCCGTGCGTTCGAACACAGCCTGATGCGCGCCCTGATCAACAGCACCCTGGAAGACGTCGCGCACAAGGAGGCCGTCACCCCGGAGCACCTCGACGGTATTCTCGATCGGTGCGTCCCGAGCCAGATCGACTGGACGACGCTCACGGCGCTGCCCGTGCTCGGGCTCGACGAGATCGCCTTGACCAAAGGCCACGGCAATTTCGTGGTGATCGTCAGCGCCAGGGTCGAGGACACCCTGAGCATCCTCGCCGTGCTCAAGGACCGTAAGCGCGCGACCATCGAGGCGTTTTTGCGCACGATCCCAAAATCCTTGCGGCGCACCGTTCGCGTCGTGTGCACCGACCTGTACAGCGGCTTCATCGGTGCGGCCAAGGCCGTCTTCGGCACGCACGTCGCCATCTGCGCCGATCGCTTCCATGTCGCGCGTTTGTATCGCGACGCCGTGGAGACGTTGCGCAAGACAGAACTGCGCCGGCTCAAGCGCGACCTGTCGAAAACCGAGTACGGCGGGCTCAAGAACGTCCATTGGATCCTGCGCAAGCGCGAATCCGACTTGAGCGCCGAGGAACGGCGGATCCGCGCCCGGTTGTTCGCCTATTCCCCGCAACTCGCGCAAGCTCATGCCCTCAGCCAAGCCCTCACCGAGGTCTACGACATGCCCCTGTCCAAAGGTCAGGCCAAGCGCAAACTCAGTGGCTGGATGCGACGGGTCAAGAACGCCGAGATGACGTGTTTTCAATCCTTCCTGAAAACGTTGCGCCGTCATTGGGACGAGATCACCAATTATTTTACCGAACGACACACGAGCGGTTTCGTCGAAGGTCTCAACAACAAGATCAAAGTATTAAAACGGCGGTGCTATGGCTTGAGCAACCTGCGCCGGCTCTACCAGAGGGTGTACCTCGATCTGTGCGGTTATCGGGTTTTCGCGCGCTGATCAATGAAAAACAACCGCTTAAAAATGGCTTGGACGGGGTGCGTCCAGCGATATTTTCAACCAACGTGTTCGGTCAAAATGACTACAACGTCATGTTTTTAAATATTTTAGCGCTTTCCCTGAATTCCGGGAGAGCCGGGGCGCGGTTCAAAATGATCTATTCTTTAATCTCTTAAACCGCGCCAACTCCAGCGGCCATCAAGTCTGCCGGGGCCGATCCCATCCAAAAACACCGCCTACTGCGCTGGGCGCGGTTTAATCCGAGACGACACCGAAAATGTCCGGAATGGCGGCGCGCTCGACGGCCGTCCGCGGCGGTTTGAGCCCGAGGTGAAGATAAGCCGCCTGCGTGGCGACACGCCCGCGCGGGGTCCGCATCAGATAGCCCTGTTGAATCAGGAAAGGCTCCAGCACGTCCTCGATGGTACCGCGCTCCTCGCCGATTGCCGCCGCGAGGCTTTCCACGCCGACCGGCCCCCCGTCGAACTTGTTGATCACGGCATCGAGCAGCCGGCGATCCATGTGGTCGAAGCCCAAGGCGTCGACCTTGAGCATGCCGAGCGCCTGGTCTGCAACCTCTGCGGTGATGCGCCCGTCGGCACGGACCTGGGCGAAGTCGCGCACCCGGCGCAGCAACCGGTTGGCGATACGCGGTGTCCCGCGCGAGCGCCGGGCGATCTCGGCGGCGCCCTCCGCCTCGGTCTCGATGTCGAGGATGCGTGCCGAGCGACGGACGATCCAGGCCAGATCCTCCGCGGTGTAAAACTCCAAGCGTTGCACGATGCCGAACCGATCGCGCAAGGGCGATGTCAAGAGCCCCGCCCGCGTGGTCGCGCCGACCAGGGTAAAGAACGGCAGATCCAGCTTGATCGAGCGCGCGGCCGGGCCGTCGCCGATCATGATGTCGAGCTGATAGTCCTCCATTGCGGGATAGAGCACTTCCTCGACCACGGGGCTCAGGCGATGGATCTCGTCGACGAAGAGCACGTCCCCGGCGTCGAGATTGGTCAGGATGGCCGCGAGGTCACCCGGCTTCTCGAGCACGGGCCCGGAGGTCTGGCGCAGATTGACCTGCATCTCGTGCGCGATGATGTGCGCGAGCGTCGTCTTGCCGAGTCCCGGCGGGCCGAAGATGAGCACATGATCCAACGCCTCGCCGCGGCCGCGTGCGGCGCCGATGAAGATCTCCATCTGCTCGCGCACGACCGGCTGCCCGACATAGTCTTCCAGCTTGCGCGGGCGGATGGCGCGGTCGAGCGCCAGCTCGTCGCTGGCAGGGTCGGCGTTGATCAGACGTTCGGGCTTCGCCATCAGTGCGGGTGCCGATGCGAGTGATCCGGAAGCTGCCGATACTCCGAGCAACGTTTCGGCGTCGGCACGCCCTTGCCCGGATTCAGCAATCCCTTCGGATCGAACGCCGCCTTCACCGCGTGGAACTGCGCCAATTCCTCCGGGTTGAACTGAACGCACATCTGATTGATCTTCTCGATGCCGACACCGTGCTCGCCCGTGATGGTCCCGCCGACCTCCACACATAGCTCCAGGATGCGCCCGCCCAGTTCCTCCGTTCGCTCCAGCTCGCCCGGCTTATTGGCATCGAAAAGGATCAAGGGGTGCATGTTGCCGTCTCCGGCATGAAAGACATTGGCGACCCGCAGCCCGTACTCGCGCGACATCTCGGCGGTGCGCCGCAGCACCTCGGGCAGGGCGCGGCGCGGGATGGTGCCGTCCATGCAGTAATAGTCCGGCGAGATCCGGCCCACCGCCGGGAAGGCGGCCTTGCGCCCCTTCCAGAACATCAGCCGCTCCGCATCGTCGCGCGAGGTCCGGACCTCGGTCGCGCCGCTGGCCAAGAGCAGATCGCGCACCCGCATGACCTCCTCGGAGACCTCCTGACTGGTCCCGTCGATCTCGCAGATGAGGATCGCCGCCGCGTCCGTGGGATAACCGGCATGCACGAAATCCTCCGCGGCCTGGATCGCCGGCCCGTCCATCATCTCCAGCCCCGCCGGGATGATCCCGGCCGCGATGATGTCGCCGACCGCTTGACCGGCCTTCTCCACGTCGTCGTAGGCCGCGAGGATGGCTTGGGCGCGCTCCGGCACGGGCAGCAGCTTCACCGTCACCTCGACCGTCACGCCGAGCATTCCCTCGGAGCCGATGAAGAGCGCCAACAGGTCATAGCCGGGTGCGTCGAGCCCGCTCGATCCCAGCTCGATCAGCTCGCCCTCGATCGTCACCAGTTTGACCGCAAGGACGTTGTGCACCGTCAGCCCGTACTTCAGGCAATGCACCCCGCCCGAATTCTCCGCGACATTGCCCCCGATGGTGCAGGCGATCTGGCTCGACGGATCCGGCGCGTAATAAAGTCCATGAGGTGCCGCGGCCTCGCTGATCGCCAGATTCCGCACCCCGGGCTCGACCCGCGCGGTCCGCGCGCCCGGATCCAGGTCCAGGATCCGCGTAAAGCGCGCCAGACTCAGCAACACCCCGTCGCCGCGCGGCAAGGCGCCGCCCGAGAGCCCGGTCCCGGCCCCGCGCGCCACCACCGGCACATCCCGTGCGTGACACAGCCGCAGGATGCGCTGCACCTCCTCGACGGTGCGCGGCAGCACCACCAGCAGGGGCAACTGCCGATAGGCCGAGAGCCCGTCACACTCGTAGGGCTGCACCTGCTCCTGTTGCTCAAGCACCGCATCCGACGGCAGAAAGGTCCGCAGCTCGCGAACAATCTCGGCCCGCGTCGCGGAAAGCTGGGGATCTTCGAAGTCGATCCGGGTCGGTTGAATCAGACTCATGACGTTGACCCTAGTCGTTGTCTCATCCTCGGAATAGGCGGAGCCTAGGGCCAGACGGGTTCCGAGTAAACACCGGGAGCGGCTCGGTCGCAGCGCCTTCGAAGCCGGTCTTACCAGGCCGGTCGCCGGTCGCACGCTCCCTCACGGGCTCACGGGCTCGCGCTCATTGAGCGGCCGTCGTGCTTGACTGTAGAATGACTAAATCGCCCGGTCTTCGGACTCGGGCGCATCCTGCATGGCTGGCGTAGCTCAGTTGGTAGAGCAGCTGATTTGTAATCAGCAGGTCGTCGGTTCGAATCCGTCCGCCAGCTCCAATAAAACAACGGCTTAGGTGTTTAGCGCATAGGCCGTTTTTCGTGAAGATCCGAGCTGGTTGCCGTTTGGTTACCGTTTCGCCAGCCCTAAGCGGCCGGATCCCCCACGAACTCACGCGACCATCTGCGTCCGAACCTTCGACGCTGCATCTCCTCACAATCGCCGGAAGACCTTCAAGACGCCGTTCGCCCCCCAGGGCGACCGTCGTCAAGGATCCACCCGGAACGTCTCTACGAACCCAAAAACATGCCTGAATGTCCACCCTGGTGAGGGCTCCCAAACCTCAACCCGTGCGACACCATTCTTCGTCCCGATTTCCCGACCGAGACGCCAACCGTCAGCCTCATCGGCAGGATGACTTCAAAATCCCAACTTTGACGATCCGCAGACCCGGCTTGCGCTAGGTCAGTTTTGCGACCTTTTCCACACTCCAAATGTTGACTTGGAAGTATCTTCTTCTACGCTAGGTTGATGTGGCCCCGATGCTGACCAACAGTGGCCACCTCGTCGATCATGAGGCATCGACCAAGGACATCCGGTCTGGACAACCACCGTAGGTGACAGTCCAGCCGGAAATCGCGTGATGTAGTGGGTGTACAGGATGCACAAGGAACCAGAACCGTGGGCCGATTCGCGCAGTCTTCAGTTTTCCGAGCCTTACTCCAGGTTGCAACGACCTGTCGCCCGTCTTACGGGCGATCTGAATTTTTTTCCGATCCATCCAAGCACATGCAGACCGCGACGTTGAACATTGCGAATTTTTGCTGTGCTTGTAAACCATTGCCCAAAGGGTTTTTGACCAGTCACTTAGGGTGTTTCGTCATGCGCTCGATGGATTGGGTGAATCGGGCATGATTTCTCTGAGGATACAAGCCTACGCGAAGAAAATATTGCTTGACACCTGCTCAATAACAAATATTCAGGCCAAGCAGCATTTCCAGATCAAGAAAAGAGTAATAACGTCATGGAGCATACCGAAGTCTTAGCCGTTAATCGGGTTGATCGCCCTTCACAGGTAGTGAACCTTAACCTTTTCTTTAGCTTTTTATTCTTTTTGGTTATTGGTCTCTGGGGTGCGTTGCGCTTTTTTGGTCATGATGCAAGCGAAGATGAATATTTAATTAAAAACAGCATTTTGGTCTTTGCAGCATTTTTGCTTCTACCTTTTTCGTTGTGGACTCTAGTGTATCGCAAGGACTGGTTTGGCGTTGTTGCATTAGCGCCTTCTATCTTTATAATGCCCGCTTTTTTTGTAAGTGCGATAAACCAAAACTATGACCCGTATACTGGTATTTCGGGTTTAATATTCGTACCCTTAGTGATGTGCGGAGTTGCGATATCGGTAATATTCTTTTTCCGAAGATTTGAAAACAAGATCTTTTGGACGATCGCTGGTCTTGCTATTTCTGTTTTAGTTGTATTGGACCTGGTAGTTCTATTTTTTTGGCTAACACGATCTATACTTTTATTGCTCACAATCTCTCTGCCTGTATACCTGTTATATAAAGCTTTCCGAGATAACGCAGAAGTCCTGTCATTATTGAGTCCGGGCAAGTTATTGTCTGCGACACTAAAAACACTTGCGTTATGGAGCCCCCTAAGCATCTTTATAATAGCTGGACTTTTGATGGGAAACTTTATCAACGACCTCGCGCTAAGAATCAACGAACATGCATTCAACAGTGCAGAACAAGTGACTGAGTCCGCTCTCGCCTTTGAGGATTGCTCATGGTACGACCTGGTATGCAAAAAGACAGAGAGCATCAAGCAACAAGTTCGGCAAAGCCTTGAGACATCCAAACAGCGCTTTAATGCTAAGGAACTTGTTGTCCAGATTTTGTCGCATCTCGCTCTTTTATCGAATGTTATCTTTATCTTTCTCGCTGTCAAAAGCTTTTTCTATGTTTTTGCGCGAGTTGGTGTTTCTAAAAAATACGGGCTGCATGCAACTTTAGCGAAACAATACAGAGTATCGAGCCAAAGTCTAGCAAGCAATATCAACTTGGTTGGCCAAGAATACACAACCCCACCTTTGAATACAGAAATTTTCTATGTTGTTAGAACATTAGAGGCAAGCGGCTGTCCTCCAATGATTAAGGTGCCGCAATGGAGTTGCGGGCGTTGTTCATAGTCCCGTTGCGCCAGGCAAAGCCTGGAAGGAGAGGAAGATAGCGAACGGATAAGCCAATCGGAAACTCCTTTTTGCGACCCACCGGGTGCAAGTCCCGAGCCGGTAAGGAGTGGCCATCCACCGGAACCGAGTGTTGTGTGGTGCGGGAGCGATCCCGCCTGCGAAGCGTACACAGGGGGCGTGCAGGCCGTGTGATGGAGCCCCGTTACTGAGTTCAGCGGAGCCGACGTATTCGGAACACCGGAAGGCAACAGTTTCGGCATCGTAACGGCCTGATGTCGAGACTCCGCCGGGGTCTAAGAGCAGGGCATGTACGCACGGGTCGTCCAGGAACCTGGGAGCGCTCAGTTGCTCCTTGCCCGAGACGCGGCGCGGGCACCGCGTAAGAAGCCGCCCCGGCCCGACGGCGCTGGTCCGGCCGACGGGAGCGAACAGGACCGACGGCAAGGTAGCGCCAAGCGAAGGCAACGAAGTGCGGCGCGATGGCGACTGAGCAGTCAGAGTCGGCTGATAGTACCGTTGAGCGTGGGGAACGCACCCGAGCGGACCCATGGGAGGGAAGCGGCCGATCGGTTGAGACACCTTCTGAAGGGACGATGGCGTGAACATCGAGTCACCTGACCATCTGAACAGAACGACAGGAGATCGCGACATGGGCTGAATGGTCCATCGGGTGTGCGACAGTTGTCGTGCAGCGAGCGCTCAACCGAGGAGCCGGATGCGGTAGTCCCGCACGTCCGGATCTGTGGGAGCCGCGGGTGGGTAACCACCCGCGGCCACCCGGTTCCAAGTCCGAGTCCGGAGCTTGTTAGTCGGTGTGCGGGGATTTGGCAGGACCCCCGAAATTTCTTACCCTTGGAAGTGCAAACTCACCGAGGGTTCGGAAAGATGTTCGAAGATCCTGCCGAGATTGACTTTAGACCAAGCGCGAGCGCGACGCTACCCGGACGTTCGAGACCCGGTCGGCGCATCGGCGCATGACGCGGCGCACACGCTTGGAGCAAGCCGAGCACCTCGCGGCGGCCGAGATGCGGCTGGCGGCGGGGGAGACGCAACGCGCTGTGGCCACCGATATGGGTATTGCGCGCAGTACCTTGCGGGACTGGTGCGGGGACGTCCCGCGCGGGGATCCGCCGACGGGCCTGACGGCCTTCGCGCGCACCCCGGACGGGATCGCTTGGTTGCATCGGATGGTGCTTGCGGCGCATTTCAGCATCACCTTGCGGGCGGCGGGTGGCACCCGGCTGGTGAGTGAGTTTCTGGAACTGAGCGGACTGTCGGCCTTCGTCGGGGTCAGCGACGGCGCGCAGCACGCGCTCAATGTCGCCTTGGAAACGGCCGTGGTCGCGGTGGCCGCGGAGCAGCGCACGGCGCTTGCCGAGGGCATGCCGGCGCGTGCGGTGACGGTGTGCGAGGACGAAACCTTTCATCCGGGGATCTGCTTGGTCACCATCGAGCCGGTGTCGAACTTCATTGTCCTGGAGCAGTACGCCGCGGATCGCACCGCGGCGACCTGGACGGCCGCGCTGCAAGGCGCCTGCACGGGGCTCGCCGTGGAGGTCATCCAGAGCACCGCCGACGAGGCCAAGGCGCTGCGTCGGCATGCCGAGACGGATTTCGGTGCTCACCACTCCCCGGACCTCTTTCACGGCCAACACGAACTCTCCAAAGCCACGTCCTTGGCGTTGGCGCGCGATCTGCGCCAGGCTGAAGCCGGCGTCGCCGCCGCGCAGATACGATGGGAGGCCGAGCGCGCGGCGCAGCAGGCGTTCGAGGCGCGCTTGCCGCGCCCGCTCGGGCGTCCACCGGCCTTCGAGACCCGCATTGCCGCCGCCCTGAGCGCGCTGGTCGCCGTCGAAGCCGAACGCGACCGCGCACGGGAGCGGCAGACCGAGGCGCGTGAATTGATCCGCGAACTCGGTGTGCTGTATCACCCGTATGATCCGGTGGATGGACAGACGCAGCCGGTGGAGCGCGTGGCGGCGCGCTTCACCGACGTCTGGACGCGCCTGAAGGGATTGGCCGAGGCCGCCGACCTGCCCGAGCGCGCCCGCGAACGCATCATGAAGGCCGAGCGCCTGACCGTGCAATGGCTCGCCACGCTTGCGTTCTTCTTCGCCACCGTGAGCGCCAGGGTCGATGCCCTCGGGCTGTCCCCGGAGCTGGAAACGGCGGTCCTCGAGCAGCTCATCCCCGGCATCTACCTCGAGCGCGTCGCCTCCCGCAGCACCGCGGCCGAGACCCGACACCGCGTGCAGGCGGTGAGTACCGCGTTGCTCGACGCGCTGCGTCGACCCGATCATCCGCTGCAGCGTCTCGCGCCCGAGGACAGCGCTCGGGTCGAACAGGTCGCCGGCGCCTGCGCCGATCTGTTCCAACGCAGCAGTTCCTGCGTAGAAGGACGCAACGGCCAACTGTCGCTGCATCATCACGGGCGTCATCGTTTGAGCGACCGCAGGCTCGCCGCACTCACGGGCGTGCACAACTTCCACATCCGCCGCCCCGACGGCACGACCGCCGCCGAGCGCTTCTTCGGGAGGACACACCTCGCGCTGTTCGAGCAGATCCTCCTGCGCGTGCCCTTGCCGCCGCGACCGCGACGCCGACGGCCACGCCCGCCGAAACTGCCCTATCTGATGCCGGTCGCAGCCTGAGGGCGGTGGACGGGATAATGAACAAGGCCGAGTTGCGCTATTTTGTCAAGAATATTAACGCAGTGTTACACGATGAATGAGATTTCGGGTGATGAGAACGACTCCGGTGCACAACTAAGTGCAACCGGAAGTTCGGAATTTATAGAGTGGAATCTTAAAGAAGGCGAGCAGGTTATATTTCAGTATCCCAGCTTGGCTGCTATCGCCGGCCCGATCAAGTTGAGTACGATTGTTAGTTTCCGACTCCCATCGCTTGTTTTTGGTAGGGTTTTTCATAGCTGCGCTACTGGTCCTGGTAAATTAATATTTTTATCAAAAGGAAAATCTAAACAGCTAGATACTTCATCAAGTGTTCCAATAAAAAGAATAATAGCTTGGGATAGAAGTGCTCACTTTGAAATTAAAGCCCAGCTAAATCCAGTCGATATCTTTTTCAGCGGCATTTATTTCAAACCGTTGACATCTCATGCCGTCCTTATTGATGCAGACGAAAAAGGGAAACCAGATAACGGTCTAATAAGGTTCGTGAAAAACTTCCTTATCCCATTCTAATAAATCTCGCACGAGACATGCGCAAGCCAACTTTTACCAAAGCCACACATCCGTTCAACGGCGACTTTATCACGTGGTGTGACGACTGTGTGCATCTTGGTCTCGGCGAACTGTTCGTCGATCAGGCGATGAGTATCGCTGTGCTGAATGCGAAGAAGGAGGGAACGGCCTGTACGGTAACCAGAGAACAACTTCGATTCTGGGGTTACGACATCTACTCCAAGCAGGGCTGGGAGCACGACACGCTGATTCGGATGGGATTTAAGCCGATAGTCGGTGATTGGAGGGACAGTGCGGCCTGGCAAGGCTGCGTATTCTAGCGGGTGGGACCCCCGTCCGGGTAATCGCTAGCCACGAGCCCGGTATCGAGCCTTGTCGTGTCAAGTTAAATTCAGATCCTTGGAATCGGAACGGAGACCGTGAAATTGGATAGCGTTACCCAGTGGGTGAGGGGTGACCCAATTCCCATGAGAGGCGGCTAGCCACCGACTCTGTAGCGAACCTGCGTGCATAACCCGCAAGGGTGTGTATGAAGCCAGGTGTAGCGAGTGTGCAGGCCGCGTGACTGAGTTCCGAAAAGATATGGTTGTGGTCCATGAGGATAACCGAGCGCGAGCTTGGGAAAGCCGACGGCATCAAGGCGCCGGAAGGCTGTAGTCCTTGGAGCGCTAGGGCGAGCGACGAGGACACCACCGGGATCGACGAGCGGGGCATGTACACACAGGGGTAGCCTGGGAACTTGAGAGGACCGTCATCTCCTTGTGGAGAGCACCGGTGAGGCACGCCGGTCAAGAGTCGGGCCAGGCGCGGCCAGGGTCATCGTCGCACCCGGGCAGCGAACCCGCGAGGGGACACAAACGCAAGCGAACGAGCACAAGGTATCGGGAAGCGAGCTTGAGGCGAAGCAACCCGAGATGGAGAAACGGTCGTCTTAGCTGAGCATAGTACCGAAGGCTGAAAGTTGGAGAGCCGAGAAGGCGGGGAACCGAGACCCAAGGGACCCGCTGTAGGGAAGGCGACGCCGGGCATAACGTATTGTCGTGGGGAAAGATGAGCGGCACACAGAGGTCAATCTTCATCGAAACACCACTGCGGCAAATCGCAGAGCAAGCGATCGAGCATCCGGATCGGGTCTTCACAAGCCTGATCCACCGCATGGACTTGGACCTTCTACGCGAGGCCTTCTACGAACTGCGTCGAGATGGCGCACCGGGATTCAGTGGAATCACGGTCAAGGACTACGCCAAGGACCTGGAGGCCAACCTCGAGGACCTCCACCGGCGGCTGAGGACGCGGAGCTATGTGGCCCCGCCGATCAAGCGCGTGTGGATCGACAAGGACAACGGAAAGAAACGTCCGATCGGACTCGTGGAAATCGAAGACAAGATCGTCCAGAAAGCGGTATCGATACTGATGGGGGCGGTCGTGGAGCAAGACTTCCTGCCGATCTCCTATGGCTTTCGGGAGGGGCGCAACGCCCATGACGCCCTCGCGGACCTACGCGAGCAGTGCATGACGCACGGTATTCGATGGATCTATGACGGAGACATCACAGGATTCTTCGACAACCTTGACTGGGGCTGGCTAAGGGAGTTCATTCAGCGCCGGATCAATGATGGTGGGATACTTCGGCTGATCGGGCAGTGGTTACATGCCGGCATCATCGAGGGAGAAGAGATCAGCTATAGCGATAAAGGAACGCCACAAGGCGGGGTCATTAGCCCCTTGCTGGCGAATATCTATCTCCACTACGTACTGGATGAGTGGTTCGAGACTGAAGTCAAGCCACGGATGAGAGGGCATTGCTTCCTCGTACGGTTTGCCGATGACTTCGTCATCGGCTTTCAGAATGAGAACGATGCACGGCGCGCCATGGAAGTGTTGCCGAAGCGCTTCGGGAAATACGGACTACAACTGCATCCAGAGAAGAGCCGCCTCCTCGATTTCAGTCGGCCGGCGCGTGCACAAATGCGCGGGCGGGGAGCCAACACATTCGACTTTGTCGGATTCACCCACTACTGGGCGAGGTCAAGGCGGGGATTTTGGGTCATCAAGCGCAAGACCGCACGGAAGAAAGTCAGGAAGACGATCCAGGGGATCTGGGAGTGGTGCCGCCGGAACCGGCACCGCAACATTGAGGAGCAGCACCGCGTGCTGTGCTCAAAGCTGCGCGGTCACTACCAATACTTTGGCGTGCGTGGAAACTCGCGCGCCATGGCGGCGGTACTGGACCGCGTACGTCGTGCTTGGCGGTACTGGCTGCATCGGCGCAATAGCAAGAAAGCGATGCCATGGAAGAAGTTCGCGGCATTGCTGGAACGTCTGCCGTTGCCGAATCCCAAAATCCTCCACGCCGTCTGATCGTTGGCGGGGTAGCGAAGTTATGTGTCGGGAGTGGTGTTGCGCTCCTGATAACCGAGGAACCGGATGACCGAATTGGTCACGTCCGGATCTGTGGGGGGGATGGCTCAGTAATGGCTGTCTCTACCCGGACGGCGCGGCTGGTAACAGGCGCGTCGATGCGTAGGCACGAAAGCAGGCGAGGTGTAAGGGTAACGGGTGGAGCCGACCTTGAAGGTATTGAGCCCCGAAAAGAACATGGGTGAGTGCCGACGGGTTTGTCCCCCCGGCAGGCAACAGACCGTGACGCGCTGTGGCGAGTGGCACGGGAACTCCCCGGGGTCCGAGACCACATCGAGCCTGACATCGAGAGTACGCGGTAACCAGGGAGATCCGTGTATCGGTCCGCCGGAGGCGGGCACCCGCGAACAAGTGTCAAAAGCGAGGACGCGGGCAGCGATGCGCGGAAGTCGGAGCCACCTGGAGTAGCGTTGATACCCGGTAATGCGGGTGGAGCGAAGGGGTGGCGGTTTGAGACAACGCAAGAGTGAAACACGGCCCTACACCGAGAGGACTCTGACCGTGACCAGCAAGCTTGAGCGTTTCACACTGAAGGCGCACGCGGAGCCGCACACGCGGTTCACGTCCCTGATGGGCATGCTGTTTGACCCGGAGGGGTTGCGCGAAAGCTTCGAGCGCCAGGACGGACGCAAGGCGCCCGGAGTCGACGGGGTCAGGAAGGACGACTATGCAGTGGGTCTGGACGCGCGTCTGGAGGATCTGTCGGCACGGATTCGCCGTCTGGGGTACCGGCCTCTGCCGGTGCGGCGCACCTATATCCCGAAAGGGGATGGCCGCTATCGGCCGTTGGGGGTGCCGAGCTTCGAGGACCGCCTGGTCCAAGATCGCCTCAGCCGCATTCTTCAGGCCATCTGGGAACCGGAGTTTCGGGACTGTTCGTTCGGGTTTCGGCCGGGTCGCAGTGCGCACGATGCGCTGCGCCGGGTGGCCGAAGTGATCACCAACGGGCGCACGCAGTGGGTCGTGGAGGCGGACATCAAAGGGTTCTTTGACCATTTGTCACACTCCCACCTCATGGAATTCCTGGAGCACCGCATCGGCGATCCCAATCTGTTGCGGATCGTGCGACGGTTCCTGAAGGCCGGCATCATGGAAGACGGCGCGTTCACGGCCAGTGAAGAGGGCGCCCCGCAAGGGGGTCTGGTCTCGCCCGTGCTCAGCAATATCTACCTGCACTATGTGCTCGATCTCTGGTTCGAGAAACGGTTTGCGGGAATGTGCACGGGACGGGCGTACCTGATTCGCTACGCCGACGACTATGTGGCCTGCTTCGAGCACGAAGGCGATGCACGGGCCTTTCTCACCAAGATGACCGCACGTCTGGCGCAGTTCGATCTGGAGGTCGAGCCGAGCAAAACGGCACTGCTGCGTTTCGGCAGCGACCAGCTGGGTCGGACGCGGGCGGAGACGTCCGAACCGCGGACCTTCAGCTTCCTCGGCTTCACCCATTATGTCGGGAAGAGCCGGACGGGGCGTTTCGTCGTCGGGCGCAAGACCGACGGCAAGCGGGTGCGCAAGAAGCTCGCGCTCTTGAACGAGCGCTTGCGCGGGCTGCGGGCGCAAGGCGGACGGGCGATGGTGGCATACCTGATCCGGCATCTGCGCGGACACATCCAGTATTACGGTGTGAGCGGCAATAGCCGGGGCGTATCGGGTTACCTCTACGCCGCGACGGGCCTGTTGTTCAAATGGCTCAACCGGCTCAGCCAACGGCGTTCGTTGACCTGGAAGCGCTTCTACGCGGTCATCAAGCCCATGCTCCCGACGGCGCGGATCATTCACGACCTCTACCCCGTCCCTTGGTGGAAGACTCAAGCTGGGAGCCGGATGGTGTAACACTCCAAGTCCGGTTCTGCGAGGAGCCGGGAACGAACCGTCGTATGGCCGAGATCATGTGGCACCGCCGGGAAACCAGGCGGCAAACAGAGAACACAAACGTCAGCCTAACCGATGGCAAGGACCCGGCTTACTCTCCGATTCCCGTCCTCTTCTCGACTGAAAGGGAGAGCCAAGACACTCAAGTAACTTAGGCAAATGAAAAGTGCCTAGGGGATCAGCACTGAAAGTACGGGTGCGGAAACTACGCGTGAATACTGCTGGTGCCCGATCAAATGCACTAGTGCGTTCGGCAGTACCAATGGCGTGGCTGGGATGCCCTTTCCCATGTTGAGACATGTCGGTCAAGATCTGTATGATCGGGGCGGAGTGAAGTTTTTGCTGACAGGTCGAAGGTATGTCGATGCAACCAGGAGATAAA
This sequence comes from Thiocapsa rosea, assembly GCF_003634315.1. Taxonomy (NCBI): domain Bacteria; kingdom Pseudomonadati; phylum Pseudomonadota; class Gammaproteobacteria; order Chromatiales; family Chromatiaceae; genus Thiocapsa; species Thiocapsa rosea. Next base: position 2,307,401 of record NZ_RBXL01000001.1, read on the forward strand.
ATCAGGCTGAAAGCGAACCCCGGACGGATTGGGATTCTTGGCAACGAGACCGACGGCCCCCTCCATCGGTTGCGGGTGTTAGTTCATTTCCTTGACGGTGATGAGCAGTTCATTCTTCAGGGCTCACTGGAGAAGGTCATCCATGGCGCAGCCGGAGCTTATGCAATGATTCAGGCCGGCCGCTACGGCCGGGTCACCGATCTGCGCGGTGCCATCACCTACTACCGTCTGAGTGGGCGACTTGCCAATTTGATCTACAGCCTCAACACCACAAATACCGATTTCCTTGCCTATCAGTTCAAGCCGGTGCTTCAATTTCTCGACTCCCCTTGCAACGGAATTCTGATCGCCGATGAGGTGGGACTCGGCAAGACTATAGAGGCTGGTCTCATCTGGACCGAGCTACGGGCACGTGTTGATGCGCAGCGCCTGCTGGTGGTATGTCCAGCGATGTTGCGGGAGAAATGGCGAGAAGAATTGATCGATCGCTTTGGTGTTCAGGCCGAGATCGTCAATGCGCAGGTACTACTTGATCGACTGGCGTCGCTGAAACGTCGACCTCAACAACAGTTCGCGCTGATCGCCAGCCTCCAAGGTATGCGCCCGCCTCGGGACTGGAACCCGGACGATCACGCAGAGACGTCTCAGACGCCCGCCGCGCAACTGGCGCGTTTTCTTGCCGACTCTATGCTCGATGACGCCTTGCTCGATCTGGTGGTCGTGGACGAGGCTCATTATTTACGCAACGCGGAGACCCTAACACATCGTTTCGCCCGCCTCCTGCGACCGGTCACCCACAACCTGGTCATGCTTACGGCGACCCCGATCCAACTGCGCAGCCGTGATCTGTACACGCTGTTGCACTTGCTCGATGAAGATGCCTTCCCTTATGAGAATTCCTTCGAGCAGACCTTGCGCGCCAATGCGCCTGTGGTCGCCCTGCGCGATCGAATTTTAGGCGGGAAGGTGACCCAGACCGATTTCGAGTCGACAATACGGGAAGCGATCCAAAGCCGAATCTTCGGCGACAACGAGCAGCTTGACTATCTCCTTCAGAATCCGCCAAGCGACGAGGAGTTACTGTCACCACGTGGGCGAGCGGAGATCAGTGAGCAACTCGACCGGATCAATCCACTGGCGAAAGTAGTGACGCGGACACTGAAACGTGATGTGCAAGAGATGCGGGTCCAACGCACGCCGGTAACCATACGTGTGGAGATGAACCCGACGGAGCGCGAGTTCTACCTCCAGGTGACCGAAGCGGTACGTGATTTCTGCGCCCGATTTGCCGTCTCCGAGGGTTTCATGCTGACCATTCCCCAGAGGCAGATGTCGAGTTGCATCGCCGCAGCTTGTCAGGGGTGGATCGAGCGGGCGGGCGACATTGATGAAGAGGAGCTGGAGGAGTCTGTCTTTGAGTTGTTTGGAGATTCGGACGAACCCGCCCAGAGACCCACTCTGGGGCCACTGTTGTTGACCCTGGTCGGCATTGCGCGCCGGGTCGGGGATGATCGTGTGCTAAAAGCTGGGGACACTAAGTATGCCGAACTGGTTGCAAACATCAAACGCTATTGGGAGAACTATCCGGGCCACAAGATTATCCTCTTCTCTTTTTATCGCAAAACCCTGCACTACCTAGCTAAACGGCTTGCGTCCAATGGGATACTGTCGGTTGTGTTACACGGGGGCATGGACAAACAAGCGGCATTGCGCCGTTTCGCCGCGCTCGACGGTCCAAACCTTTTGCTGTCGTCTGAGGTCGCCGCAGAGGGCGTGGATCTTCAGTTTTCCAGCTTGTTGGTTAACTACGATCTGCCGTGGAACCCGGCACGCATCGAGCAACGCATTGGACGAATCGACCGAATCGGGCAGACAGCCGAGCGGATTCTGATTTGGAACTTCATCTATGCAGACACCATCGACGACCGGATCTACAACCGATTACTTGTCCGTCTGGATGTATTCAAGCAGGCGCTGGGCAGCGTAGAGGCGATGCTCGGCGAGGAGATCCGCAAACTGACCTATGAGCTGTTGTCCCACAAGCTCACGCCTGAGCAGGAAATCAACCGCATCGAGCAAACCTGCCAGGCGGTCGAAAATACCAACCGTTTACAGGCGGAGCTGGAAGAGGAGGCTACCCGACTCATCGCGCATGGCGAGTTCATCCAGAACAAGGTGCGCGCCGCTCGCGAACTGGGGCGCTATTTGCGCGGAGAGGATCTGTTGGCCTATGTCCGTGATTTTCTGGAGCGGGATTATCCAGGCACCCGGATGCTCGCCGCTGATGACAACCACCTGGAGCAGACACTCGAACTTTCAACCGAGGGACGAGTCGCCTTTGCCGAGTTTCTGTCCGCCCATCAGTTGGGAGCTACGGGCATTCTGGCATCTTCACCACCACGGCTGTTATTTGAGAACCGTCTCGGCCGCGTTCAGCATCAAGTGGAGCGCATTACCCAGGATCATCCGCTGGTGCGGTTCGTGGCCTTGATCATCGCTTGGTCCAAAACCCAGTGCAAACGTAGAGATAGGGCCGATCTTTGCTTGCTAATCAGCGCCTTACGCCGAGATACCATGCTCCCGTCGGCTGGGCGGACCAAACGATGATCGAGGCCCGGTTCGTCAGCGAGCGTCTGAAGCTCGCAGGGTGTGGTCCGCTGTATTGCCCGGTTTCAGCCGTGGAGCTGCAAGCCCAGATCCTCGGTCCGGTCGAAGCAGGGATCTATGTTTATGCCGTCGCCCGTTGGACCGTCTCCGGCGCTCGGGAGATCGAGCGGCTCGACTATCTCGTACGACGACTCGATGGGAAACGCATCGACGGTGAGCAGGCTGAGTCTCTCGTCAATATTGCCGGCCTTGAAGGCAAGGACTGGTTGGGTGCCATGAACAGCCTCGATCACGCCCTTGTCGCCGACGTGCTGGATGAGTGCCGGACCGAGCTGGAAGCGCGTTTCCGGGCGTTCAGTGAAGCTCAGGCGCGCGAGAACCGTGACCGCGTTAATATGATGGTTAATACCTTGCAGCACCATCTCGATCAGAAGCGTCAGACACTCAATTCTCGTATCAACGATTTTCAGCGGTTCGGGACGGATCGGCAGCGGCGTATCATTCCCGCTCTAAGCGGGCAACTGAATAAGCTGCAACAACGTATAGAAACGAAGATAAAGGAACTGCGGCTTAAGGAAAAGACAACAGCTCAGGATAGTTTAGTGTCGGGTGGAGTAATCCGGGTAATCTAAATCAATGTCGCTGGAGCCGGACGATGGCTAACTCAATGAAAGACGCAATGAGCAAGGCGCAGAGCGAAACAAACCAGCAGAAGTCTAAGGCGGCCGCGGTGCCTCCCAGAGAGTCGGTGCCGAGATCCAAGACTAAACTAGGGTTCCTTGACGAACAACTTTCTGCGCGCGTGAGTCAAGTTTAAGCCGGCGCAAGTTTGGCCTGCTCGAACAGGTCCGCGAACGCCTGTTGCAGCCGGCTCATGGCGGTGGCGATGGGCCGGTTGGGCGCCTTCGGGCAGCCGTCGAACAATTGGGACAACCCCGGTCGCAGGATGCGGCTGTGGACCTTGGTGAAGAACAGGGCGACCCGCAGTCCGGCATCGGTGACCCGGTAGCGATGGCTCTGCGGGATCCGTTCGATGAGGCCATGCAGGCGCAGTCGGCGCAGATCGTAGGTCATGCGTCCGGGTGAGTAGGCGTCCTCGGGCACCCCCAAGGCTTGGGCCATCCAGGTGCGCATCCCCGCGTGTCGGAAGCCCTCGGGCAGGGTGAGGAACAGGCACAGGGCGGTGAACAGCGCCAAGACCCGCGGATCGTCCAGGTGCAGCCCCGGGGCGCGTTGCCCGCCGACCACCTGCGGTTGGGTGACCTGATCGAACACCCCCTCGGCCAGCAGACAGTCCTGGCTGAGCGTCTCGACCTCGAGCAAGCGACGGTTGGCGGCAAAGCCGATGGCCCGCAGGGCGGGCAGGTTGTTCAAATTCCGTCCGATGCCGAAGTCGTGGGTGTTGTTGATCGTGGTCTCGGTGCGCAGGGCCCGACCTTCCTTGAAGTACTGCTTGATCTTGGAGGACTTGTAGCCGACATGCAGCGAAGGGATAACCCCTTGGGTGATGACGCGGGTATGAAAGCTCCCCGGCGTGCGTTTGGTGATCCTCCGGTTGAAGATCAGGCTGACCTTCTCGGGCCGTCCCAAGTCGAGGTTCTCGCGGATGACCTCCTCGAACAGATGGCGTCCGGACAGCGGTCGGTCGAACACCTGCGTGCGGGCGAACTCCGCCTGCAGGATGGAGAGTTGGAAATTGTAGCCGGCGGCATGGTCTTCCGCCGTGAAGGGATCCGGGAGCCGTCCCAACCACTTGGCCACCAGTGCGGCGATCGTCGCCTCGTTCAGGTCATCGAGGATGCGTTGCGCACGGGCCGGTTCGGCGCAGCTGAGCAACCCGTTGTCCAGCGCCTCGAAGGCAATGCCCGCCTTGGCCAACTGGCGTTTGACGTACTCATGACCGTTGAGGCAGACCCGCGCGGTGTAGGGAAAGTAGGAGCAGAACTTGATGAACAGGGGGCCGAAGTCCGCATCCACCAGATAGAAGTAGAAATGGTTGCACATCACCGTCCCGCGCGTGAACCAGGGGTACGGCTGGCCGGTGTGGGTGCTGATTTTCTTGATCATGCGGAAGCTGGCAAACCGTTCCTGAGCCTTGCCGATGTACAGGACACCCTCGGGTTGAGCGAAGTCGCGGAGCCGCTCGCGGGTCATGTCGTCTTTGCGCTGTCCCTTGGCGAAGGTCACGATCTCCACGCCCTCGCGTTGCGCAAACCCCTCGATCGCCTTGACGAAGGCGTGACTGATCGGGGCCATCAACACCGTGGAGGCGACCTTGGCACCACGATGGACCTTGAAGAAGTTGGCTACCCCGCCGCCGGTCTGCAGCCGCGGTTGATACAGGTTGAGATACAGCCGGTCGATTCCTTCGAGATCCAGCGTGACCCGATCGTTCAGCAACTCACCGACGGTTTGGTCTAACATGATGGCAGGCCCCGGTTGACATCTTGGCCACGCGCCACACGCCGCTACGTGCGGCTACTATCGGAAGTTTAGCCTTCCGTTGCTCAACCGGGGCCGCCCAACGCCGGGGCTCACCCCATGACTCGTCGGTCTGAGGCGAAGCCTCGCTAGATATGGATCGGTTTAAAGAAGCGGTCCGAAAGGCGGAGCCAAAGAAAGGTACCAGCAAAGTCACTCGACAACCGCCCAAGGGACAAATTGTCCTCAAAACGCATGCGATCCAACCGACACAAACAAAACCACCGCCGAGCCCAATGAAAGACGCCTATCGCTTAGAGGTGACCGACAAGCCCAAACTAGCATTCAAGAAGACTCGGCGTCACCAGACGCCATTGATCGATTACAACTTCATGCAAGAGAATGTTGCTCAATGCCATGGACTGACGGCCAACGACGAACGGGAGATCGTCATTGGGCTAGATTTCGGCACATCAAGTGTAAAAGTCGTCATCGGTGACTCCGCCTTGGGTCGTGCCTTTGCTGTCCCTTTTACGAACGAAGCTGGTATTACGCGTTACCTACTTCCTTGTTGCCTGTATCAGACCGACGACGTGTTTTCCGTGCAGTCAGGTAATAAAGTATATCGCGACTTGAAGCTCGCCCTAGTTGCCAATCCAACGGAATTGGAGCTTCAGGAACCGGTAATCGCCTTTCTAGCCTGCGCGATTCGATACTCAAGGACTTGGTTATTGCGAGAACATTTGGATAAGTATTGTAACACGCGTATCTTCTGGAAACTCAGAATTGGTCTACCAGTTGCTCATCGACTTGACGAGACGCTCGCACCCATCTTTGAGAAGATCGCTCGAGTCGCCTGGTTGGTCGCCGGTAACGCAGGGGCAATCACGAACGGCAGAATCCGTTCGGCGGTGAAGCGTCAGGAGACGCTTCGGGCGTGTCCCGAACAGATTTCAGAAGAAGAGGACGTCGATGTCGATGTGGTGCCAGAGATCGCCGCACAGATCTATGGGTTCGTGAATTCCCATCGTTTCGATCGCAAAGCCCGTAACATTTATCTCATTGTGGACGTCGGCGCCGGCACTATCGATTCATCGCTTTTTCGGGTCAATCCCGCTCGGGGTGGCAAATGGGATTTCGAGTTTTTTACTTCGGCCGTTGAACCGAATGGCGTCATGAACCTTCACCGTCATCGTATCAACTGGTGGCAGGAAGCGTTGCAGAAAAGTTCCAACTTCACATCCCTTTATTCGTGCTTGGATGACCTGAAGTTTCCGACTGATCGAGAAATCGCGATTCCCGAATCGTATTCAGCATACTTTGATGGAATCAAGGTTGATTTTGCGGCCTTGATCATCGATTGGTCCACTGTTGCTAAGCCGCCACAGGAACGAGGTAAGGCTGCCTTGCCGGGCGCGGTCGTCGTCGGGCCGGTCGGGCGGGCCAGGGCATGCGCTCGAGCACCTGCTCGAACAAGGATGGGTGGGGTTGAGCGAAGAAGCGCTCGGCGGCCGTGGTGCCGTCGGGCCGCTTGATCGCAAAGTTGTGCAGGGCGGTCAAGACCTGCTGCTTGCGCGGACTGAGTCGGTGATGCCCGTGCTGATAGAGCGCGAGGAAGCCGTTGCGTCCCTCGACACAGGAGCTGCTGCGCTGGAACAGATCGGCACACTCCCCGGCGACCTGCTCGAGATGGTGACGGGTCTGCGGATCCAGCGACTGGATCGGGTGCGAGGGCTGCCTCAGCGGGGCGAGACGCTGCGCACTCAGTGCTCGGAGTCGATGACGGGGCTCGGCGCGGGTGCTGCGTGCGGCGACGCGCTCCAGATAAAGCGCCGGGATCAGATCGTCGAGCATCGCCTGCTCGATGGCCGGTGCCAGGTCCAGCGCCTGCACCCGGGTGTTGACCATCATGAAGAAGAAGGTCAGCGTGGCGACGAGGCTTTGAGTCAGGCGCTTCGCCTTGGCCAGATGTGCGCAGAGACGCTCGGAAAGATCCGCTTCCTCGGCGATCGCCTCCAGGCGCGCAAACAGCGTTCCCAGACGCGCCTCCAACTGCTCGGGGGTTTGCGCCTGTCCCTGTTGGATCTCGTAGGGATGATCGACCTCGCTGAACGCACCGATCAGGGCTTTGGCCTCGGCGCGGTGCGCGTGGGCCTGCTCGCGCGCAAGGCTGGCTTGGACGTAAGCGCTCAGCGCCTCGTCGATGCGCGCGGCGAACGCCGGCGGGCGCCCGGGGCCGTGGCGGCGCCGATGATAGGCCTGCTCGGCGGCGCATTCGTCTTGCCAGCGCGCCTTCGCCTCGGTCTCCGCCGTCTCGGCCTGTTGCTCGGCGCGCTTCAGCGACAGACTCATCGCCTGGCTGACCTCATGCTGCAGATGAAACAGGTCCGTGGCATGGTGTGCGCCCAGATCACGCTCGACATGCGCCAACAGCCCCTTGGCCTCATCGCTGGTGCCTTGCACCACCGTGACATTCAGCCCCTCGAGTCCACCCTCGAGCGCCCGTGTCCAGGCCGCCGCCGAGCGCTCATCGCTCCTGTGCTCGAGCAGGATGAAGTTCGAGACCGCATCGATGCCCACCAAACGCATGCCGTCTTTCCACGTCTCATCTTCGGCGATGCTCAGTGTGCGATGGGGCATGGCTTGGGCCAGCGTCCCGCGCAGTTCGGTGGCGGCGGTGACGATCTGCTCCTCCAAGCCGGCATGGAACGCCTGCTGCGCACCGTAGGAGGCGCCGATGAATGCCGACAGCCCACTGCGCTCGAGAAAATCGCAGACCACGCGCACGCCCGCGCCGCCCTGCTCGCCGATGCTCCAGTGCGCGGCAACCAGGATCCGGCGCAGCCACACCACGCCCTCGGGCGTCTCGACGAAGGCCGACAGCGCCGCCGGCGCCGATGGCGCAGGGGACGCGTTCCAGTGACGCAGGGTGCTGCGCGCCACGCCGGCGCCGCTGACCGCCGCGCGTTGACTCTGCCCATCCTGCTGGGCTTGCGCCACCGCATGCAGGTGCTTGGCGCGATCCAAGCGATCGTGGATTGGCGTGGGGCGTCGATCTGCACTAGAGTCGACACAGGCAGGAGCATCGGACAACGGCGTTTCCCTCGGTCAGTTTGCACTTCCAAGGGTACGCCTCCCCGGCGCTCCTGCCACTCCTTCAGGATGCTTGATCGCCTACCGAAACACGCGGTTTTGGACCAACCGATGATCAAGGCCGATTTTGCAAATGATAAACAAGCTCCAGATAGCGTGTTCTTCGGGAAAGTGTTAACTCAAGTTTCCACGAGTACCTATATGAGAGCCTGGGGTACTGGCTTAGTGGAAAATTCGCTATTAAAAGGCGTTCCTACCTTCTACTGTGGTGGGGGTACGCGCATGAAGTTCTACAACCGGCTTCGCGAGCGTCTGCGGTCTGATCCGGGGTTGAGTTGGTTTGGCTTAACACCTTACAGGATTGAGCTTCCCAGTAGACTCCAGGCTCCTGGGCTTCGCCTTGACGATTACGATCGTCTCACCGTTGCCTACGGGTTAAGTTTTCTGGAAGTGGGAAGAATCGTTAAAGCGATACCGAAGGCGAAACTACACATCCCGCCGGTCATGACGTGGCGAGAGAACTATACGGATAAAGACTACTGCTGACTGTGGATGAGGTAGGCTCGGGTCGATCGTTACTGCGCCGTCGTTATCAACCTTACTATTTCCGGCGCCTGGTTTGTGCGGGGGATTCCAACGGCGGAAGTAAGTGGCTCTTTAGGGCGATGGTACGCGTTGAGAGTGAGCGGTTTGTTGGTGTGGATCACGGACCATTATCTTCCTATCCGCACGATTCAGAACGGTTCCCGAACGACGCTACAGAACATTGTCGTGTTCGTACTGGTCACGAAAATAGCAATCGTTGGTACTGTTGGCTTGCTGTCAATCTTCAAACGTCGGATCGATATCTCCCTGTTGCCAAGGACGCTCCGCTAACTTAGTGATGGTTGAAGCATGCAAATCAATCTCCCATTTCTGTACTTCTCGTACCGTCACGTAGCCATTTTTATGTGCATTTGGGTGACGAGTCATTTCGAAGATGCAGCCTGTTCGAGTCTTATCCCAGTTGTAGGCGCGGGTTTTGATCTTTGCAGCGCTAATATCGCAGACCGCTCGTGAGTTAATGTACTCTACGGAGAACTGGGCGACTAGGTACTTGAGTCGCTCGGGTATACTTTCGCCAGCTACCCAAAGCGCGTGGCGTTGACATAGCTCCCACACCAATGCCTCCTTTTATTGCGAGGCACAAAGCCAATTGTACCTCTCCATTGTCAGGTGGGCACTAATTCCTTGTGCTGGCATTCCAGGTATCGTTAGTGCGCCAAAACTCTTACACGCCCGTGACATGCAACCTGGTATACAGCACGCTTCATTGATCATGATTGCTCCCCTTGTTCGATAATATTTAGACGGTCCGAACCTGACGGAATTGTCTCCGACGTTTTTGATGTCGTGGGTGGTCACAGAGTTACTGTACTTCTTCGGATTCGAGATCAAGCCGGTTACAAAGGTACGAATGTTATCAGTATCCCATGACCCTCTAAAAACGGCGGATCAGTATTAGATTCGTAAGATCGACAATCATGCAAAACCGCTGAATAAGTACATCGCCGTTACTCCGTGGATTCAAGCGACGAATATGTAGATATAACTCTGCATACATTCGCCGTTCAATCCAGGAGTTCAACAATGAAACGTGTTCCCCGCTCTGTTACGTTGGAACCGCAAACACTTCGACGTGCCGAACTCTCGCCAGACGAACAGTCCCTAGTCGAAAAGGCCATTCAATGCCTTGAACGCACCTATCGCGTGAAAGGCGTTGCAATGACCAGTCCTGAAGCCACACGCGATTATCTCAAGCTGCATCTATACGGCCTTCCGTATGAAGTCTTTGCAGTCATGTACCTGGATAACCGTCACCGTGTCATTCGTTACGAAGAACTCTTTCGGGGCACCATCGACGGTTCAAGTGTGCATCCCCGTGAAGTGGTACGTAAAGTGCTGACCACCAATACCGCCGCCGTGATTTTCGCACACAACCATCCCACCGGTGTTGCGGAGCCCTCCCAATCGGATCTTCGAATCACTCAACGACTTCGTGAGGCGCTCTCGCTGATCGATGTGCGTGTACTTGATCACATGATTGTCGGCGACGGCAACATCGTGAGTTTGGCGGAACGCGGTCTTCTGTAGCCGTTTCTCCAGCCGCATCGAATGTTTTCAACAAGCGTTCTTCCGAACGCTTTCTTTTTCAGGATATCTGGAGTCAACCGCGATGCTGCGATTTCTGCGTTGGTTCGCCCTGTTTCTGGGCGTGTTGGTTGTACTGATACTTTGGCAACATTCGCAACTGGCCATATTGGCGTTGACGCGAATCGACCCGGTGCCCGAGACTCGGGCAATGATGTCGGAAGATCGGTATGCCGAAGCGGCCGATAATCTGGCGTTTTTTCTGGATTATGACTACGTTCGCAATGATCCGACAGCGTTGGAACTGAACGACGACATTGCGGCGATTCGGGGAAGTCTTATCTACCAGGCGAAAAAGGTGACCGAGGGGTTTCTACAAGGCACCAGCGACGAAACACTGGGTCAGGTGACAGGTGTGGTGACGGATCTTCTGGTGATCGGGGACATTCGAGATCTCGTAGTTCAAGGTGGATACTGGGTCCGTGGAGATTCCGTAGACCAGGTAATCGTTGCACTGTCGACTATTGGGTTGGTAGCAACGGCGAGTCAGTTGGCAAGTTCGTTTGCGACAGTCGGATCGGCCGGAACTGCGGCACCGACTGTTGTCGGCAGCAGCATGGTAAAATCGTCGATCACAACACTGAAACAGGCTCATCGGTTCGGTCATCTACCGGGATGGTTGAGTGAAACGCTGATTTCCAGTGCAAAGACGGTACGCCAGACCGGAAATATTGACGCTGTTGTCGAGCTGATGGACAACGTTCGGCGCTTGGCTGCGGTGCGGGGAGGGTTGGAATTGCTGAGTCGCACTCGGGGTGCCGAGTCTCTGTCTCGGCTCGCCCAGATCAGCGAGACCTTCGGGAATGCGACCCGGACGTTGTTTCGTCTGGGGGGCGACACCTTCGTTCGCAGTGCACAACGTGCACAGCATGCCGAAGGGGTTCGGCTGGCGGCAACCTACGGCGTCGAGGGTCTGCGTCAGCTCGATCACGTGGGACCGACTCGGTTCGTCAAGTATTCGGCGAGAAGTGCGAAGATTCTCTACCGGGGTGACGTCGTTCAAAGGATAGCCCGTCTACTGATCAAATTACCGGATGGGTTACTGTACGGTGTTCTGATTCTGACGAGTTTTCTGTGGCTACCTTGGCGTTGGATGTGGCGTCGGATGTTGACCGTTTAACGAGGGTTACGCGAGACCGTGAATCACGGTCTCGCTTTTTGTTGTGGCGAATGGACGGCAAAAACCCCGAAATTTCGCCGAAGGATGAGCATTTTCTTTTTTCGAGACATCGGATCAATGGCAGAATCATCTTGCTTTCCACATTAGGCCCACGACTGATGGCAAGCCATGAAATATAAGAAGTACTCTAGTTCCAGTGTTGTTCAACGAGATCGGATAAAATCAACGATCATGCGGCTCTGTCGTTTTTTGACGAAATCGGTAAGTTGAGTGATTTCGCGGGTGTTGCTTGACGACATCAAGAGCAAGTAGGGGCTTTCGGGATTCTCGCTCGGTGTATGGACGTGGAGAGATACAACATGGGGTTCACGACAGGTGGTCTCTTGCTGCGTGAATCTGTTCGGGTTGGTGCGCTCTTTCGTGACCTCGGTGACTGGGACGCCGTTCGCGCTCAGGTTCTCCAAGACAACCTTCTGCAGACCCGCAAGGCCAGTAGTGCGAAGCGTTTGGCCCGCGAAGTCGTCTTTCGCCTTCGGCAGCTTGGCCGTGAAGAACTCGACCTGCTCGATTCGGCTGGTGTGCAGGACCAAGTAAGTCTTGTCTGGATTGCCATCTGCCGCCGGTTCGCGTTCATCGCCGATTTCATGGCGGAAGTTGTCCGTGAGCGGTACCTCGCGTTGCGCAACGATCTGGCCTATCCCGATTTCGACGCATTTCTCGAAGCCAAGAGTGGTCAGCACCTTGAGTTGGCCGAGATCTCGCCGTCCACCAAAGCCAAGCTGCGGCAGATCTTGTTCCGAATGCTTCGCGAGGCGCACCTGCTGAGCAACGACAACCAGATCCTGACACCCACGCTAAGCCCGGAACTGGCGACACTGCTCTTGGCAAAGCGCGCGGCAGAAGCACGCTACTTTCCCATTGCCGAGAGGGATCTCAGGAGTCTCGCGAAATGACGTCCGACATTGCATCCATGCCCATGCAGGACCGCTTTAACCATCTCCTCGGGGTCATCTCCGGTAGGCGGTTCCTCAACAAGCAGGGGTTGGGCAACGAGGTTCCATTCTTCATCTGCCCGTTCAGGCCGGAAGAGGCGGTCGCGATGGCCAGGTTGCAACGGCAACTCCAGAACAAGCTCGACCAGACAGGTGTGCGAACACTCGACATCAATCTCTACGATCTATCCATCGAGTTACTCAAGGAACGCGGCATCTTGGACCAGATCATCGAAATGGAAGCCTCTGTTTCGAAAGCGGAACTGAAGGAACTGCTCCAGGGCGTGCTCGATCCGGAGGCCCATCTGGTCCCCGCGATCGCGAAGCGCATGAATGACGCCGAATTCGATGTGATGTTCATCAGCGGGGTGGGCGAGGTGTTCCCCTACATCCGTTCCCATAACGTACTGAACAACTTACAGAGCGTCGCCAAAGAAAAGCCGACTTTGATGTTCTTTCCCGGCGCCTACACGCACTCGCTGGAAACCGGGGCATCGCTCGACCTGTTCGGCCGATTGCGCGACGACAAGTATTACCGGGCCTTCAACATCTACCACTACGACGCCTGATCAGCAGAGATAGCCAGCTATGACGACACTTAGGGACATTTTCGCCAAGCCGATCGATCGTGCTATCGAAGGGGTCATCAAGGCCGATGACGACGCCAGCCTGCGCTTGGAGGTCGAGGAGTACGTCCTGACCAACGAGGTGGAGAAGCGGCTTGAGAGCTTTCTCGACGCCTACAACAATTACGAAGGCGCGAACGGCGTCTGGGTGTCAGGCTTCTTCGGTTCCGGTAAGTCGCACTTGCTGAAGATGTTGGCGTTGCTGTTGGAAGACCGCGAGGTCGATGGGGCCTCCACCCTCGATCTCTTCCTCCCCAAATGCGGCGACAACGAGATCTTGCGCGGCGACATCAAGCGGGCCGTGGCCATCCCGTCCAAGAGCGTCCTGTTCAACATCGATCAGAAGGCCGATGTCATCAGCAAGACCCAGATCGATGCCTTGTTGGCGGTCTTCGTCAAGGTCTTCGACGAGATGTGCGGCTACTACGGCAAGCAGGGGCACATCGCTCAGTTCGAGCGTGATCTCGACGGTCGCGGTCTCTATGCGGGTTTCAAACAAGCCTACGAAAAGATCGCCGGCCGCGCGTGGGAGACGGGCCGTGAACAGGCGTTGCTCGAATCCAAGAACATCGCGAACGCCTATGCCGAGGTTGCGGGAGGGGATGCAGCCGATGCCACGGGCATCCTCGACAAGTACCGCAGTGAGTACCGCGTCGCCATCGAGGACTTCGCCCAGAAGGTCCAGGCATACCTTGATCAGCGGTCAAAGGACTTCCGGCTGAACTTCTTCGTGGACGAGGTCGGGCAGTACATCGCCGACAACGTCAAGCTGATGACCAACCTGCAAACCATCGCCGAGAGCCTTGCCACCAAATGCCGAGGCCGGGCTTGGGTCATCGTCACGGCGCAGGAAGACTTGAATACGGTTGTCGGCGAGATGACGCAGCAGCAGGGCAACGACTTCTCGAAGATCCAGGATCGCTTCAAGAACCGGATGAAGCTGACCAGTGCCGACGTCGCCGAGGTCATCCAAAAGCGTCTGTTGGCCAAGAACGAAGCGGGCGTAGGCCAGTTGTCGGACACCTACCACGTAGAGGTCAACAACTTCAAAACCCTGTTCGGCTTCGCGGACGGCTCCCAGACCTACCGCAACTTCCAGGATCGCGATCACTTCATCCACAGCTACCCGTTCATCCCGTACCAGTTCCCGCTGTTCCAGGCCGCCATCCAGAACCTGTCCCAACACAGCGCCTTCGAGGGTAAGCACAGCTCAGTAGGTGAGCGCTCGATGCTCGGCGTCTTCCAGCAGGTTGCCGTACAGATCGGTGACCGCCCGGTCGGCCGGTTGGCGACCTTCGACCTGATGTTCGAGGGCATTCGCACGGTCGTAAAGGCGAACATCCAACGCGCCATTCTCCAGGCCGAACACCATCTCGACGATGCGTTCGCCATTCGCGTCCTCAAGGCACTGTTCCTGGTCAAGTACGTCAAGGAGTTCAAGCCGACCATCCGCAACCTCTGCGTGCTGATGCTCGAAGACCTGGATGCCGACCTGCCCAAGCTGGCCAAGAAGGTCGAGGGCGCGCTGAACCTGCTCGAACAGCAGACCTACATCCAGCGCAACGGCGAACTCTACGAATACCTGACCGACGAAGAAAAGGACATCGAGCAGGAGATCAAGAACACGGAGGTCGAGACCAGCGACGTCGCCGATGAGCTGCAAAAACTCATCTTCGACCAGGTGTTGCGGGCTAAGAAGATCCGTTTCGACAAGAACGGTCAGGACTACGCCTACTCGCGCAAGCTCGACGACCGGCTGCACGGTCGGGAACAGGAGCTGGCCATCCACATCGTCAGCCCGTTCCATGAGCACGCCGACAACGAGTCGATGCTGCGCACGAACTCGACCTACAAACAAGACGAGCTGTTCGTCGTGCTGCCCCAGGAAGACCGCCTGATGCGCGACATCCTGATGTTCAAGAAGACCGAGAAGTACATCCAGCAGAACGTCTCGGTCACGCAGCAGGAATCCATCAAGCGGATTCTGACCGACAAGGGCTTCCAGAACCGCGACCGCTACAACCAGCTCAAGGACCTGGTCGGCTCGCTGTTGGGCAAGGCCAAGCTGCTGGTCGCCGGGAGCGATGTTGAGGTCAGCTCGGAAGACCCTGAAAGCCGCATCAACCGTGGCTTTCACGAACTGATCGGGCGTGCCTACCCCAATCTTCGGATGTTGCGTGGCATTACCGTCACCGAAGCGGATGTCGGCAACTACCTGCGGCACTCCAAGGACGGTCTGTTCGGCGGCGATGCCACCAGCCTGGCCGAGTCCGAGCAGGAATTGCTGTCGTTCATCCAGAGCAACAGCCGTGGCGGTGTGCGTACCACGCTCAAGAGCCTGATCGAAAAGTTCGAGCGCAAACCCTACGGCTGGTACTACGCCGCCATCCTGTGCAACCTCGCCAACCTCTGCGCACGCGGCAAGCTCGAAGTGCGTGCCGACAGTACATTGCTGGAAGACGACGCGCTGGAACGGGCACTGCTCAATACCCACGGCTACAACAACGTGGTGCTCGAACCGACCGTCGAGTTCACTGCCGCCCAGGTGCGACGACTCAAGGAATTTTTCGGGGACTTCTTTGATGCGCCACCGTCATCCGGCGAGGCCAAGGCGCTGGGCAAGGAAACCAACGCCAAGGTGCAGGCGCTGATGACCGAACTCGACAGGCTCCACGCCCAGGCGGACCGCTACCCGTTCCTGAACGGCCTCGGACCGGTCCTCGCCAAGCTCAAGGACCTCGCGTCCAAGCCCTACACCTGGTACCTCACCGAGATCTCCCGCGAGGAAGACGCGCTGCTGGACATGAAAGAGCAGCTCATCGACCCCGTCCGCAAGTTTATGGGCGGCTCCCAGAAGGCAATCTACGACGAGGCAAAGACCTTCCTCAAGGACCAGGACGCCAACTTCACCTACGTCGATACCCCGGAACTCGAAGAGGTTCGCAGCACGCTGTACGACCCGCAGTGCTTCAAGGGCAATCGCATCCAGCAACTCAAGGCCAAACTCGACGCACTCAAGCAACGGGTGGAGCAGCAGGTTAGCCAAGCACACACCAAGGCGCAGGGCGTTCTCGACGACCTGCAGCGGCGCCTGCACAACATGCCCGAATACCAGAAGCTTCCAGCCGAGCGCACCGAGGAATTGAACGCACCGTTCAAGGAACTGCAACACCATATCGCACAACAGAAGTTGATCGCCGTGATCAACGACCGGCTGCGCTACTTCGAAGAGCAGGGCTATCAGAAGCTGCTCGACAGGATGTTCGACCTGCTCACACCCAAGCCGGAACCGGGGCAGGACACGGATGGCGTAAAACCTGCTGCGGTCAAGGAGCCGCGCCCGCAGTATGTCGCAGCCAGGCAACTGCGCGTGCCGTTCGACAAGCCACTGCTGAGCACGGCGGAAGATGTAGAACACTACCTGGTACAGCTTCGTACGGTGCTGATGGAGCAGGTCCAAGCCGGAAAACGGGTGCAAGTCTGATGGAAACCAGCAAACTGAAGAAATTCGCCCAGGCCGCACGCCGTTCGCTACGCGAGCAGGTCACCGCGAAATTGGCGTTGGTCCTCGGTGCGGAAAGCGCAGCACGACGGGAACGCCCCGAGGCCGTCAAGAAACTCGAAGAGGCGATCAAGAACCACGGTAAGGATCAGGTCATCGAGCGGGTAGCCTATATCTGGTTCAACCGCTTTTGTGCCCTGCGCTTCATGGATATGAACCGCTACACCCGCATTGGCGTGGTGTCCCCGGCGGACGGCCAGTCCCAGCCCGAGATCCTGGCCGAGGCCAAGATGGGGCATATCGACGAGGATCTGGCGGACCAGAAGACAAGGCAACACATCCTCGACCTGCTCGCAGGCAAGGCACCCAGCCTCGATCCGCAGGGCGAGGCATACCGGATACTGCTCGTGGCCTCCTGCAACGACTGGCACAGGGCCATGCCGTTCCTGTTCCAGCGCATCGACGACTACACCGAGTTGTTGATGCCGGACGGATTGTTGGCGGCCAACTCGATCCTGGAAGCGACCCGCGAGGCGATGACGCCGGATGCCTGCGAGGATGTCGAGGTGATCGGCTGGCTCTACCAGTTCTACATCTCCGAGAAGAAGGACGAGGTGTTCGACGGCCTGAAGAAGAACAAGAAGATCACGCCCGAGAACATCCCCGCCGCCACCCAGCTCTTCACTCCGCACTGGATCGTGCGGTACCTGGTGGAAAACTCCCTCGGCCGTCTGTGGTTGCTGAACCGTCCCGGCTCCAAGCTGATCGAGCAGATGGACTACTACATCAAGCCCGAGCAGCCGGAAACCGACTTCCTGAAGATTGGCAGCCCGGAAGACATCAGGATCTGCGACCCGGCCTGCGGTTCCGGTCACATGCTCACCTACGCCTTCGACCTGCTCTATGCCATCTATGAGGAGGAAGGCTACGAGCCCGCCGAGATCCCGGAGAAGATCCTCACGAATAACCTCTACGGTATCGAGATCGACGAGCGCGCTGGAGAGCTAGCCGCCTTTGCCCTAACCATGAAGGCTCGCGCCAAGCAGCGCCGGTTCTTCAACAAGGGCGTCAAGCCAAACATCTGCGTGCTAGAAAATGTCCGCTTCGACGAGGACGAGCTGAAGGAGTACACGGATTTTGTCGGGCGCGACCTGTTCACGGCACCGTTGAGAAGCACCCTGCGTCAGTTCGAAGAGGCCGACAACTTCGGCTCGCTGATTCCTCCGGATGTCACCGACGTGGACGGGATGCTCAGGATTCTGGAGTCAAAGAATGTCTCTGGGCAGCTGTTTATCAGCATGACTCATCAAAAGGTGCTGCAAGCCCTGCGGCAGGCTGATTACCTGAGCCCGAAATACCATGTGGTGATTGCCAATCCGCCTTATATGGGTGGCAAGGGGATGAATGGGAGACTGGCAGCGTGGCTTAAGGATAACTACTCCGATGTGAAGTCTGATCTGTTTTCCGCGTTCATGGTACGAAACACAGAGCTGGCATTGCCGAAAGGCCAGCTAGGGTTTATGTCACCGTTCGTGTGGATGTTCATCTCGTCCTTCGAGAAGCTACGTAGTTTTCTTATCAATCAGAAAACCATCACATCCCTAGTGCAGTTGGAATATTCGGGTTTTGATGGTGCTACCGTACCTATTTGTACCTTCACAGTTGAAAATGCCCACAACCCGGATTTCGGGCCTTGATCATCGATTGGTCCACTGTTGCTAAGCCGCCACAGGAACGAGGTAAGGCTGCCTTGCCGGGCGCGGTCGTCGTCGGGCCGGTCGGGCGGGCCAGGGCATGCGCTCGAGCACCTGCTCGAACAAGGATGGGTGGGGTTGAGCGAAGAAGCGCTCGGCGGCCGTGGTGCCGTCGGGCCGCTTGATCGCAAAGTTGTGCAGGGCGGTCAAGACCTGCTGCTTGCGCGGGCTGAGTCGGTGATGCCCATGCTGATAGAGCGCGAGGAAGCCGTTGCGTCCCTCGACACAGGAGCTGCTGCGCTGGAACAGATCGGCACACTCCCCGGCGACCTGCTCGAGATGGTGACGGGTCTGCGGATCCAGCGACTGGATCGGGTGCGAGGGCTGCCTCAGCGGGGCGAGACGCTGCGCACTCAGTGCCCGGAGTCGATGACGGGGCTCGGCGCGGGTGCTGCGTGCGGCGACGCGCTCCAGATAAAGCGCCGGGATCAGGTCGTCGAGCATCGCCTGCTCGATGGCCGGTGCCAAGTCCAGCGCCTGCACCCGGGTGTTGACCATCATGAAGAAGAAGGTCAGCGTGGCGACGAGGCTTTGAGTCAGGCGCTTCGCCTTGGCCAGATGTGCGCAGAGACGCTCGGAAAGATCCGCTTCCTCGGCGATCGCCTCCAGGCGAGCAAACAGCGTTCCCAGACGCGCCTCCAACTGCTCGGGGGTTTGCGCCTGTCCCTGTTGGATCTCGTAGGGATGGTCGACCTCGCTGAACGCACCGATCAGGGCTTTGGCCTCGGCGCGGTGCGCGTGGGCCTGCTCGCGCGCAAGGCTGGCTTGGACGTAAGCGCTCAGCGCCTCGTCGATGCGCGCGGCGAACGCCGGCGGGCGCCCGGGGCCGTGGCGGCGCCGATGATAGGCCTGCTCGGCGGCGCATTCGTCTTGCCAGCGCGCCTTCGCCTCGGCCTCCGCCGTCTCGGCCTGTTGCTCGGCGCGCTTCAGCGACAGACTCATCGCCTGGCTGACCGCATGCTGCAGATGAAACAGGTCTGTGGAATGATGCGCGCCCAGATCACGCTCGACATGCGCCAACAGCCCCTTGGCCTCATCGCTGGTGCCTTGCACCACCGTGACATTCAGCCCCTCGAGTCCACCCTCGAGCGCCCGTGTCCAGGCCGCCGCCGAGCGCTCATCGCTCCTGTGCTCGAGCAGGATGAAGTTCGAGACCGCATCGATGCCCACCAAACGCATGCCGTCTTTCCACGTCTCATCTTCGGCGATGCTCAGTGTGCGATGGGGCATGGCTTGGGCCAGCGTCCCGCGCAGTTCGGTGGCGGCGGTGACGATCTGCTCCTCCAAGCCGGCATGGAACGCCTGCTGCGCACCGTAGGAGGCGCCGATGAATGCCGACAGCCCACTGCGCTCGAGAAAATCGCAGACCACGCGCACGCCCGCGCCGCCCTGCTCGCCGATGCTCCAGTGCGCGGCAACCAGGATCCGGCGCAGCCACACCACGCCTTCGGGCGTCTCGACGAAGGCCGACAGCGCCGACGGCGCCGATGGCGCAGGGGGCGCGCTCCAGTGACGCAGGGTGCTGCGCGCCACGCCGGCGCCGCTGACCGCCGCGCGTTGACTCTGCCCATCCTGCCGGGCTTGCGCCACCGCATGCCGATGCTTGGCGCGATCCAAGCGATCGTGGATTGGCGTGGGGCGTCGATCTGCACTAGAGTCGACACAGGCAGGAGCATCGGACAACGGCGTTTCCCTCGGTCAGTTTGCACTTCCAAGGGTACGCCTCCCCGGCGCTCCTGCCACTCCTTCAGGGTGCTTGATCGCCTACCGAAACACGCGGTTTTGGACCAACCGATGATCAAGGCCCGGATTTCGAAGGTGGCTATGTAAGACTTTCCGATTTTCGTGGTGCAGAGAACCAAGGGCCAAGAACGCTTCATGCCATTAGGAATCCCAATTGTGGCTGGTTCTACTGCGCGTCTGCTGCCGAATTCAAAACGATACCGGGCAGTCCGATTGCGTATTGGCTTGGCAAGAATGCCATAAGCGCGTACGCATCGGGGAAAAGACTGGGAGAGTTTTGTTATGGTCAACCTGGGCTACAGACCAGTAACAACGGGCGATTTCTAAGGATATGGCATGAGGTCTCAGATGGTGAAATTGGCTTTAATTTCGATAGTTCTGAACTTGCTGCTGGTAGCGGAAGAAGGTGGTTTCCCTATCTGAAGGGAGGTGACTTTCGACGTTGGCACGGCAATCAAGAGTATATTGTCAACTGGCAGAATAACGGTGCTGAGATCAAGGAATACGTTACCCAAAAATATCCATACTTGAATGGAAACATTGATTATGTAGTAAAGGACAGGGGTTATTACTTTAAAAGGGGAATAACCTACTCAAAGATTACTTCAGCAATATTTAATGCGAGATTTTCTGATAAGGGCTTCTTGTTTGATGTCGCTGGCTCATCAATTTTTCCCGAAGAGTGGGGCGCTCCACTCTACCTTGGGTTTCTTAACTCAATAGTATGCAGAAATTTTTTAAAAGCTCAGAATCCGACATTGAATATACAGTCTGGTGATATTGACAACTTGCCGTTTTCGCCTGAGGTAATCCAAGACGAAAAGGACCTGGTTACCACTACAATACTTCGACTGAAGGGTTTGTCGCGGAAGGACTGGAATTCCTATGAAAACTCCTGGGACTTCACTAGCCTGCCGCTGCTGAGCCCCGACTACCACCAGCCAATCCTAAAGGCCGCCTACCAGAAGATCCGCGCCCACTGGCGGGAGATGACGCTGGAGATGCAGCGGCTGGAGGAAGAGAACAACCGCATCTTCATCGAGGCCTACGGCCTGCAGGATGAGCTGCAGCCTGAGGTACCGCTCAACGAGATCACCCTGATCTGCAATCCGTACTACCGCTACGGCAACGACAAGAGCGAAGACGAGCTGGAGGCGCTGCTGCTGGCCGACACCATGCGTGAGCTGGTGTCCTATGCCGTGGGCTGCATGTTCGGCCGCTACGCGCTGGACAAGCCGGGGCTGATCCTGGCCAACCAGGGCGAGACCATCGAGGACTATCTGAAGCAGATCTCGGAGCCGAGCTTCCCGGCCGATGGCGACAATGTCATCCCGATCCTCGACGGCGACTGGTTCACCGACGACATCGCCGAGCGTTTCCGCAAGTTTCTGCGCGTGGCCTTTGGCGAGGAGCAATATGAGGAAAACCTCCGATTCGTCGAGCAGGCGCTGAACATCAAGGGCAAGCGCAACTTCAGCATCCGCGACTACTTCCTCGGCGAGTTCTACAACGATCATGTCAGGCGCTACAAAAAACGGCCCATCTACTGGCTGTTCTCCAGCCCCAAGGGCAGCTTCAATGCGCTGATCTACATGCACCGCTACCGTCCGGATACAGTCAGCGTGGTGCTCAACGACTACCTCCGTGAGTTTCGCGGAAAACTGAGCAGCCGCCTCGACTATCTGCGGGGTGTCGAAGCCAGTGCCGACACGACCAAGGCCGAAAAGGCCAAGGCGCTGAAAGAGATCGAGACCCTGAAAAAGACCATCGGCGAACTCGATGCCTGGGAGCGCGACATGATGTATCCCCTGGCCACCGAGCAGATCGCCATCGACCTCGATGATGGCGTGAAGGCCAACTATCCAAAATTCGGTGCCGCGCTGAAAAAGATCGTTGGCCTTGATGCGCCGGAGGAATGAGTATGGCGACAATGAACTTCAACACCACCAACTCCACCTTCCGCCAGTTGCTTGGCAATGGATTGAGTTATCGGGTGCCGCCTTTTCAGCGAGACTACTCCTGGACCGAAGACGAGTGGGATGATCTTTGGCAGGATATGGTGGCGCTTTTTGAGACTGACGGAGAGCCCGCTCATTACATGGGATATCTGGTGCTCCAGTCATCGGACAGTAAGCAATTCGATATCATTGACGGTCAGCAGCGCCTCACGACCATCAGTGTCATGATCCTGGCGGGCCTCGGGCACCTCCAGGATCTGATCAATAGCAAGCTCGATGCGGAAAATAACGCGAAGCGTAAGGAGCAGCTCCAGAACAGCTACATTGGTTATCTCGACCCCGTCAGCCTGGTGCCTCGCTCTAAACTGGAGCTCAATCGACACAACAACCGTTTCTATCAAACCTACCTTGTGCCGCTGGATAAGCTGCCGCAACGTGGGTTAAATGCCTCCGAACATCAACTGCGCAAGGCGTTCAATTGGTTCAAGGACAGGATCAAGACCCGCACCGGTAACCTGGTGGATAGCGGGAAAGCACTGACGGCTTTTATCGATGCGCTGGTTGACAAGCTCTTTTTTACCGTCATCACAGTGACCGATGAGCTGAATGCGTTCAAGGTCTTCGAGACGCTGAATGCGCGCGGCGTCAGACTTTCTTCCACTGACCTGCTGAAGAACTATCTGTTTTCCGTTATCAGCACGCAGGAAACCCATGAAGCGGAGCTGCGGGCGCTCGAGGAGCGATGGGAGCGGATCGTGGGCCTGCTGGGTAGCGAAAGTTTTCCGGAGTTTCTGCGCGTGTTCTGGAACAGCCGAAACAAGCTTGTGCGCAAGTCCGACTTGTTCAAAACCATACGCAGGCGCGTCACCACGCGGGATGCGGCATTCGAGCTACTCAGGGATCTCGATCAATCAGCCGCTGTCTACGCGGCCCTTCGAGACCCGCAAGATCCATCTTGGGTTGCCGACGAGAGGCGAACGCTTGAGCAACTTGTGATGTTCAACGTACGCCAACCACTGGCCATGCTTTTGGCCTGTCATGGAACATTCTACGAATCCGAAAGGGCCGGTTTCACTCGCATCATGAAAGCCGTGGCCGTTGTGTCGTTTCGATACAATGTGATCTGCAATCTGCAGACCCATGAGCAAGAGCGTCTCTACAACGACATTGCCTGGAAGGTATCGGCCGGGACGTACTCGCGTGCATCGGACGTGATCTCCGCGTTACGCGAGGTCTATCCGGACGACAGCCAGTTCAAGGCGGCCTTTTCGGAGAAAGAACTGCGCACCACCAATAGTCGGAACAAGAAGGTGGTTCGCTATATTCTCTTTGAGATCGAGCGGCAGCGCTCGGGTAAGAGCTTCGAGTTCGAGAGTGCAACCTATAATCTTGAACACATCCTTCCAGAGCATCCATCGGAGGCGTGGTCATACATTGCGGAGTCAAAGCAGGACCGACTGATTTATCGCATTGGAAATATGACTCCGCTGGAGAGCAATCGAAACCGCGATCTTGGTAATGCGGACTATGCGGTCAAAAAAGAGGTCTACGAGCAAAGCGACTTTGAGATTACCCGAGCGGTCGCAGAACACTACGACACCTGGGACGAGCCGAAGATCGAGGCAAGGCAAAAGCAATTGGCAACGATCGCTGCGGGAATCTGGAAAGTCGAGTTCGGGGCGTGACGTTGGAAAACCGCATCGCCCAAGCGCTGAGCAGACTGTTCGAGAAGCACCGGATCGTCTTCTGGTACGACGCCAAAAGCGAGCTGCGTGCCGATTTCGAGGCCGTAGCACTGGAGGGCGTGGATAAGGTCGAGATCGCAAACAACGAGTTCGGGATCAAGCACCGAATTCTACGCGAGCAGCCGGAGGACAAGTTCCTGCTGTATCGCGACGGGCCTCAGCCGGAGGATCTGGACAACTGGCTGCTCGACGTGCAGTTGGCCCATGGGGAGTTCCGAACCGACCAAGTCGCCATCTGGTTGGCGGAACTGGATCTGGGGCTGGAATTCGCCGATGTCGTTCAACAGCAAGTGGAATTCTTCCACGCGGCTAAGCGCAA
The DNA here is from genome assembly GCF_003634315.1 of Thiocapsa rosea. Taxonomy (NCBI): domain Bacteria; kingdom Pseudomonadati; phylum Pseudomonadota; class Gammaproteobacteria; order Chromatiales; family Chromatiaceae; genus Thiocapsa; species Thiocapsa rosea. The sequence goes on from NZ_RBXL01000001.1 coordinate 2,331,471, forward strand.
GGACGCGCTGAAGAAGCTGCTCAAGCCCGACGATACGGCCGGTTTGATTCGGCTGAAGATGATCGCGGTTTGCGCGGGTGCCGAGCCCAGGATGGACACGATCCTGGAGAGCCTGCTGCAGGAGCTGGCGGACGGTAGCGACGAACGGTTTTCGCTGATTGAGCGCTGTGACCTCGAAGGGTTTTTCTGGGCGCAGTTGACGCGTTACTACGGTTACGAGTCATCCGAGCCGAGCATCCGTGACTTTGTGATCGAACTGTTCAAGTCCTGCTTTGCCATGAGCACGGACGGGCAGGTAAGGCTCAATGCAGACGCGTTGGTCTTCCTCAAGCGCTGGAAGGACAGTCGCCAGTACGAGGAGAGCTTCGAGAAGCTCTCGGAAGAGTGTGCGGGTGTCTTGGGCATCGAAGCGGATCTTGGCAAGCGTGATTTTCGGGATCTGATCGAGGTCGATTACTTTGAGCTGATCGACCGGAAGATCCTCAGTGATCTGGTAAAGGCGGTGGTCGGCCGTACCGTCAGTGCCGGTGACGTGGCCTTGTGGGTACGCCAGCGCAGGCAGGGACACTGGTACGCTGGATATCGCGACCTCTATGAAGCGATCGAAGACGCCGCCGGCTTCATGCAGTTGCTGGGCGAGGCGACCCTGGAAATGGAGAGCCTGGCCGATGGCGTGCAGCGGTACTGCCGGTCCTGGTACCAACTGGACCAGCGCTATCGCAAGTTCGTTTTCCATTTGCGCAAGTCGGGACAATCCTCGCTGCTGGAAGCGCTTGCCCAGCAGATCGAGAATCTGTACTCGACGGCCTATCTGCTTAAGGTCAACGATCGCTGGCAGGCACAGGTTGATACAGCCTCAAGCTGGAGTATCCCCTCGCTCCAGCTGCAGCGGCGTTTCTTCGAACACTGGGTACGCCCGTTCCTGAACAAGGGGGTCAAGGTCTGCGTCGTGATCTCCGATGCGATGCGTTACGAAATCGGCGACGAGTTGCTGACCCTGATCCGCCAGGAGGACCGCTACAGCGCCGAACTCGAGCCTGCCTTGGCGATGCTGCCGAGTTACACGCAACTGGGCATGGCCGCTCTGCTGCCCAATCGTGAGCTGGCGATCGGGGACAACGAGACGGCCAGTGTGCTGGTCGATGGCCTGAGTTCCCAGGGGACGGCGAATCGGGACAAGATCCTCAAGCTGGCGCTGGATGGGTCGGGTTCAGCGGTGACAGCAGAACGCTTTATGGCGATGAATCGCGAGGATAGCCGCGAACTGCTCAAGACCAACAGCGTGCTGTACATCTACCATAACCGCATCGACCACACTGGCGACAAGATGCACTCCGAGGGCCAGGCATTCGAGGCGGCGGAGCAGGCGCTCGACGATCTACTGCGCCTGGTCAAGAAGCTGACGGCAGCCAATGCGTCCAACATCCTGGTCACCGCCGATCACGGCTTCATCTACCAGCACCGGCCGATCGAGGAGAGTGACTTCTCGGCCACAGAGGCAGAAGGCGACAGTATCGGCTACCGGGACCGCCGCTTTGTCATCGGCAAGGGATTGAAGCAGAAGCCCGGCCTGCGCCACTTCACCTCGCGGGAACTCGGACTCAGCGGGGATCTGGAAATCCAACTGCCCAAGTCCATCAACCGCCTGCGCCTGAAGGGGTCCGGCAGCCGCTTTGTGCACGGCGGCGCCTCACTGCAGGAGGTGATCATTCCGGTGCTGAAGGTGAACAAAAAGCGCCAGAGCGACGTGACCAACGTCGAGGTGGAAATCCTGCGGGGTTCCAGTTCCGTGATTACGTCCGGGCAGCTCGCCGTCGTGCTCTACCAAGCCCAGCCGGTCACCGACAAGGTGCAGTCGAGGGTGCTTCGTGCAGGGCTCTACACCGAAGCCGGTGAGCTGATCTCGGATAGCCATGAACTGATCTTCGATCTGACGTCGGATAACCCACGCGAAAGGGAGCTACAGGTGCGTTTCGTGCTGTCGCGTGCCGCTGACGACGCCAATGGCAAAGAGGTGGTGTTGAGGTTCGAGGAGAAGCACGCGGGCACAACGCATTACAAAGAGTACAAGTCGGTGCGCTACGTGATGCGCCGGTCGTTCACCAGCGACTTTGATTTTTAAGGTCAATAACGATCAAATTAGGAGTAAGTTGATGAATATGGATGCCGCTATTCAGAGCAGCGAACTGGCAATGGAAAGAGATCCGAGAGAGGCGAAGCTTGGATATTTCGCGGGCGGGTCTTTCGTCTTGGATTCAGTGCGGGTGTTTAAGTGGTTCTCCAGCGCTAGAGATCTGGCGACGCATTTGATAGATGTCGAGCCAGTGGTTTTCGAATGGTCAGATGAAGACGTTGCTCCGATTCGCGAAAAGCTTTCAAAAATACTCGGAGGGCTGGAAGAAGGAGGGCTTACTGAAGAGCTAAGAGCGCAAGTAAATGCTGTCACCAAGGGTTTCCTCGCTATCGAGTGGTGGGGCGGCTTTGATGACTTGATCGAGGGAAACACGGAGTTCGCGGAAGGCATCCGGTCAGATTATCGGGATGTAGAAGAAACTGATCAGCAAGATGCGCTCACGAGTTCTGAATTGGGCGGATTCGTAGAGTTTCTTAAGACCTACGGCATTTGACTGGATAACGCATTTGGCGCTGGATATTTGCGGTGGAAAAATTGAACCCACTGGATCAAAAAATCAACACGCATTTTCCAGGCCTCGTTGTGCGCAAAGACCTGGTCAAGGCGGTCAAGGGCAATGCCATTGTCCCGTCCTACGTACTGGAATACCTGCTCGGACAGTACTGCGCCACCAGTGATGAGCCGACGATCCAGACGGGCATCGAGACGGTTAAGGAGATCCTGCGCAAGCATTACGTACACCGCAACGAGGCCGGGCTTGTCCGCTCCAACATCAAGGAGAAGGGACGGTACAAGGTCATCGACAAGATCAGCGTTGCACTGAATGAGAAGACCGACGCCTACGAGGCCGAATTCTCGAACCTCGGCATCAAGAAGGTGCTGGTGGACTCGGATACCGTCAAGGCGCACCCGAAACTGCTGGTGAGCGGGGTCTGGTGTATCTGCGACATCGAGTACCAGTTCACCGAGGATAAGAACTCCACGCCCTGGGTTCTGTCCACGCTGAAGCCGATACAGCTGTCGCACTTCGACTTTGAAGCCTATCTGGAAGCGCGTAGGAAGTTCTCGCTCGACGAGTGGATCGACCTGCTAGTGCAGAGCATGGGTTTCAACCCGGAGATGTTCGGTCGGCGCAGCAAGCTGATCCAGCTTATCCGGCTGATTCCGTTCTGCGAGCGCAACTACAACTTGATCGAGTTGGGGCCAAAGGGTACCGGCAAGTCGCACATTTTTTCGGAGTTCTCCCCGCACGGCATCCTGATCTCGGGTGGCGAGGTGACAGTCCCGAAACTCTTCGTCAACAACTCGACCGGCAAGATCGGGCTGGTTGGTTATTGGGATGTCGTGGCCTTCGACGAGTTTGCGGGAAAGCAGAAGCGTGTGGACAAGGCGCTGGTGGATATTCTGAAGAACTACATGGCGAACAAGTCCTTCTCACGGGGTATCGAGACCTTGGGTGCGGAGGCATCGATGGTCTTCGTCGGCAACACGCGGCACGCCGTGCCTTACATGCTGAAGCACTCGGATCTGTTCGAGGAGCTCCCGGAGAAGTTCTACGATTCTGCCTTCCTCGACCGCCTGCACTTCTACATCCCCGGCTGGGAAGTGGACATCATCCGCAACGAGATGTTTTCGGACGGATACGGCTTCGTGGTCGATTACCTCGCCGAGATCCTGCGTTCCTTGCGCGACCACGACTTCTCAGACCGCTACAAGGACCATTTCACCCTGTCTTCCGACATCTCGACGCGCGACCGCGACGGTATTCACAAGACATTCTCCGGGTTGATGAAGATCCTGTTTCCGCAAGGTGGGGCAACCAGCGAGGAAGTCGAGGAGTTACTCGGCTTCGCGATGGAAGGCAGAAAACGCGTCAAGGATCAGTTGATGCGCCTCGACTCGACCTACGCCGATGTGGCCTTCCACTACAGCGACAACGACGGTAAGGACAAGGTCGTCACCACACTGGAAGAGGTCGAGTATCCGCACCACTACCACCGGACCATCGCGGAGGCGGAGCCGGATGTCGCGGGAATGCCAACCCAAGCAGGGGAAAGGGCTGGAGCGTCGGAAGAGACACCCGCAGTCACCGAAAAAGGGGAGGAACCAAAGGAGGGGCATCTAACCTTCAGCGAGAACCAGAAGGGCGTCTCATACGACATGCTGTTCGGCCCCTATTTGCGTGGCGCTGGCCGGATCACCGTCACGGACCCCTACATACGGCTCTTCTACCAAGTCCGGAATTTCATGGAGTTCGTGGAGACCGTTGTCCGCTACAAGGAGTCTGGCGAGGAAGTGGCGATCCAGTTGGTCACCACTGAAGACGATTTTAAAGGCGACCAGCAGCGGGACAACCTCGACAAGATCAAGGCCGCCTGTGAAGCGGTCGGGATCGAATTCGAGTGGGAGTTCGACCAATCCAGGTCGATCCATGCCCGTCATATCGTCACCGACACGGGATGGAAAATCTCCCTCGATCGCGGTTTGGACATCTTCCAGCACTACGAGATGAACGAGGCTTTTGCGTTCGCGAATCGCATGCAACAGTTTCGGCCGTGCAAGGCGTTTGAGGTGACTTACCTCAAGCAGAATTGAGCAGCCGTGATGATATGAGGCACCGGGCCGCCTTGTCGTTGGTTGCTCCGTAGCAGAGGTACCAGTTCGCCACCGACGTCTCGCGATGGGTGAAAAGTGTCCCGCGGATTACCGTGACTAAAACGTGACGCACAGCAGTCACGGGCTGGCCATCCGTGACATTTTGAGTCACGTTTGCGTGGGGTTGGATGGCGTAACGTGTTGATATTTAATAGTTCGTGTATCGATGCTATGTTTTGTAATCAGCAGGTCGTCGGTTCGAATCCGTCCGCCAGCTCCAATAAAACAACGGTTTAGATGCATCTGGATCTAGGCCGTTTCCTTTGGAGTCACTGTTCCAAGGCGGTCGTCTGTCCCGGTCGGCGCGCCGGACCCAACGCCTGTGCCAACTCGAAATCGTGCCGATGCGAGTCCGCATATGATGTTGTATGGCTGGACGGGCAAAGCTGCGATCTTGATCGCCGCCGCGGCATTGTCGTCGGCTAGCGGTGCGGCGTGGAGCTTGGCTCCGGCCGAGCAGGCGGCGCGGCAAGGATCGCTGTCGGGTCCGCGGACGGTCGGCGGGCCGATGACAGGGGATGCCGATGCCGAGGGGACCACGTCGACCGAGGGCGCCTTCTACCGCTGGGTCGGGCAGGCCGACACCGGGACCAAGATCAAGTTGCGCCTTCTCTGGAGCGAGACGACCAATAGCCGAACGATCCATGTCGAGGTCGACGACGCGATGGTCGTCTTGACCGGCGTCGTACGCAACCAAGACGAGAAAGAGACGGCCGATCGCATCGCCTCCCGCATGGAAGGTGTTGTCCGCGTCGATAATCGTTTGGGCGTCGATCCGGCTGCGAGCATGGTCGAGCAGGGCGATCCGATGCCGGGCGAGGCTGACTCCGGTGCCTCCGATCGGTGGATGACCACCCGAGTTACCGCATCGTTGAGTTTCGACCGCACGATCGATCACGCGCTCATCCGTGTGCAGACCCGCTCGGGCATCGTCACGCTGACGGGGCGGGTGCCGACACAGGCGCAGAAACGGGACGCCGGCCATATCGCGTCCGACACCACGGGCGTCGAGCGTGTCGAGAACGAGCTGGTTGTCGACCATCCCACCTGAGGGCGGATCGAAAACGGTCGTCGGACGAACCGTCGCGTTCGAAAATCCATCCATCCATCCATCCATCCATCCATCATTGGGCCGAGTCTGCCCGTTGCCTGTGCAGCCCCCGGATCTGCGATCCCTGCGGGCCGAGTCGGGCTCATACCCGAGTCCGCTCGATCGTTTGGCGGTGTGCGCGCGGTTCTGGAATCCAGCCCTGCCGGCGCGTCGACGAGGAAGCACGGGACGCCGCCCTCGCTCAATCTTTGCCGATCACCGTCCGAGTCTTCTCACGACGCAGCTTGATCTCCGGCGGAGTCGCCCCCCGGATCGTCGCATTCCGTTCTTGGATCAGCCACTTTTGGTAGATGAGCGACGTGTTTGTCTGCGGCGGTTGCTCTTTGGCGGGTGCTCTCGTTCGCTGTCGATCGAGCCGGGTTGCCGGGGGTTGCGCCGTCGGATACGGGATCACTTCGGATCCCTGATCGCGCTTGGCGCCCGCCGGTTTGCCGGTGATGTCCAGCGTCTCCGTGGCTGCATCGTGAGGGCAGGCGATGTGGCTGAAGGAGACCTTCCCGTCCTTGCTGATGCACTTGTGGATTTCAGCTGTGGTCGGTGGCGAGAACCCGCCGACGGCAATGGCGAGAATCACGAGGCTATCTTTGCAGCGTCCCGGCATGTGCTTCCTCCTTGTTTACGATGACGCGTCTTGGTCGACCGATTCGCTCCCGTCGGGGCGATAGAGCTGAACGGTTTCCTGCTCGTTGGCATTGTTGCGCGCGACGATGGCGAGCGCGGGCTCGGTATCGCTCAGATTTCTGGGTTGATGGGGCACGCCCGGCGGAATGAAGATGAAATCGCCTTCGCTGTTGATCACCGAGTGCCGGAGATTCTCGCCGTAGCGTGTCTCGACGCGGCCCTTGAGCAGATAGATGGCGGTTTCGAAACCTAGGTGCAGGTGGGGCTCGGCCTCGCCTGCGGGCGGGATCACGACCAGGTTCATCGAGAGGCCCGCAGCGCCGGCCGTGGCCTCGGAGATGCCCACGAAGTTGGGCAGCCGTTGCAGCGTGTCGGTGGGAAGCTCGGGTCGGACCGTCACGATCTTTGCGTTCACGACTGGATTGCCTCTGGTTCGCTCGCGTTTCTTCGATCATGGGGGTTGCGACGTGCCACGAGAAGGCGCAAGCCGCTGCGGATCGCCGACTGTACGGTCACGAGGCCGAGATTCAGGTCTCTCCGCACCCGATCTGCGCCCACGGCGGAATGCGGGGCACGCGACGCGCGCGGGCGACGACATCCTCGAGACCGGGGCTCCCGGGTGTGATCGGCACCGGAAACCCGCGTGCCTCGAGGGCCACTTCCCGTGCCTTTTCCCAAAAGAGACGGGTTATAGGTTGGCTGCTCATGGGCCTGGTGGCAAGCGACCTGCCTCCTCACGTACTACACTCAAACGAGCGCAAATACCAGGCGGTGCGGTAGGATGATCGGCCTCGTGCGATCCGAGATCGTTAGGGCAAGCGCCGACTGGCGATCGGCGTGAATCCGGCCCGACGCGATCGGACGGCCGCGTCATCGGCCTCGAAGACAAAACGACGACAGGGATTAAACCGCGCCCGGTGCGGTATGCGATGTTTTTGGATGGGATCGGCCCCGGCGGATTTGATGACCACTGGAGACGGCGCGGTTTAAGAGATTAAAAAATAAATCATTTTAAACCGCGTCCCCGCAAAGAGCCGTGGATGGACCAAACGTCGAACTCACTCGAAAGTGAGCATCTCGCTCTGGACGCGGTTTAACAGACGTCACATCACCACCGGAGGCGAGCGTCGAGCGATGAACAGTGGCTATATCCTCTCCATCGATGAGGGCACTACGGGTACGACGGCGTTGATCTTCGATCATGCCGGGTTGGTCCGTGCGCGTGCCTACTCCGAGTTCACACAACATTATCCCAAGCCGGGATGGGTCGAGCACGACGCCGAAGAGATTGTGCTGATCACGATGAAGGTGATCGCCGAGGCCTTGCGTGCCGGCGGCGTTCCGCCCGACGAGATCCAAGCCATCGGCATCACCAACCAGCGCGAGACGACGGTCGTTTGGGAGCGCGCTTCGGGCCGTCCGGTCGGGCGCGCCATCGTTTGGCAGGATCGGCGTACCGCACGCTATTGCGACGAGCTCAAGTCACGCGGTCTGGAGGAGATGGTCCGTGCCAAGACCGGCTTGGTCATCGATCCCTACTTCTCGGGCACCAAGCTGAAGTGGATCCTGGACAACCAACCTGGGCTGCGCGAGCGGGCCGAGCGCGGCGAGATCTGCTTCGGCACCATCGACTCCTGGCTGGTGTACCGGCTGACGGGCTGCCGCGTGCATATCACCGACTATTCCAACGCCTCCCGCACCATGCTCTACAACATCCGCGACCTGCAGTGGGATGCGGAGCTGTTGGACCTGCTCGAAATCCCGGCGGCCATGCTGCCCGAGGTGCGCCCGTCCTCGCAGATCTACGGCGAGACCGATCCGCAGATGTTCTTCGGCACCCGCGGCATCCCGGTCGCCGGCATCGCCGGGGATCAGCAGGCGGCCTTGTTCGGCCAGGCCTGCCACAGTCCGGGGATGGCGAAGAACACCTACGGGACCGGTTCCTTCGTGCTGATGCATACCGGCACCGAAGCGGTGGCGAGCGATGAGCGGATGCTGACCACCATCGCCTGGGGTGTAGGGGACGAGCCCGTGGAATACGCGCTCGAGGGCGCGATCTTCGTCACCGGCTCTGCGGTGCAGTGGCTGCGCGACGGTCTCGGTATGATTCGAAATGCCGCCGAGACCCGCGAACTGGCGCGATCGGTACCGGAGAACGAAGGCGTCTACTTCGTGCCGGCGCTGGTGGGTCTGGGTGCCCCGCACTGGGACCCCTATGCCCGCGGCCTGCTGATCGGGATCACGCGGGGCACGACGCGGGGCCATGTCGCGCGCGCCGTGCTCGAGAGCATGGCCTATCAGACGCGCGACGTGATCGAGGCGATGGAGCGCGACTCGGGGATTCGGCTCAAAGAGCTGCGCTGTGACGGCGGTGCGGCGGTCAACAGCGTCCTGATGCAGTTTCAGGCCGATATCCTGGGCGTCAATGTCGAGGTCCCGCGAATCACCGAGACCACGGCGCTCGGCGCGGCCTATCTCGCCGGGCTCGCCGTGGGTTTTTGGGGCAGTCGCGAGGAGATCGCCGAGAAGTGGGCGCTGGATGTGCGCTATCACCCGCGCTTCGACGCGCACAAGCGAGATCGTCTGTTCAAACGCTGGCACAAGGCCGTCGAGCTCTCCAAGGGCTGGGCGCTCGATGACGATTGATTCGGCCGTCGGCGCTCAACGAGACCGGACGCGATTCATCCGACGGAGCAGGTCGTCGGTTGCGCAAAGCGCAGCGTGCCCGACTGCTCCCTGTAATGCCGGCGCGGGTTGGGCACGCGACGCTTTGCCCAACCGACCTGTTCGTGCTGATTTTGAATCGTTCATGACACCAGAGGAGCAGTCATATGACTCTGCGCGAGAGCAACATCGCCAAGCTGCGGGAAGGTGTCGTCTATGACGCGCTGATCATCGGCGGCGGGATCAACGGGGCGGTCTCCGCCGCTGCGCTGTCCGGCAAGGGCGCTCACGTGGCCCTGATCGACAAGCGCGATTTCGCGGGCTTCACCAGTCAGCAATCGTCGAACCTGGCCTGGGGCGGCATCAAATATCTCGAAAGCGGCGATTACCTGCTCGTGCGCAAGCTGTGCCTGAGCCGCAACGAGCTGATCCGCAGCTACCCGAGCCGGGTCAAGGAGATCCGCTTCTTCGCGACGATCGACCGCGGATTTCGCTTCTCAACCTTCTTTCTGTGGCTCGGCACCTGGGTGTACTGGCTGTTCGGCAACGGTTTCACCCGGATCCCGCGCTTCCTCACCAAGGACCGCATCCATCGCGAGGAGCCGGTGGTGAAGACCGACAAGGCGGCCGGCGGATTCGAATATTCCGACGCTTATCTGCACGACAACGACTCGCGCTTCGTCTTCCAGTTCGTGCGCTCGGCGATGGATCGCGGCTGCATCGCGGCGAACTATGTCGAATCGCTCGGCGCTCGCCGTGACGGTGAGCTCTGGACCACCCGTGCGCGCGATACCGAGACCGGCGAGACCTTCGAGATCCGCTCCAAGGTCCTGATCAACGCCGCCGGCCCCTTCGTCGACGATCACAATCAGCTCACCGGGGAGCAGACCGAGCATCAGCATCTGTTCTCCAAAGGCATCCATCTGATCGTGCCGCGGATCACGCCCTATCAGCGGATCCTGACCTTTTTCGCCGATGACGGACGGTTGTTCTTTGTCATCCCGATGGGCGTGCGCACCTGCATCGGCACCACGGACAACCGGGTCGACACACCGCAGACCGAGGTCACCGACGCGGATCGCGACTTCGTGCTGGAGAATATCAATAAGCGCGTCGCGTTGGCCGCGCCGCTCACGCGCGAGGACATCATCGCCGAGCGCTGCGGGGTGCGGCCGTTGGTGGTGAAACGCCAGGGCGGCGACGGCGGGCGCGACTGGATGCACCTCTCGCGCAAGCACGAGATCGATGTGGATCGCGCGCATGCGCACCTGTCCATCTTCGGCGGCAAGCTCACCGACTGCGTCAACGTCGGCAACGAGGTCGCGCGGATCGTCGCGGGGCTCGGAATCGATCTGCCGCATGCCGGGTACCGGTGGTATGGCGAGCCGCACCGCTCGGTCTACGAGGAGTACATGCATCAGGCGCGCTTGATGAACCTGGACAGCTACACCTCGCCCGAGTCCATCGAGCCGCTCTCCAGCCGGCTGTGGCGCCGCTACGATCAGCAGGCGTTCGAACTGCTCGCCCAGATCCGCGAGGATCCCCGTCGGGCCGAGGTCTTGATCAAGGGGACGGATTATCTGCGCTGCGAGATCCAGCTCGCCAAGCGTCAGGAGATGATCGTTACGCTCGAGGATTTCCTGCGCCGTCGCTCCAAGATTGCGCTGGTGGTTCCGCGGCGGCAGATCCAAGAGGCAGAAGGTCTGATGGAGGCTTGCGAGATCCTCTTCGGCGAGGCCGCACAGGCGCGATACGAGGAGTATTTCGGCGAGTCTCGAACCGTTACGCGGGCGCAGTCCCGGCACCTTGAGTCGGATGCGGCGTGATCCGGAACCTGCATCCGCGCCGGATCCGCGACGACAACATCCACTGAGGAGAGCGGCCATGACCCCCTTCTTCGGAGAGCTGATCGGTACCGCCCTGCTGGTCCTGCTCGGCAACGGTGTCGTGGCCAATGTTCTTCTGAGCGAGACCAAGGGCCAAGGTGCGGGTTGGATCGTGATCACCTGGGGTTGGGGCATGGCCGTGTTCGTGGCCGTGTTCACGGTTGCCGCCTTCAGCGGTGCCCACCTGAATCCGGCGGTGTCGGTCGGCCTCGCGGTCGCCGGCAAGTTCGAATGGGCACGGGTGCCAGCCTATGTCCTGGCGCAGTTCATCGGGGCCATGATCGGCGCCCTGCTCGTCTGGCTGACCTACTGGCCGCATTTTGCACGCACCGAGAATCCCGACCTCAAGCTCGCCTGTTTCTGCACCGCCCCCGCCGTGCGCAACGCACCGTCCAACCTCTTCTCCGAGATCATCGGAACCTTCGTCCTGGTGCTCGCCGTGCTCTTCCTCGCAGTGTCTGTCTTTGGCCTAGGTGCTCTGGATGCCTTGCCGGTCGGTCTGCTCGTCTTGGCCATCGGTTTGAGTCTCGGCGGCACGACCGGTTATGCGATCAACCCGGCGCGCGATCTCGGGCCTCGGATCGTCCATGCACTGCTGCCCATGCCGGGGGGCAAGCGCGACAGTGATTGGGGCTATGCCTGGGTTCCGGTGGTCGGTCCGCTGATCGGCGCCGGGCTGGCCGGCCTCCTGTATCTGGTGCTGCAGGACCCGACCAGCGTGCAGTTCCGGTGACGCCCGTGTCCGCGCGATCGAAGCACATGGGAGAGCCCCGATGAGTCGACGCACGCCAGAGCAACCGATTCGGCCGAGCCGGCGCCGCTTTCTCGGCGCGGCAGCCGCGCTGCTCGGTGGCTCGGCGCTGCCCGGTCTTCGTGCCGCCGAGCCGCCGGCCGAACAGTCAGCCCGGCCGCCGGCGGACATCGATCCGGCGCGATCGGCTGCCGCGCGCCGCTGGCTGACGAGCGAGCTCACGCCCTCGACCCTCGATCCGGATGCGCAGATGGCCGAGATGCAGTTCTTCATTCGCGCGTCGGCACCCTTTCGGGGGCAGCGCATCCACGTCGTCTCCGAGACCATCCCGACCCATGTCTACGAGCAACGGTTCTTAGCCCGAGCCTTCCACGAGATCACGGGCATCCGCGTCCAGCACGACCTGATCCACGAGGGCGAGCTCGTCGAGCGCATCCAGCGTCAGACCCGAACCGGGCGCAACCTCTACGACGCCTACGTCAACGACTCGGACTTCATCGGCACGCATTTTCGCAGCGACGCCGTCGTGCCGCTGTCGGACTGGATGGCCGGCGAGGGCGCCGAGGTCACGCTTCCGACGCTGGATCTGGATGACTTCATCGGTCTCTCCTTCACCACAGGTCCCGACGGCGTCCTCTACCAGTTACCCGACCAGCAGTTCGCGAACCTCTATTGGTTTCGATACGACTGGTTCCGGCGCGACGACCTGAAAGCGGGTTTCGAGACCCGCTACGGCTATCCGCTCGGCGTTCCGCTCAATTGGAAGGCCTACGAGGACATCGCCGATTACTTCACGAACCAGGTCCGCGAGATCGACGGACGACGCGTCTACGGCCACATGGACTACGGGAAGGTCGACCCCTCGCTCGGTTGGCGCTTCACCGACGCCTGGCTCGCGATGGCCGGTGTCGGGGATCCGGGTCTGCCCAACGGAATGCCGGTGGACGAGTGGGGGATCCGGGTCGAGGACTGCAGGCCGGTGGGATCCTCCGTTTCGCGCGGCGGCGCGACCAACAGCCCGGCCGCGGTCTACGCCCTGCGCAAGTATCTGGAGTGGCTGCGCGCCTTCGCTCCCCCGGAGGCGCTGAACATGACCTTCACGGACGCCGGCCCGGTGCCCGCACGCGGCGATATCGCCCAGCAGGTCTTCTGGTACAGCGCCTTCACGCCCGATCTGGTCAAACCCGGCTCGGCCGTGATGGACAGCGACGGACTGCCCAAATGGCGGGTCGCCCCATCGCCCCACGGCGTCTACTGGGAGCCCGGCATGAAGCACGGCTACCAGGACTGCGGCGCCTGGACCCTGCCCGCCACGACACCGCTCGAGCGCCGTCGGGCGGCCTGGCTGTACGCACAATTCTGCGTCTGCAAGACGGTGTCGCTCAAAAAGACCCTGGTCGGGCTGACCCCGATCCGCCGCAGCGACCTCGCCTCCGAGGCCATGACCGCGGCGGCCCCCCGCCTCGGCGGCCTGGTGGAGTTCTATCGCAGCCCGGCACACCTGGCCTGGACCCCGACAGGACTGAACGTCCCGGACTATCCGAAGTTGGCGCAACTCTGGTGGACACGCATCGGCGAAGCGGTCCAGGGCAAGACCGATCCGCAACAGACCATGGACAATCTGGCCGATGCCCAAGATCAAACCCTGGCGCGCATTGCCGCCTTGGGCCTGTACAAACGCTGCGCACCGCAGGTGTCGGCACCCGAAGACCCTGCCGTCTGGCTCGCCAGACCGGGCGCCCCGAAACCGCAATTGCCGGACGAGGAGGGGATCGGCAAGACCATGGAGTACGAGACCCTCATGGAGGCTTGGCGCACGGGAAGGTTCGGCGTCTAAACCGCGTCCAGAGCGACATGCGTCGTTTTCATGTTGCGTCTGGCTTCGGAGATGTCCTCGACTCCGGTGAGACGCGGTTTAGAATTTAATATTGTTTAAGACCTTAAACCGCGCCAGCTCCGACAGTGGTCGGGGCCGGCGCGGCCAAGCCATTCCAACACATTGACGCATACCGCGCCGGGCGCGGTTTAACGACGACCACCGATCCGATCCCGCTCGAGGATGACCAAGGCGATCCCGCCCAGCACCGCCGCCGAGGCCAGCACGAGCCGCAGCGTGATGGGCTCGCCGAGCAGGGCGACACCGCCGATCGCGACGATCACCGGCACGCTGAGCTGGACCGTGGCCGCGCTCGTTGACCGCAGCATCGGCAGCACGCGGTACCAGAGGGCATAGCCGAGTGCCGAGGTCAGGGCGCCCGAGGCGACGGCATACCCCGCGCCGAGCGCATCGACCGAGACCTCCGTGATCATCAGCAGGCTCAACAGCGCCGTGATCGGCACGGTCAGCAGAAAGTTGCCGGCCGTGACGCGGATCGGGTCACCCGCACCCTTGCCGCGGACCGAGTAGACACCCCAGGCCATGCCGGCGCCGATCATCATGAGCGCGCCGCCCAACGGCGGTGCAGAGAGCCCCGGCATCAGCAGGCCGACGAGTCCGGCGAAAGCAAGCGCGACACCGGCGATCTGAATGCCGTCGAGGCGTTCGCCGCCCCGGAGTCCGAGCGCGATCATCGTCACCTGCACGGCACCGAACAGAAGGAGTGCGCCGGTCGCCGCCGTCAGGCTCAGGTAGGCGAACGAGAAGAGTGCGGCGTATCCGAACAGGGCGAACGCCGAAGGCCAACTGCCCGCGCCCGAGCGCACCTTGCCGGTCAACAACACGAGCAGCCAAAGCATCAGCGCGCCAGAGATCAACCGGATCGAGGTGAAGCTGGCCGCGTCGATCGCCTTGTCGCGCAAGGCCGCCCGGCGCAGCCAGGAGTTCGCGGCCAGAGGGATCATCGCGAATGCGGTCAGGAGGATGAGGCGCGGGTTGGTCATAGCTGTGCCGGCACCTTGGTTGGTTGGATGGCTGATTGGTCGCCTTGCCTGCGCCGACTCAGAGTGCTTACAACCCGGTGCCTCGTAGCCTCCGCAGCGCATGAGGCGTGCTTACTCCGGGACGGCTTCTCCGGCATCAGTCGACCGATGTTTCTCCACCTGTCAGCGCCAGGACCACATCGGTCTGCATGAAATGGAAGACGAACCGCTCGCCGAACGCACCATCGATCACTGCACGATAGCGCCGCATCGACTCCTCGACGAATGCACGGCGCCGTGCCTCGGGCAACCGATGGGTCCAGGCTCCGAACCCGGCGTTGCAGAAGCCGAAGAAGGCTTCTTCGGTCTGGAAGTCCCAGCGCTTCGACTCACTGCTCAGCGACACTCGCTTCAGGCCCAGGCTTTCCGCCAGCGCTGCGTACTCCTCGGCGCTCAGGCGCAGATAGGGATCTTTGAAACCCGCGAAGGCGCCGGACCAGTGCGGCTCCCGGCGGACCTCCTCGGCCACCTCTTCCAGGCTGGTGAGCGCCGCGCGCGTGACCAAGCGCAAGCGGGCCAAGCCCTCCGGCTTCAGTGCCCGGCGGATGCCGCGCAACGCATCGGCGGCCTGCGGCACCCAGTGCAGGGCGTTGAACGAGACCACCAGGTCAAAGCGGGCTTCGAACCCAAGGTGGCGCGCGTCGGCCACCTCGAAACTCAGGTTTGGACATTGGTCGCCGGGGAACTGCCGTTGCGCGTATGTTGTCGCTCGCTTTATTTCACCGGCCGATTCCCGAATTGTTTCGCGCGGAATGCTCGCGGTTTTCCCGCACTGATCACCCCGGTGGCGCAGTGTCGGCAGGTGGAGGAGTGCGAGGAGCCCGAGGAGCGCGAAGGCGGTGTGTGGAGTGCGTCGCGGCGGTGTTCGACGCGCCCGGGTCGGGCGCCTGTAGGGAGGGTGCCCGGCGGGTGGCGACCCGCCGGGCAAGGGTCGCTCAGAAGGGCAGCGGATCGTCGAAGTCGTTCTCGAAGAGGTCCAGTTGGGTGACGGCGTCGGGCGGCGGGTCCGGATCCGGATCGGTGTCCTCGCCGTAGAGCCACTGCTGCACGGCCGCTCCGTAGCGCGCCTGGATCTGCACGAGCAGTTCATCCAAGCAATCCTGGACGGCCCAGGCCTGCTCGGGCGTCCAGTCCTCGGGCAGGAGGATGGTGAAGGGTTCGGGGAGCCGGCTCATGGGGCGACCTCCTCGCGGGCAGTCTGCACGTGCTCGGCGGTGACCTGGCGGGCCTGTTCCAGCGCGGCCCCGGTCAGTGCGTAGTGGGCCAGACGATTGACCTTGCGGGGCATGCCGCGGGTGGCCTGGAACAGCGCCTCCACGGCGGGCGGCTCGAACAGCGGCAGCTCGCAGCCGGCCAGGCGCAGACGATGGGTCAGATAGGCCGGCAACTCCTCGCGGGTCAGCCCGGTCACGTGATGACGCACCACGATGCGCTGGGCGAGCGACTCATGTACCGCCATGCTCAGACGGCGACGCAGCTCCGTGAGTCCCACCAACAGCAGACACAGGCGATTCTCCGAATCCATCTGATAGTTGGTGAGCAGACGCAGATCCTCGAGCACCTCGTTGCGCAGATGATGGGCCTCGTCGATGATCAGGACGGGGCGTTGCTTGGCCTCCAGACTCAAGCGGGTGATCTCGGTGCGGATGGTGCGGAAGGCCGCCGCGCGGTTGCGCTCCACCGGCAGGCCGAGCTCCCAGCCGATGGTCTTGTACATGTCCATCACGTTGCCGGTGGACAGCGGAATGTAGAACACCCGATAGAGGCCCGGATGCAGATCGGCGGCGACCTTGCGGCAGACCGTGGTCTTGCCCGAGCCGGCCTCGCCGGTGATCAGGCCGATGGCACGCAGCTCCAGCAGATGCTTCAGACGTGCCTCGGCCTCGGTGAGGCTGGCGGCGGCGAACAGCGCATCCGGCGGCGGGGTCAGATCGAAGGGAAAGGCCGTGAGGGCGAAGTGTTTGCGGTACATCAGCGGCCCTCCAGGGTGTCGGCATCCGCCTCGGGCAGTTCGCGCAGGCGCAGCGCCGAGGGTGCGGGCTCGGGGACCGGTCCGTCCACGGCCAAGGTGCGCGAGGGACGATCGCGTTTGACGAAACAGTTCGCATACGTCTGGACCGGACGGGCCGGGTCGTGCGCGCGGCCCTCGAAGCAGACCTGAATCGGCCGCTCGGGCGGTGCGTCCGGATCGTAGCGCAGGGTGATGTTCTCCCCGACCAAGGCGGCGTCGACCTCGTAGACCACCCCGTGGAGGCTGACCGTGCGGTCCTTCTGCACCTTGCGCACCGCCTCGTGCAGGAACAGATCGGCCAGGTCCAGGCCGGGCTCGGGAAAGCGCACCGCGGCCCCGGTGCGCGCCCACTGCTCGAGCGGCGTGGCGCCCTCCAGGCCGCGATGCGGGGTGTGGTGATACTCGCCCTCGATCCAGCTGGCGAGGCGGCGGTTGAGTGCCGCGAGGCTCGCCAGATCCGCTTCGGTCAGGCGGGTCAGCAGCTGCGCACGGACCGTTTTGAACCAACGCTCGATCTTGCCCTTGCCTTGCGGTTGATAGGGCCGGGCATGGATCAGCGCGATGCCGAGCTTGGCGCAGACCAGGGCCAACTGCTTGGAGCGATAATTGGCGCCGTTGTCGACATAGAGCTTCTGCGGCAAGCCGCGGCGCAGGATCGCCTGCGCGAGCACCGGCAGAAAGGTTCGGGTGTTCTCCGACAGCGCAAAGGCCGCATAGGGGATCACCCGGGTCGCATCGTCGATGAAGGCGATCAGATAGGTCTTGCGTTTGACCCGCTCCCCGACCACCACGGCCGGACCGTGCATCACGTCGCTCATCCACAGCTCCCCGGCCTGCTCGAAGGCAAAGCGGCGCCGGTCCTGCGCCTGACTCGCCGTCTTGGCCGTGTCCATCAGGCCATGACGGGCGAGCAGGCGATGCACGGTGGAGGGCGGCAGCGGCAGATCGGGCGGGACCTCGGGGCGCCGGCGCACCGCGCGGATCACCAACTGCACCGACAGCTGCGGGTTGGCCTCCTTGGCGGCGAGCAGCGCCTCGACCACGTTCGCGGGCAGGCGGCGCACCTGACCGCGATCGGCACGCGGCTTGGGCAGAAGGGCCTCGAAGCCGCCGCGCCGATAGGCCTTGAGCCAATCGCGGATGGTCTCGGCGGCGACCCGGGTGCGGGTGCTGCCCGGAATGGCGTAGTCGCGCTCGGCCTTGGTCTGGATCGCCTCGTAGAGGCCTTTCTCTTCCTTGGGCCACTGCACGAGTTCGGCAATCACCCCGTAGCGAAACAGGGCGATGTCGTGCTGAAGATCGGTCTGCGGGTCACTCATGGACGCACTCCGCGGCTGACGCAGGCGGTTTGCCTGCGCCGCGGACCCTATGCCGGGCAGCCCGGCGGGTCAGGCCCCGCACGGTGTTGGAGGCGGGGGAGCGCACTGCGGCCCCGGCGGCGCCGGGGCGCGAATCCGAGCGGCTTGGGCAGCACGTCAAGCCAGGCCGCGGCGATCCCGCGCAACGCCACCAGAACCGGCTCCACCTCCAGGTGGTCGGCGAACGCCGTCAGCGTCGGCGCCACGTTCGCGAACGTGTCCCCGAGAACACCCTTGATACGATGCAACGCGCCGTGCACGTCCTGCACACGCCGACGGACCCAGCGCAACGCCCCGGGCAGTTCGATGTCCAGACGTTGGTGCTTGCACAGCGCTTCCAGACTCGGCGCCTGCTCGGCCGCACGCACCACCGCCTCGACCTCGCTCAAGGTGCCCGAGAGGCGCGCCGCCAGACAGTCGGGGAGCAGACTGAAGGTGCGATGCCCCTCGGGACAGTACCAGCGCGCCACCCGCGTGCCGGGCGGGGAGACGCGCTCATAGGTGCCGTGACGCGCAAAGCCGCAATCGCCATGCGGATGCAGCGGACAGCACGGAAGCGTTGCGCTCAACCAGCCTTGTTGCGTAACGTAGTCCGCGCCGGTGAGATGACACTCGAAGCGTAGTTGCACCGGCCATCGGCCCGCACGGTTGCACCCGTGGCGGGCCTTCTCATGTGGAGGAGGGTGAGGCGATTGTGCCGGGACGACCGCGAGGATGCACGCCGGTGAAGCGTGCGGGACATCCGCGCTCCGCGCCTACCGCATTGCCTCACCGGAAAATGACATCACCGGTGGAATACTTCCTGCAAAAACTGCCGGTGGTTTGCGGATCAGGATGGGAAACAACACGCGTAGACGACCATATCGGCCGACGCGTCCACGCCCAGCACGGCACCACGGGTGAGCTGCGCGGCGATGCGCGCGCTGATCTTGCCGTCGCCGCAGCCCAGGTCGAGCACCTGCTCGTCGCCGCGCAGCACCAGCTGCGCGAGCACCTCTTCGGCCATCGCCGCCTGCAAGCCTGAGTGGTGCGCATAGTCGGCGCCGTGCCAAGGATCCGGCGATGGAGGGGACGGCCCGTAGTTTGGCTTCGACATGCTCCGTTTCCTCGTTTCGGCGAAACGTGCCCAAGAGCGCGTGCGGGCTGCGGTTCAAAGTGGTCCGCCATCCGCATCCGATGACGGCTTTCCGATGAGTGAGGCTACACCAGACATCGGGCTTGCGTTCGATCCTATCGCACTGAAAGACCCCACGCACCCGATCGAGTCCGTCGCGCATCTCTACCTCAGGGTATGTTCCCTATTCGACGAAATCCTCGGTCGACAACTCCGCCTGCCGCAGCACGAGCTGGGTCGCGCCTTCGGCGAGATCGGGCGGATAGCCGTACTTCGCGAGCAGGCGCCGGACGTTGCGCCGCAGGGTGGCCCGGACCGACTCGCGCTGTGTCCAGTCGAGCTTCGGCATCCGACGCACCATCTCGGTCAGCTCGCGGGCCATCAGGCGCAGCGCGTCGCTTTGCATGACCTCGCGGGCCGAGGCGTTCTCGGCCAGCGCGTCGTAAAACGCGATCTCCTCGGTGCTCAGCCCGAGCGCATCTCCCTGCCGTTGCGCCTCGCGCAGGTCTCGCGCCAGGTCGATCAGACGGGCGATCATCTCCGCCGTCGTGATGGCCTTGTTGGTGTAGCGCAGCAGCGCATCTTCCAACGCCTCGCGGAATTTGCGGCTGCGTACCAGGTTGCTGCGCTCGGTGCTGCGGATCTGATCGTTCAGCAGCTTGCGCAGCGTCTCCAGGGCCAGGTTCTTCTGTTCAAGCGCGGCCACGCGCTCCAGGAACTCATCGCTCAGGATGTCCAGCCGCGCCTCGTCGAGGCCGGCCACCGCGAAGAGGTCGATGACTTCGTCCGCATCCACCGCCCCGCCGATCACCTGCCGCACCGCGGCATCGATGTCCCGCTGCCGGGCGCGACTGTCCGGACCCTTGCCGTCGTCCGCCAGCCGTTTGCGGATCATCGCCGCCGCCCGCTGGAAGAAGGCCAGGTGCGGCGCGATCAGGTCGGTTTCCGTGCGCGGAACGGCGAGCGCGAATGCCGTCGCCAGCGCCTTGACCAGGGTGCGAAAGCGCGTCCAACCGTCGTCCGCTCCCAACACATGGTCGATGGCGCCGAGGTAGACCGGCAGGACATCGCGCGGCGCGGCGTCGAGTGCCCGGGTATAGTCGAAGCCGTGGAAGAAATCGCGCAGCGTCTCGAAGGCCGACTGCATCGCCGGCACCGCCTCGTCCTGAACCTGTCGCACGGCCTGCCCGGTGCCGCCGGCGCGGCTGTAGGTGGCGAGCGCATCGGCCAGTTGGTCGGCGAGACCGAGCAGATCCACGATCAGCCCGCCCGGCTTGTCGCCCCAGACCCGGTTGACCCGCGCGATGGCCTGCATCAGATTGTGCCCGGCCAGCGGCTTGTCGAGATAGAGCGTATGCGCCGGTGGGCAGTCGAAGCCGGTCAGCCACATGTCGCAGACGATGACCAGGCGCAGATCATCCGCCGGGGCTTTGAAGCGCTCGGCCAGACGCTTGCGCGCGGCCTTGGTGCGGACATGGCCGCGCAGCGGCTCCGGGTCGTCGGCGCTGCCGGTGACGACCACCTTCATCGCCCCGAGCTCGTCGTCCGCATCGTGCCAAGCCGGTCGCAGCAGGCGGATCTGCTCGTAGAGCCGCGCCGCGATGTCCCGGCTCATGGTCACCACCATCGCCTTGCCTTCCATCGCCGAGCGGCGCTTCTCCCAGTGCTCGACGATGAACGTGGCCAGGCGCTCCAAGCGCTCCGGCGCGCCGACCAGGGACTCCAGCCGCACGCGAATGCGCTCATCGGGCTGGGCGCCCTTGCGATCTGCGTTGACGACGTAGTCCACCTCCTCCTCGGCCACCCGCGCGCCGTCCTCGTCGACCTTGAGCTTGACGATGCGCGACTCGTAATACAGCGGCCGGGTGGCGCCGTCCTCCACTGCCTGGCGGATGTCGTAGACATCCACGTAGTCCCCGAAGACATGGATGGTGTTCTTGTCGTCGCGCTCCAGCGGCGTGCCGGTGAAGCCGACGAAGGTCGCGTTCGGCAGTGCCTCGCGCATCCAGCGCGCGCCGCCCTCGACGAAGCCGTATTGGCTGCGGTGCGCCTCGTCCGCCAGCGCCACGACATTGGCGCGCTCGGAGATTACGCCGTGAGCCTCGGCAAACTTCTGGATGGTCGTGAACGCCACGCCGCCCGCGGCGCGATTCAGCAGGTCCCGCAGGTGGTCCCGGCTCGTTGCCTGTACCGGGTCCTGCCGCAGCAACGCACGGCCGGCCGCGAACGTGTCGAAGAGCTGATCGTCTAGGTCGTTGCGGTCGGTGATCAGCACCAGCGTCGGATTAGTGAGATTCGGCGCGCGGATCAAGGCGCCTGCCAGCATCAGCATGGTCAGCGATTTGCCCGAGCCTTGGGTGTGCCAGATCACCCCGCCGCGCCCGTCACCGGCTGGCTTGAGATGCGCAAGCACGCTCGCCTGCGCCTTGCTCACAGCGCGAAACTGGTGATAGCCCGCGATTTTCTTGACGATCTCGCCGCGCGCCTCCTCCTCAAAGACGACGCAAGTGCGCAGATAGTCGAGCAGCGCCCGCGGCTCGAAGAGCCCACGGATCAGCGCCTCCAGCGTCGGCGCGCTGCGGCCCTCGTCCGCGAGCGGTCGCCAAGGCATGAAGCGGCTTCGGTCGCTGGTGATGGAGCCGACCCTTGTGAGCATCCCGTCCGAGACCACTCGCACCAGGTTGGCAACGAAGAGGTCCGGCGCGGTTTCTTGGTAGCGGTCGAGCTGTTCGATGGCCGTCGTGAGATCGGCTCGCGGGTCGGTCGGATCCTTCAGCTCGATCACCGCGACGGGCAGCCCGTTCAGGAACACCACCAGATCCAGCCGGATCGCCTTGTCGGAGGGTCCGGTGACCGCGAGCTGGCGCACCACCAGCAGGTCGTTGGTGAGCGGATCGTCGAAGTCCACGAGCCGACAACGTCCGCCCCGGGTCTCGCCGGTCTGCGAGTCGCGGTATTCCACCTCGACGCCATCGGTCAGCAGCGTGTGAAACCAGCGGTTGTTATGGATCAGCGTCGGGTGCGGCGGGTGCGCGAGCGTGCGGACGACGCCTTCGATGATCTCGTGGGGCAGCGCCGGATTCAGCCGATGCAATGCCGCGGAGAGACGACCCTGGAGCACACACTGGCCCGAATCCGAGCGCTCGCCGGCGTCGTCGATCTCCAAGCCGCGCCGGACCTGCGCGCCGATGACGCCGAAGTAGACGGCGGCGACATCCTCGACGAGCTGTTCTGTCGGGGATGGCATGCTCCTGGATTCCCTCGCCGGCGTGCTCATGCGACCGCGTCCAGAACGGCATCTCGAAAACGACAAAAGCTCGCCGAACGATTGCGCCGTGCCTCGATCACCCCGCCCAAGAGCCGCGCCGCCTCGATCTTGCGCAGGCCGCCTTTGAAGTATCCATGCCGCTGCATGATGCGCTCGAATGCCTCCCAGGTTCCGCCGGCAATGGCATCCGGATCGCGGTAGCGCTGTTGGTTCGGAATGGTCGAGGGCAGGCGCGGGTAGGCTGCACGGACGGCTGACCAATCGCCGAAATACCAGGCTTCCAGTTCTTCGATCGCGATACGATTCACGAGCTGCCAAGGCAGGCCGCCCGCACGGCTTCTGGAACAGAGCCCCGCCCGCTGCGCTGTGGCTTCCAGCCGTTGCTTCAGGCCCAGACAATCCTCGTCGTCGCGATCCACCACGACCAGGATGCGCCAGTCGGCGGGCAGCCAGGACGCGTAGCCGCGCAGCCGTGCCTCCAGCTTTCCCATCAGATCACCCTTGCCTTGGAAGGCATGCACTTCGAAGGTCCTGTCCTGTGGCAACAATCGCGGCAGAAAGGCGCGCAGAAATGCCTCCATCGAAGGCTCCTCGACCAGCAGCTCAAGATGCGTGGCCGTCATGCGGAGCGCCCGCCTTTCATCGGCCGGGTCGGCCCCCCTTGGTTGATCAGCGGATCGCCGACGCCAAGTTGGCCTTCCATCCACAGATGACCGAGCAGCGCCCCTTGTTCGGTAAATTCACGCACACCCGGTAAGTCCTCGGCCCGCTGCGTTTGGGTGTAGCCGCGCTCATCGCGCCAGAGCACCCGCACCTCCTGCGGTCGCAGCGCGTTCAGGAAGAACGGCGAATGCGTGGTGACGAGAAGCTGCGTGGCTGCCGTGGCCGCGCGACACTCCTCGGCCAGCTCCGGCAGCAACCGGGGATGCAGGAAGTTCTCCGGCTCCTCGATGCCGATGAACGGCGGTGGGCTGGGGTCGTAAAGCAATACCAGATAGGCCAGCATCTTCAGCGTTCCGTCCGACGCGAAACGAGCCAGGACCGGGTGGCTGAACGGCGCATCCTTGATCTGCAGTAATAGCCGACCATCCGGCATGGTATCGGCCAGCACCCGCTCGATGCGCGGCACCCGCCGGCGCAACACCTCGAAGATGCGCTCCAGCCGGTCGCCGTGGCGCTCTGCCAAGTACTGAATCACGTTGGCCAGATTGTCGCCGGTTCGGGACAGGCGCTCCTGCGGTCCCGCTTCGGGCTGGCCACGCGCGCAGTCGGCGGACAGATAGGACACATACCAGCCGGTGATGAAGTCCCGCAGGGCCGCCGCACGCGGATGCTCGGCGAATTGCCCAAGCGCGTTTACAGCCAACAGGTCAGGAGACTTCAGCGGGATCTCGATGCGCCGGTCGTTCTCGTCCGGCGCATCGCCGCTCGCGGCGCGGCCCTGTCCCTCGCGATAGTCCAGGAAGCGAAAGGGCTTCCCGCGCTGACCACGTCGCCATTGCAGCCACTCCTCCACCACCACCGGGCCACCATTACGCTCGTCCACGGCCAAGTGATAGGTGATCAGCGGATAGCCGGACTCCTTGTACTTGACCTCGATGACCACCGGCCCATCACCACCGCGCGTCTTCAGCTCCTTCGCCCGCCCGCGTTTGTCCCAGGCACGGCGCAGGCCCAACTCGAAGCACTCGGACAGGAAGGCGAAGACGTCGAACACCGTGGACTTGCCGCTGCCGTTGGGACCGAGCAGTACCGTCAGCGGGGTCAGCTCCTTAAACTCCACCTCGCGCAGCGCACGGAAGTTCTGCACCTTCAGATACTCGATACGCGCCGGGGTACTCGATCTGTCGCTGGCTGTATTCATTGCGCGGCCTCCAGCAAACGTTCGGCGTCGTTTATCCGGACCGTTCCTGAGAGGAGTTTGGGTAGGAGGTAGTCACGGAACTCGGAGAGTTTGCGGGATTCGCGTTCCAATGAAGCTATCAAGTCTCGCCCCGGCATGGTAAACGACTCAAAAGCCTCAAGTGCATTGGGTGTTGGGACTAAGGCTCTCGCAGTGGCGAAGTGTTCTGGTCGAACGGCTGGATATGCGCTGCCGTCCGCGTTGCCGATCAGATATTCCACAAACTCAGGCCGTGTTACCAATTGGTATAGGTAGGACGGGCCAAAGTTGATGGGCGAAAGCACCGCAAACCCGGTACTGACGATACAGTTGTCCATCGGCGAGTGAATGAACAGAAAGGACCGTCGGTTTGGGCGCACGCAAGACCAGATCGTGTCCCCGTGGCGAACACGACGACGAGCGCGGCTCGGCGCTTCGTCAAAGACAAGCCGTTGTATGCAATCGAGGCGTCCAACCGTCACCGAAGCAATATCGATATACTCGATCTCGCCGCTAATCTCGCCTTTCCTGATCGTTCGGTCATTGATTTTGCAGTAGTCAGCGAGCATGCCCAAGTCCCACCCTTCCGGCACGGGACCAATCTCGGAATCGACGAAGCGGGGAGGCAGCGCGTCGAAGACGGGCTGTGGCATCGACGGGAACGAGGTCGCGCCCGCGGCCTTGGCCTTCACCGGCTCGAAGTCCACGAACCAGGCGCGGAAGATCGCCCGCGCCAGCCGCTCCAGCGCCTGGGCCGTCCGCCGGTTCTGTTCGATCTTGTCGTCGAGCGCGCCGAGGACGCCGGCGATGGCGCGTTGAGCGCTCAAGGATGGCAAGAGAATTGGGATACGCCGAATTATTGATTCGTTTAGCGAAGCCATCGTGGTGCCGGCTGCATGTCGGATCATCCACTCTCGGTGTGTGTGTGCCTGTAATTGATATGATATGAATCCTGCGTCGCAGGACGACGGCAGCCGAAGACGAATGCCATCCGATCCCAGAAACCAACCTCGCTGATCTTCAAGTACCAGCGCGCTGCGATCCACGGCGCCTTTTCTGCCAAAGACGATATCCCCTGGCTCCAGCAAATATTCAGGCATACTGCGAGTGATAGTTTCATTGACTCTGGGTGTTTTTGGGTGAGTTCGTAATCGACCATAACCCACCTCGCCTACCGAGATCACGGGAACACCGTCAGGCGTGTATTGTGCCGCCTTCAGCTTCGTGCCAAATGGACCGGTTTGGATATCGCCGCCGGTTTCGTTCAATAAATCTCCGACGTGGATTTTCTTCGTTCCCAAGCTCTGCTTCGGGACCTCCGCACGGGAAGCAGAGCTTCCTTGACCGGATTCCCAGGCAGAGCTTGGGAGTCCGTCGGCACCGTCGGAATTCACGCCCGCGTCAGCCTCCTCGCGCGGAAGCGCGATAGGGCCACCATCGGTCGACTGCAGAACCACATACTCGGCCTCGATCTCCTCGCGAAAGGCGGCCGGGATGCGCGCCCAATCGACGATCTGCACCAGGATCGGCAGGTCGCTGTCGGAGAAGGCGCCTGCGACCTCGTCAAGGTCCGGCTGTCGGCGGCTCAGGTCGTCGGGCTGACGCACGACGAGATCCAGATCGCTGGCGTCGTAATGGTCGCCGTTGACGCGGCTGCCGTAGGCCCAGACCTCGGCGTGCGGCAGGTAACGGCGCAGGATGTCCTGGACGATCGCCAGGTAACGCGCGGGCAGGTGCAGTGCCGGACGGGCGGTGTCGCTATTCATGTCGCATCCTTGCCGAGCTTGGCGTCCAACCGATCCGCCAGCCGCGAGACATCCTCCAGGAAAGCGGGCATCAGCGTCAGTGTCTCCCGCGCAAAGGCCTCGCCATAGTCGTGGGCGGTGTCGTTGCGATTGTCGCGATACTTAAACCAGCGCTCGACCTCCTCGAGGGTCAGCAGGTCATGTAGGGCGGCGAGGCGCAGAATGTCCTTAATGGGCGTGGATTCGAGTTTCCGGGCGCCGTGGCCGAACGCCTTCAGGGCCTTCTTGAGAAGTTTGAAAGCGATTTCCTGCGTCAGCTCATATCCTTTGACGATGGCGTTGCGAAACACCTCCTGCTCGATGCTGTCGGGCTCGGCGCCTTGATACAGCTGCAACGACTGCTGCAGCGTCTCGATGCAGCGACGCAGATGGTCGAGATTCAGGTAGCGCATGGCATTCGCTCCGGTTGGCGCGCGGTCGACCGATCAGCCACGACCTACCCCCTTCAGCCGCTCGCGCACGACGCCCATCAACCGCTCACCCTCCACGAAGCACGCCTCCAACTCCGCCAGCAGGCGCGGGTATTTTTCCTCGAACGGCTCGCTGTCTTCTTCCTGCTCTTCGGCACCGACGTAGCGGCCGGGTGTCAGCACGAAGCCGTGCTTGCGGATGGCGTCGATGGTCTCCGCCTTGCAGAAGCCGGGGATGTCGCGGTAGGTCCAGTCGCCGTGCTCGGCGGCGTCCCACCATGCGGGCGCGGGCTCGCCGCGCCATTGGCCGAAGGCGTAGACGATGCGGCCGATGTCGGAGTCCGGGCGCGGGTCGCCGAGCCCGTCGGAGAGCAGGGTCTCGCCGCCGTCGCCGCCGGTGAGCACCCGCAGGGTTCGGGTCTGCAGGGTGCCGAGCTTGCGGGCGTCGATGAAGAGCGTCTCGCCGCGGCGTCCCTCCTTTCGATTGGGGCCGCCATGCTTGAGGTTGCGGCCGGTCTTGTCGCGGGTCAGAAACCAGAGGCAGGCGGGGATGCCGGTGGTGAGGAAGAGCTGGGCCGGCAGTGCGACGATGGCGTCCACCAGGTCGGCCTCGACGATGCGTTGGCGGATCTCGCCCTCGCCGCCGGAGCCGGACGAGAGCGAGCCGTTGGCCATGACGAAGCCGGCGACCCCGCCGCCATGACCGTTCGGCGGCGCCAGGTGGTGAATGAAGTGCTGAATCCAGGCATAGTTGGCATTGCCTGCGGGCGGCGTGCCGTAGCGCCAGCGCACGTCTTTCTCCAGCAGCTTGCCGGACCAATCGGAGATGTTGAACGGCGGATTGGCGAGGATGTAGTCGGCCTTCAGATCCGGGTGCAGGTCGCGCAGGAAGGTGTCCGCGGGCTGAGAGCCCAGGTTGGCCTCGATGCCGCGGATGGCGAGGTTCATGTGCGCCAGTCGCCAAGTGGTGGGGTTGGACTCCTGGCCGAAGATGGAGATGTCGGTGGTCTGGCCGCCGTGGGCCTCGACGAAGCGCTCGGACTGCACGAACATGCCCGCGGAGCCGCAGCAGGGGTCGTAGACGCGGCCCTCGTAGGGCTCGAGCATCTCGACCAGCAGCCGCACGATGCAGCGCGGCGTGAAGAACTCGCCGCCGAGCTTGCCCTCGGCCTGGGCGAATTTGCCGAGGAAGTATTCGTAGACACGGCCGAGACTGTCGCGGGCCTTGGCGCGATCGCCTTTGAAGCCGATGTCGGCGATCAGGTCTATCAGGCCCTTGAGCTTTTCGGGCGCGATGCTGCGGCGGGCGTAGTCGCGCGGCAGCTTGCCCTTGAGATTCGGGTTGTCGCGCTCGACGGCGAGGATGGCGTCGTCGATCAGTGTGGCGATGTCGGGGCGGATGGCCTGGTTCTGCAGGTTCTGCCAACGTGCCTCGGGCGGCACCCAGAAGACGCGCTCGGCGGTGTACTCGTCGCGACTCTCCAGCAGGCTTTCCATTTGGGCGCCGGTGATGCCGTCCGCTTCGAGCTCGGCCGCGAGCCCCTCGCGCCGGGCGGCGAACGCATCTGAGATGTACTTCAGGAACAGCAGGCCCAGCACGACATGCTTGTACTCGGCCGCGTCCACCTGACCGCGCAGCGCGTCGGCCGACTTCCACAGGGTGTCGGCATAGGCGAGGTCGTTGTTGTTCGAATCCTGACTGGCCATCGAGGCTCCTGTTTGCATCATGCTGTCGGGTCGTCGGCCGAGACGGCTGTCTTCGGCATGCCCCTCGCATTCCTCACGGGTTCCGTTCACGGCACCCTTGAAGACGGCTCGGAGCCGGGAACCACAATTTGAGTGCCCACGCCCAAGCGTTGCGCGCGTCGCGCAAACCGACGGTCATCAAAGGTATAGAGCGCCTCGCAGTGACGGCTGCCGGCAAGATGCAGCGCATCGGCGAAATCCAGACCCTGTTCGAGAAGCTCCAGCGCGGCCGCGATCCGGTCGACCTCCTCCACGTTGACGTTCGGCAGCCCCAGCAGGTGCGTTATGACCTGAATCACCTGTGCCGTGTCGAAGCGGTAGAAGGCGCGCAGCACCCATTCGAGTTCCAAAACGACGGTGAGCGGGACGAAGAGGCTGAGGCTCGTGGTGAAAACTTCGTAGGCGATCGGGCGTTGTTTGGCCGCCTCCGGGTCGCCGGGGTCATCGACATAGAAGCGGGCCAGGATGTTCGTATCAAGAGCGATCATCGCGCTCGTCCCGCATCGCGGTCGCCACATCGAAGTCCGACAGGTCGCGCACTCCGGGCCGGTCGCACCTCAGCAGCCCGAAGCCGTCCTCGGGTCGCGTCTGCTTGATGGTGCGGAGAATCCGGACCCGGATGCTGTCGCCTTCGAGCTCGAAATCCAGTTTGCTGCCGGGTGCGATTCCGAGCCGCTGGCGGATCGCGGCGGGGATGACCACCTGGCCCTTGTCCGATACGGTCACGGTCGACATCGTGTGTTCTGGCTCTTGCATGGTAAGAGGCGAGAGTTTACGCCAGCCGCGTTCCGATGCAAACGGGGCCGGGTTTGCCGTGTCTCCGCATAAGCGTGGTACGGCCGGTCGCGTCGGTCTTTTCTTCTATGCGGTTGGCGCCCAGAGATCGCTGAGGTTGATGGCCACCGCATCGAAGGGTGCGACCGAGACCGAGTCAGCACCGGCAAAACGGCTGATCTTTCTCCAGGCTCCGTCTTCCAGGGCGTAGGCTTCCAAGGTGTGTGCCAAGGGATCGACCAACCAGGCGTAGGACACGCCGAACCCCGCGTAGATCGGCATCTTGAGGTTTCTGTCCTTGCTTTCGGTGGACGGGGATAGGACCTCGCAGATCCAATCCGGCACGACTTCGATGCGATGGACGGGGATGGTTGAGCATGCGCTCGCGCCTCCAGCTGGCCAGATCCGGCACATCGACCTAGCGAGTGCTCCCCGCGGGTTTTCCGCATTATCGGAGAAGTCCGTGTGTCATTTTACGCCGATCGGGACAACGCGATGCCGGGGATTCCGAAAACATGCGAGGCGCGAGGCCGCCCGAATATCGGGATTCGCCGAGATAACCTTGTCGATCTGCAGAGGCAAGCGATTGAAATGGTTTGATAGCCCGTCGTTATGCTGCTCAAATCGCGTCTACGAGTGCTCTGCGGGGTTTTCGCATGGATCCAGTCTGGTTTGGATCAACAGGCGTTTGGAGCGGACGCGATTCGAGGGTGTCGAATGCTTGGGTGAGGCGTGCGATGTTCGGGTGTTGTTTAAACCGCGCTGTCTCCGGCGGTCGTCAAATCCGCCGGGGCCGATCCCATCCAAAAACATCGCATACCGCACCGGGCGCGGTTTAATGCGGGAATGCTTGGGGGGTATCGATGGATCTGCAACAGCTTGTGCTGCGGTCGGATGAGCTCGGGGTGCGGCTGGAGGTCGTCAATGGGCTGGCGATCTGGGAGGCGCAGCCGTTGTATCGGCATCAGAAGCATGTCGAGCGGATCGCCGCTTCGATCGGACGGTTGGAGTGCGGTGATTGCGACTGCGTTCACGCGCTGGATGTTTACATCCAGTTCCCGAACGGGTTGAAGCGACCCGACATCTCCATCTTCTGTCGTGAGCCCAGCGAGGCGGAGCAGGACAGCGTCTTGACGATGGTGCCCGAGGCGGTCGTCGAGGTCGTGAGCAAGGGATACGAGGCGAAAGACCTGGAGATCGGCCCGCCTTTTTATCTCTCTCAGGGCGTCAAGGATGTGCTGGTGTTCGACCCACAGACCCTTTTGGTGCTGCACGTTTGCCAGGGTCAAGCGCGCCGTCTCGTTTCGCCCGTCGTCGTTGATCTAGCGTGCGGGTGCAGCGTCATTATCTGACGATCTGACCCGTGCCCGCTCCCGCGGTCGTCAAATCTGCCGGGGCCGATCCCACCCAAAAACGTCGCATACTGCGTGGGGCGCGGTTTTAACTCGGCGGGATACGTTGCATGTCCCGCCGGGCGCGGGTCAGCCGAGACTGCGCAGGACGTCGGCCTCGATCTGTCGCGCATAGGGGCCGAACCGTTTTTGCTGCTCGGTTTCCCACTGCAACTCGGCCCACGTCTGCATCCGTAGCTCAGGCTCCGGCCGGCAGTCCGGGCGGAGACGCCCCGTCGAACGGGGTCGGGCATCACGATAGTCTCGATCGAGATCGGTGTCGTACATGGCTGGATCCTCGGTGCTTCTGGGTGAAAACGGTCGAAGTCGCGGATCCTGAGGCAAAGACTGCACCAAAATCCTACAACGCCTGTCATCTTTCGGAAACCTTGAGTCCATTCATCGGGAAATTCAATCCCGAGCGACGGTGTCGCCATCGGAGTTGTGCTTCGGGATCAATCGGATCGCGACCGGGTCTTGCGCGTCAGCCAGGCTCATTGCCATGCGGACGGTTCGGTCGGTCAGGCAGCGGCTCGGGGCCTGAGGCGGCCCCGAAATGGTGCGGTCCTCGACCCGAAGCGGGTCGAGGGTCCTGTCGATGTCAGAGTGCGCGGCAATCGGCGAGGACGACCTCGGTCTTGGTTCCGCCGGAGCGCGAGCCTTGAGCCTCCATCGCCTTGACGACATCCATGCCCTCGACGACCTTGCCGAACACCACATGCTTGCCGTCCAGCCAGGGTGTCGCGTCGACCGTGATGAAGAACTGCGAACCGTTGGTGTTGGGGCCGGCGTTCGCCATCGAGAGCATGCCGGCCTCGGTGTGCTTCAGCTCGAAGTTCTCGTCGGCGAACTTCTCCCCGTAGATGGACTCGCCGCCGGTGCCGTTGCCGCGGGTAAAGTCGCCGCCCTGAATCATGAAGCCCGGGATGATGCGATGGAAAGGACTTCCGGCATAGGCGAGCGGCTTGCCGCTCTTGCCCATGCCCTTCTCGCCGGTGCAGAGTGCGCGGAAGTTTTCGGCCGTCTTCGGGACCACGTCGGCGAACAGCTCGATCGTGATGGTGCCGGCGGGCTCGCCACCGATCGTCACGTCCAACGCGACCTTGGGGTTGTCAGCAAGAGCGGGTGTCGTCATAGCAGCTAAGAGTACCGTGGTGAGATAGATGGATGGTTTTGACATGGTCAATTCCTGTCGTGGTGTGGAACGTTGCGAGTGATCGTCGGAAAAAAAGGCCAGGGGCCGCGAATTATGCGACCGGCGGCTCGGTTTCGCTCCCGATGACCCCGTCCGGGGGAGGACGTCGCGCGACCAACGCATCGGGCAGCTCTCCGCGTCCGGCTTGGTAGAGCGCGCCGGACTCAAGCATGACGGTGACCATCACCGCAAGCAACAGCGGAACCACGCCGATGCGCGCCCAGATGGCGCTGGCCATGTCCTGCGACTCGATCTTGTGCCGCTCCATCTCCTGCATCGCCGGGGGCAGGGTCTTGAGCTGCTCCGCGATCTCGGTCTCGTCCGGCTTGCCGAGCAGGGCGAGGCTCAGGATCGCGGCGCACACAAGGTACGCGATCAGGATCAGCCGATAGCGACTTGCAGCCAACCGCCAATGCGTTGCGGCAAACCAGCTCGCGTCCTTGCCGGGTCGCCGGGACTTCATCCAGGTCACGCCGATCAGCACCAAAGACAGGGCGAGCGGGATCGAGACCGCCAGCCACTTGTAGCGCCCGATCATCGAATCCGGCTCCGCCATCGAACCCGCGAGCAGTGCCACCCCGATCAGGAGGTTGAAGACGATCAGGTTGACCATCGCCAGCTCATGCGGCGTCCTGGCCTTGCGGCGGGTTGTGTCGTCGACCGGGAAGAACATGTCTGTCGTGTCCGTAGATGTCGATCGGAACGTCCGATCCGGGTCGCGCGAACAGCACACCCGGAGCCTGCATCATTTTGGAGCCTCTGCTCTCGGAAACGCAAACCCGACGCCCGACATGGCTCCGGCCCCGGGCGCGGCGGTCTGCTCGGGTTTGTGCGATCATCGCTCGACCGCCACGACAACGAAATCACCGAGGAGCCGAGACGAGGATGCCCGAGACCACCCCCTACGCGAACAACAGCGCCGAGGCTATGCTGCGCGTCATCTCACTCTTCATCGTCAGCGATGGCGAGGTGAAGGACGAGGAGATGGAGATGCTCGAGCAGCTCGGCGTGTTCGAGCGCTTCGGCGTCGATCGCGATGACTTCGCCAGGATCTTCGATGGTTACTGCGACGATCTCATCGCCCATGCAGGCACGGCACGCTTCATCGGGCTCGCCGACCCGGATTGGGTCGATACCATATTGGCGCCGGTCACGGACCGCGTCGCGCGTCGAACCTTGGCGCGGATACTCCTGCTGCTGGCGCGCTCGGATGGATTCTTCTCCGATGCCGAGCTCGTGATCTACCGCCAAATGCTCGACCGTTGGGAGATCGACATCGACTCGCTCGCCGAGCCGGACTGAGCGGCGGCCGCTATTCGCCAAAAACGGAGTGCTTCTCATGACCCAGTCCATCCTCGTCGGCAAAGGGCCCGAGCCGGTCTCGATTCTCTCGCGCATGGCCAACCGTCACGGTCTGGTCGCGGGTGCGACGGGTACGGGTAAGACGGTGACCCTGCAGCGGCTCGCCGAGCAATTCAGTCGCATCGGCGTGCCCGTATTCCTTGCCGACATCAAGGGCGATCTTGCGGGTATCAGCCAGCCCGGCGGCGGAAATCGGCGTGTCGCCGAGCGTGTTGCCGAGATGGGTCTGGAGCAGGAGGAAGGTTTCGTCTTTGCGGGCAATCCGGTGATGTTCTGGGACATCCAGGGTGAGCAGGGTCACCCCGTCCGCACCACCTTGACCGAGATGGGGCCTCTGCTCCTGTCGCGTTTGCTCAATCTCAACGAGGTACAGGAAGGCGTCATCAATATCGTCTTCCATGTCGCCGACGAGAACGGCTGGCTGCTCCTCGATCTGAAGGATCTGCGGGCACTGTTGGCGCATGTGGCCGAGAACGCCGCGGAGCTCCAGACCCGTTACGGCAACGTCTCCTCGGCGAGCGTGGGCGCAATCCAGCGCCGCCTGCTGGTCATCGAGAAGCAGGGCGGAGATCTCCTCTTCGGCGAGCCCGCGCTCGCGTTGCAGGACATGATGCAGACCGACGAGCAGGGTCACGGCTACATCAACATCCTGGCCGCGGACACGCTGATCCACTCCCCGGCGATCTACTCCACCTTCCTGCTCTGGCTCCTCTCCGAGCTGTTCGAGGAGCTGCCCGAGGCGGGTGACCAGGACAAGCCCAAGCTGGTCTTCTTCTTCGACGAGGCGCATCTGCTCTTCAAGGACGCACCGAAGGTCCTCTTGGACAAGATCGAGCAGGTCGTGCGGCTGATCCGCTCCAAGGGTGTCGGGGTCTATTTCGTGACACAGAATCCGATGGATGTCCCGGAGACGGTTCTCGGGCAGCTCGGCAACCGTATCCAGCACGCCTTGCGCGCCTTCACGCCGCGCGACCAGCGCGCGGTGCGGGTTGCCGCGGAGACCTTCCGGCAAAATCCGGCGCTGAATACCGAGGCCACCATCACCGCACTCGGCGTCGGCGAGGCGCTCGTCTCGACCCTCGACGAGCAGGGGATTCCCGGGATCGTCCAGCGGGTGAATGTCGCGCCGCCCGGAAGCCATCTCGGCCCCATCGCGCCCGGGGTTCGCAAGGCCGTCATGGATCAGTCGCTGGTGAAGGGCGTCTACGACGTCACGATCGACCGCGTCTCCGCCTACGAGATCCTGGAGCAACGTGCCGAGCAGGCCGCCGCGGCCTCGGCCGCGCCCGATATCCCGGATCTGTCCGAGTATCTCGGCCGCGGCGGCAAGACCGTCCAGACATCATCGACCGGCAAGGCCCCCGCCCGACGCGCGAGCACACGCCAGACCCCGGTCGAGGCCTTCGCGACCAGCGCCATGCGCTCGCTCGGCAGCCAGATCGGTCGACAGTTGGTGCGCGGGATCATGGGTTCGCTAACCGGAGGGAGCACCCGCGGGCGTAGGTGACGCCTCGGTACGGCAGATCGGAGCTAATATTTCGCCGACGGCCTGCAGCATCATCGGCGTCGACCGCGCGATCCCATCCTTGAAAGAGTCGGTTTCCTGGTCGATCCTATCCTACAGTGTACGATCGAGGTGCAAACCGACCCGGAGGAGATGCCATGTACGTCGTCACCAACCGCAAGGTCAACGCTCGCAAGGAAGGTTTGGATGTCTTCGGCAATACGCCGAACACGGTCGGCCCCAATGAGCTGCGGCTCGTCAAGGTCACCAAGCAGGGTTCTCACTACGCCACCGAGCTGCTCACCGACAAGCTGACGCAGGCCGAGGTGCGGGAGCTGAAGCGACGACACGCGCTCGACATCGACGAGCGGGCGGATTGGTACGCGAGCCTGCGGGTCGCCTGCGATCTCATGGAGCAGGCGGCACGCGAGAAGCGTCATCTGCTGGTCTTTGTCCACGGTTACAACAACGACATGAAGGACGTGCTGAGCACGGCCGAGACGCTCGAGGCGCTCTACGATGTTCTTGTTCTGCCCTTCAGTTGGCCGGCGAACGGCGGTGGACCGGTCAGCGGGACGGCGGCCTACCTCGACGACAAGCAGGATGCGCGGGTCTCGATGGACGCGTTGAACCGCTTCTTCGAGAAGGTGCAGCTCTACCATGAAAAGCTGACCGAGGCACGTCGTGATGCCTTGTGGCAACAGGCGATGGCGGAAGACGGCGATCGCGGCAATCGGGAGGCGGTTCATGCGCGCTTCACCCAATTGTTGGCCGAGGATTGCAAGGTGACGCTCAATTTGATGTGCCACAGCATGGGCAGCTATGTTCTGAAATACGCCCTGCAACCCACTGCTGCAGCCGCCGCACGATTGATTTTCGACAATGTCTCGCTGGTGGCTGCCGATACGAACAATGCGGCACACGAGACCTGGGTTCAGCGCATCCAGGCCCGCAATCGTCTCTATATCGTCATCAATGAGAACGACTCTGCCCTTGCCTGGTCGCGTCGCAAGCCGGGTGATGCGCAGCGGGCGCGGCTCGGCCATTACCTCAAGAACCTGTTTGCGGCGAATGCACGCTATATCGATATCACCCGTGCCGATGGCGTGGGCAATGCGCACGGTTACTTCGCGGGCGAGCCGGTAGCGCGTAACCCGGCGCTCAAGGCCGTGTTCAGCGATGCCTTCGAAGGCGGGCGGGCGGAGGATCGGTTGTCCTATGCGGCCGATATCAACGCATATCGGTTGATTTAAACCGCGCCTAGAGCGAGATGTTCATTTTCGCGTGAGTTCGACGTTCGGTGCATCCACGGCCCTTAGCGGCGACGCGGGCTCTCCCGGATCTCAGGGAACGCCAAGTTTAGTAAAATCAGTGTTCTACGCAGCCAATCTTGGTAAACTTCCATTCGAACGCTTTTAACTCAATGGAAAACCGATGATTGACCAGAGCCAACTCCTGCGCCTGCTCGGACTGCCGCAGATCGCCATCGACCGCGTCGAGATCACGGACGCCGCTGTGCTGGAAATTCATGTGCACAGCACCGAGGAGGGCACGCAGTGCCGGAGCTGCGGCCGACGCATCACTGAGCCGCATGGACTCGGTGAAGAACGGCGGTTGCGCCATCTGTCGATCTTCGAGCATCGCACCGAAATTCTCATTCGTCCCAAACGGTATCGCTGCCCCGATTGCCGGGATCATCCCACCACCACCCAACGGGTGGACTGGTACGACCCGCGCAGCGGCTTCACCCGTGCGTTCGAACACAGCCTGATGCGCGCCCTGATCAACAGCACCCTGGAAGACGTCGCGCACAAGGAGGCCGTCACCCCGGAGCACCTCGACGGTATTCTCGATCGGTGCGTCCCGAGCCAGATCGACTGGACGACGCTCACGGCGCTGCCCGTGCTCGGGCTCGACGAGATCGCCTTGACCAAAGGCCACGGCAATTTCGTGGTGATCGTCAGCGCCAGGGTCGAGGACACCCTGAGCATCCTCGCCGTGCTCAAGGACCGTAAGCGCGCGACCATCGAGGCGTTTTTGCGCACGATCCCAAAATCCTTGCGGCGCACCGTTCGCGTCGTGTGCACCGACCTGTACAGCGGCTTCATCGGTGCGGCCAAGGCCGTCTTCGGCACGCACGTCGCCATCTGCGCCGATCGCTTCCATGTCGCGCGTTTGTATCGCGACGCCGTGGAGACGTTGCGCAAGACAGAACTGCGCCGGCTCAAGCGCGACCTGTCGAAAACCGAGTACGGCGGGCTCAAGAACGTCCATTGGATCCTGCGCAAGCGCGAATCCGACTTGAGCGCCGAGGAACGGCGGATCCGCGCCCGGTTGTTCGCCTATTCCCCGCAACTCGCGCAAGCTCATGCCCTCAGCCAAGCCCTCACCGAGGTCTACGACATGCCCCTGTCCAAAGGTCAGGCCAAGCGCAAACTCAGTGGCTGGATGCGACGGGTCAAGAACGCCGAGATGACGTGTTTTCAATCCTTCCTGAAAACGTTGCGCCGTCATTGGGACGAGATCACCAATTATTTTACCGAACGACACACGAGCGGTTTCGTCGAAGGTCTCAACAACAAGATCAAAGTATTAAAACGGCGGTGCTATGGCTTGAGCAACCTGCGCCGGCTCTACCAGAGGGTGTACCTCGATCTGTGCGGTTATCGGGTTTTCGCGCGCTGATCAATGAAAAACAACCGCTTAAAAATGGCTTGGACGGGGTGCGTCCAGCGATATTTTCAACCAACGTGTTCGGTCAAAATGACTACAACGTCATGTTTTTAAATATTTTAGCGCTTTCCCTGAATTCCGGGAGAGCCGCGACGCGGTTTAGAATTGTATATTTTTTAATATCTTAAGCTGCGCAGGCTCCGGCAATTATCGGATCCTGCGCGGCCAAGCCAATCCGACAAACTATGCATACCGCACCGGGCGCGG
The DNA here is from genome assembly GCF_003634315.1 of Thiocapsa rosea. Taxonomy (NCBI): domain Bacteria; kingdom Pseudomonadati; phylum Pseudomonadota; class Gammaproteobacteria; order Chromatiales; family Chromatiaceae; genus Thiocapsa; species Thiocapsa rosea. Next base: position 2,368,972 of record NZ_RBXL01000001.1, read on the forward strand.
TTTAAAAAGCTCAAATTCTAAACCGCGTCTCGCCAAGATCAAGGAAGTCTCCGACGCTGGATACGAAATGAAAATTACGCATTTCGCTCTGGACGCGGTTTAAAGCAGCACGCTCACCAGTCGCACGGCCGAGCGCTCGACGGCCTTCTGCATGACGGCGCCGACGAGGGCCTTGCCGAAAGCCTCATGCACGCGAGTCTTCCCCGTATCGGTTCGGATGGTGGCACCGAGGCAGCCCACCTGCTCGAGCCTCTCCAGGATCTGCACCTGGGTCAGGCGTTCGGGCTCATAGTGGACGGTGATGCTGCCCGCGCGCGGATTCACGCGGACCTCGCGGACGCCCTCGGTGGCGAGCAGCTCACCTTCGGCCAAGCGTGCGCTCACCGGGTCGCAACGAAACGAGCCGGAACGGATCCGTAGGCGGCCGGGGACGTGATGGATATAGTGGCTCATGGACGCATGCCTCGCGATGGAAGACCAGATGACGACACACGCATGGTATGACCGGTTTCAGGCAAATGCAAATCCTTCGCATTCCCGGTATGCTTGCGGGGTCTTCGGCTTCCCGAGACAGGTTCTCGACCGGGCGTCTCGCGCCGATCGCTTCCGGCGGTCGGCCCTGAGCAGGGGCAGCAGCGCTTGGCCGGGCCATGACATCAGCTTCGAAGGTGAGATTGAGAACGATGAAAAACGACGATGATTGGTTGGTCTTTCAGCTCGAAGACCTGATGGCGCGCGTCGAGCCGGGAACCCTGTCGCTCAAGGAGTTTCTGCGCACCCCTTCGCTCAGCTGCTCCGTCTACCACCTCCCCGTCGGATCGCGCGACATGGCGAGCGCGCACGAGGAGGACGAGCTTTATCTGGTGCTCGGGGGGCGCGGGCGACTGCGGGTCGGGGAGAGCGAGCACGCGGTCCGCGAAGGCACGCTGATGTACGTGCATGCAGCCTGTGACCACACCTTTTTCGACGTCGAGGAGGATCTGACCGTCCTGGTCTTTTTCGGTGCGCCGGTCCGCCTAAAGCGTGCCGGGAGCACCGATGAGGACGTTGACTGATGCCGGTATTCCGGGGCAATACATGTGTCTTGGAGTTGGCGCGGTTTAAGCCTTTAAATTCATCACTTGAACCGCGTCCCCTCCGGCGCGCGTAGATGCGCGCGAGATCGCGTACGAGTAACAAGAACGCATATCCCGCCGGACGCGGTTCAATGACTGGCGATGCCTTTGATCTGCTCGAGCCGGGCACTCACCGCCACGTCGGTTTCCCCTTCGAGCCGCACACCCTTGAGCGCATTGAAAAGGATTCCGATGGTGGTGCCGTTGTGCAGGAGGGCGCTCGCGACCGGCGAGAGGACGCCGCCGATCGCGCCGGCCAGGATGCCGGTGTTGATCCCGATGGCCGCGCGGAAGTTGCCGCGGATCAGGGTCATGGTCTTGGTGGCGATCTCGCGGGCGTCGGCCACGGCGCCGAGTCGGTCGTCCATCAGCAGGATGTCGGCGGTGGCGCGGGCGATGTCCGCGCCGCGCGGCATGGCGATGCCGACATCGGCGGCGACCAGTGCAGGGCCGTCGTTCACACCGTCGCCGACGAAGGCGACCCGGCTGCCGTCCGCCTGGAAACGGGTGATCAGATCGGCCTTCTCCTCCGGTGCGACCTCCGCGTAGAAGGCGTCGAGACCCAGCTCGCGGGCGAGGGCTTCGGCCTTCTGGCGGCGGTCGCCCGTGATCATCACCAGGCGACGAATCCCTTGGGTCCGCAGACGCTCAAGCGTCTCGCGTGTCTCCGCCCGCAAGGTGTCGCGTAGGGCGATCAGCCCGACTGGCCCGTGCGCGTTGCCGACGAAGAGCAGGATCTTGCCTTCCTCTTCGAGCCGGGCGATTTCCTCGGCATGGTCGTCGAACGCGATGCCGCGATGCTCTTCCAGATAGTGACGACTGCCGACCAGGATCTGCTTGCCCTGCACCTCTGCGGACAGACCGTGCGCGACCAGGTAATCGACCTCGCCGTGCGAGATATGCTGCAGATCGCGCGAGCGCGCCGCCTCCACGACAGCGTTGGCCACCGGATGCGAAGCATGCTCCTCGACCGAGGCGACGAGCGCGAGGAGTGCAGTCTCGGTGCAGCTCGCCTGTGCGTTCAGCACCACGACATCCGTGACCGCGAGCTCGCTGTGGGTCAGCGTGCCGGTCTTGTCGAAGACGATGGTGTCGACACCTGCGAGGTGCTCGATCGCCTCGCCGCCCTTCATGAGCACACCGTGAGCGGCCGCCTGATACATCCCGGATTTGAAGGCCACCGGCGTGCCCAGCTTCAGGGCGCAGGAGTAATCGACCAGAAAGACCGACTGCAATCGGGTCAGGTTGCGGGTCAACCCATAGACGGCCGCGCCTGTACCCAGCGTCAGATAGACCCGCTGATCGGCGAGCCGGTCGGCCTCGCGCTGGGTGTCGGAGCGCTTGTCGAGCGATTCCTGGATGAAACGCGAAATGCGTGCGGTCGTGGTCTCCTCGCCGACCTGGGTAGCCTCGATGTGCAGGCGACCCTCGATCAGGACCGAGCCGGAGACCGCACGCAAGGGCGCCTCTTTGCGGACCGGGACATCCTCCCCGGTGACCGCGGCTTGATTCACCAGTGCGCTGCCGCCGACCACCCGGCCGTCGACCGGAATGGTCTCGCCGGGGCCGACCTGGACGACCTCGCCGGCGATGACTTGATCCCCCGGTACCTGTATCAGCTCGCCCTCGCGCTCGACCCAAGCCATCGCGGGCTCCGGTCGGAGCAGTTTTCGCAGCAGTCGGTCGGACTGCCGCTCGGTACGCCGCTCCAGAAAGTTGCCCAGCGAGAGCAGGAAATCGGTGATGTTTGCCGTGTAGAGCTCGCCTCTGGCCGCCGAGAGGCCGATCGCGAGGGCGTCCAGCACCTCCACCTTGATGCCCTTGCGGACCAGCGTTTCGGCGCCGGTCCCAAGGGTCGAGGCCACGTTGGCCGCCGTGAGAGCGATCTGGAGCGGGCGACTGAGGAAAGGCAGGAGGGCGATGGTCGCCAGATTGGTGACCATCGGCGCGATCTCGGCCTCGCGCGATCTGCCGGCCGCGAGTCTCGGTTCCTGCGTCGGGGTGTAGGACTCAAGCCGCTGCAGGACGGTCTCGCGCGCCCCGATGGACTCCCGATACGCGACGACCAGCGTACGCGCACTGCGATTGGCGCGCGCTGCGGTCACCACGCCGAGCGGGTCCATCCAGTCTTCCAAGTCTTCGGGCTCGACGCCCGGTCCGCCGAGTGCGGGGATACGCAAACGCAAACGCCCCGGGATCTCGTGGACGATCCGGTAGCTCAGGTCAAAGGCGGGTGAGTCGAAGTCCATCGCGCGAGGAGGCGTTCTAGCCGGCATCTTTACCGGCATCGGTCTTGGATTGAGCCGCGTGATGCAGCTCCGCCTCTGCGTCATGGAAGCGCTCCTTGGCTTCTTCGATTCCGCTCTGCAGCGCCGACCACACCTGCACAACCCCTTTGATTGCGGTGCGCTGCACGCTCTCGTTGGTCAGCAGATAGGTCGCGGCAGCGCCGATCAGCAAGCCCTTCAGGAAGCGATCATTGCCGAAGTTCAAGAAGGAGCTTTGCTGCTGGGGGTAGCCGTACCCCGCCTGCACTGCCCCGTAACCTTGCCCATAGCCTGCGCCGGTGTTGGTCGACCCGTAAACGGGCGCGCCGACCATTTGCGGACCTTGTCCGCCGGCCGCTGTCTGACCGGCCGCCTGACCCTGCGCCGCAGTTGCGCCCATGCCGGGTGCCATCGGGTAACCATAGGAGGGGTGATAAGAGCTGCTCATGCCGATCCGTCTCCGTGTAGATGTGCCGTCAACGTTGTCGCTGATCGGTCGATAATGGTAAGGGACTAGACTCACGGGTGCTTCCGGGGCCTTACGCCTGGTCCTGTGTCGGTGCGACAGCCGGTGAGGATTGGGTGTCCGGGGTCTCGGGTCTTGCTCGAGCCTTGAGGATGGATCGGGCAAGCAAGACGAGTGCTGCACCGGCGAGGAGACCTCCGATCCCTTCGACCAGATGCTTGTGAACCCCGTGGCGTTGACGCTGGCGCTGATCACTCATCGGGATCCGTCCTGGCGTCTGCCCATCGTTGCAGGCCGTAAAGCGCCAGCGTGCCCGCGGCAAACATCACGCCGAGGCGCAACAACCCTTGCTCGGCGATGCCGGATGCAGCCGCTCCGCCGATAGCGGTGGCGACGGCCGCGGTCACGGCCGTCTTACCGGTCTCGCCGAACGCGGCAGCCGCGGTGACCTCACCGGACTGGACGCGTTGCAGGTTTGCGGCGGCGGCGAGGCTGCCTCCGACGACCGCGCCCAGGGTGGCGAGCCGGACCAGCGTCGCGCAGTCGGTCCCGCCGGGCGGGATCCCGGGTTGAGCCGGCGTCTGAACGAGATAGGTATCAGACATCCGACGTCTCCGATGGGTCTGACGGTCGCGGTCGCCGAGGACCGTCCTTGGCCCGATCGACACCCGTCTTGACCGCAGACTTCGCCTTGGCGCCCGTCTTGAACAGGGCGCTTTGGACGGATTCGTTCGTCAACACGAGCACGGCGGCGGCACCTAGAAGTGCCCCTTTCCAAAATTCCGAATCCTCCAGGTTGAGCATCTTGGATAGGCTCGACAAACCATTGCCTCCATTGGCGATCTCGTCGACGAGTTCGGACATTCCGGGGCCTCGCTGGCCGTGACCGTGACCATTGCCGGCGACGGTCGGCTGAGCGGGCATGGCACCGAAGCCCGGGGCGTAGCCGGGGTGAGGCATGCCGGGCTGCGGCATCCCGGCATAGGGCGGCGGCGCTGCATAGCCGGCTTGGGCTTGGACTTGGGCATGATAGGCCGCCCAATAGGGGTCGATGCCCGGCGGGAGGCCGTAGCCGGCCGGGTGCGATGCCGCTGCCGGATGCATGCCCGGGGGCATGCCGGGATACATCGCCTGATAAGGCGGGGCTGCGCCAAAGCCGGGTTGGCCGTAGTCGGCGCCCGGGCCGGGATAGCCGCCCGGCATCCCGGGGCCGGCGGTGCCGGCGTGAGGGCCGTTCGGAGGTGGGGTGTTCGCGCCTTGAGTCTGGGCCGGAGGACAGTCGGCCGCGCCGAGGGCGAAACCCGCTGCGGCCGCACCCTTCTGCGGTTCCGCTGCGCCTTGCCGCGGTGCGTCCGCCGCCGGCTGACCGGCCGCCGACGTGTGTCCCTGTTGACCGTTGCCGTGATCGCTCATGCTCAGTGTTCCTTGTCGGTGTTCGATCGAGTCGACCCAGTGCCGGCTCGTCACAAGTGATTCTGAGCGAATGGTAACGGTTCTTGTTTATGTTCTCAACAGAGTAGACCAAGCGCGCGAGGGGTTTTCAACCGCGCCCCCGCTAAGGACCATGGATGCACCCAACGTCGAACTCACGCGAAAGTGAGCATCTCGCTCCGGAGACGGTTTAGGCCGCCCGCGTCCGGTCTTCGTTCGGGCGCTCTGCGCTGCCGGATTCGCCGTCGGAGCGCACCGCCGGGGTCACCCACACGCGTCCCATGCCCGGGCCGAGGTCGAGTTCGAAGGGTGTCGGCAGTCGGTCCATGGGTGACTCGGGCGAGACATCCAGCATGGGGTCGGCGGTTCGGGCGACCTGACAGATGTCGTCGATCCGCAGGTGCTGGTGATTCCGGGCATCCTTGTTCAAGGCGAGCAGTGCCGTGTCACGACCCGTATCGGACCCTTTACGCAGCAGGAGGATGACCGGATTCGGATGATGGAGACGCTCGATCGGCCCTTCCTGCCCGAACACCGGGAAACGGTCCTTGATGCGGTTGACCTCGGCGATGAAGTCGCTGAGATCGAGGTTCGCGGCTTCCCAGTCCTCGGGGCGGGTGTTGACGACGTCGAGCCGGCGTCTGAAACCGAACTCGAAACCGATCGGGATCATGACGCCCGCCGAGAAGAGTGCGGCGAACAGATAGCGCTGCTTCATGGCGTCGGGGTTGTCGCCGGATTCTTGGAAGAGCCGCTCGGTATCGTGGCTCTCCGGGAAGCTGATCGAGGGGACCAGCCGGCGCGTCTGCTCGTATTGCTCCAGCAGCCAGCCGCCCTCGAAGTCCCACCATTTGGAGCTGTTGAAGATGGCGTCGAACCCGGCGGCGGCCGTGTCGCGCGTTTGCTCGGGCGAGCATCCCAGTGTCTCGGCGACGAAGACGACATCCGGATGCGCCTTGCGGATGTGCGCGATCAGATGCTCCCAGACCGGTTTGGGAATCTGGTAGGCCGCGTCGCAGCGGAAGCCGCGAAATCCGAGATCGATCAGGTACTCGACCATCTTGATGCAATAGGCCAGGAGTCCTGCGCGATCGGGCGAGCCGCGGTGATCGAATTGCGCCAGGTCGTGCCAAACGACGCGATTCCCGTCGGACTCGACACAAAAGGCGCTTGCGACGGCGTCGCCGTCGCGGACGAACCAATCCGGGTGCTCCTGCACCAACCGCGAGTCCTTGGCGCAATGGTTGATCACGAGATCGATCATCATGCCGAGACCGAGCCGATCGGCCTCCGAGACCATGGCGCGAACCTGCTCCTCCGGGGTCCGACCCGTATCCGGGCCGACGAAGGTGGCGTTGATCGCGAAATGATCCGCGATCGAGTAGAGGGAGCGGGACTGGCCGAGAACCTGGATCGGGTTGACGAAGATCCAGTCGAAACCCATACCGGCGGCCCGCTTGAGGTGGGGCGTCCAGTCCTTGAAATGTCCGGCGAGCCGGGGAAACAGATTGTAGATCTTCATCGAGCCGATGCGCTCCTTGCCGCGCCTCGGCGCGGCGGATTGGGGGCTGGGTCGAGGCCGTCGTGCGGCCCCTCAGCCTTCGCGGATATAGTCGTAGATGTTGAGGTAGTCTTGGCCGGGCGTGTTCCAGGAATAGTCGCTGCGCATGCCGTTCTTCATCAACTCCCGGAAATGCTCGGGGTGGTTCCGATAACAGGCGATGGCGCGTCCGAGCGCCGACTCCAGGCCGGGGTTGTCGAAATCGCGGAAGACATAGCCGTTGCGCTCGTGCAGCGGACGGTGCGAGTAGTCCTTGTCGAAGACGGTATCGGCGAGCCCGCCGACCTCCCGGACCACAGGCACCGTGCCGTAGCGCAGGGCGATCAGCTGGGTCAAGCCGCAGGGCTCGAAGCGGCTCGGCACCAACATCATGTCCGCTCCGGCATAGATGAGGTGCGAGAGATCCTCGTCGAAGCCGATCTCCAGATGGCAATCCGGGCTGTCGTTGAGCATCCGTTTGAGGCCCCAGAAATCGCCGTTGATGCGATCGTCCGGACTGGAGCCGAGCAGCACGAACTGTGCGCCCCGCTCCAGGGTGTAGAAGATCGCATGGCGGACCAGGTCCAGACCCTTTTGCGGGTCGAGTCGGCCGATGAAGGCGACGATCGGTTTGTCGTTGTCGGCGAGCATCAGGCGATGACGCAAGGCGCGCTTGTTGTCGTACTTGCCGTCGATGCTCTCGACGCTGTAGCGCACCGGGATCTGGTGGTCGACCTCGGGGTTCCAGATGTCGTAGTCGATGCCGTTGACCACGCCGCCGTATTTCATCTGATGGGTGTGCAGGGTCGGCTCCAGGCCGAAGCCCTGGCCCTGATCCTTGGTCTCGAAGGCGTAGCGCGGCGAGACCGTGGTGATGAAATTGGAATAGACGATCCCGGCCTTGAGTAGATTCAGTGCCTTGGGATAGGTGTTGTCCGCCATGCGATCCTGATTGAAGAAGCGTTCCGGGCGATGCAGCCCGGTCGCGTGCAGGATCTCGACCCCGGTGACCCCTTGATGGGCGAAGTTGTGGATGGTCAGGCAGACCCGCGGATGGGTCATCCCGAGCGGCTGATAAAACTCGTAGAGGAACACCGGGACCAAGGCGGTCTGCCAGTCGTGCACATGGATGACGTCCGGATGTTTGCCGGCCTTCCAGAGGAACTCCATCGCGGCACGCGAGAAGAAGGCGTAGCGCAGGACGTCGTCCTTGAAACCGTAGATGCTGCCGCGGTTGAAGAAGTTGTCCGGCGAGTGCGGCTCGATGAAGAAGCACTTGCGCCCGTGCACGAATCCGAAGAAGACCGTGCAATGGATGGCGCCGTCGTACCAAGGAACCCAGAGATCCTTGTAGACCTCGTGCATCTCGAAGATCTGATCGTGCCGCAGGGTCGCGTACATCGGCAGGATGATCTCGACATGATTGCCGCGGATCGCCAGCTCGCGGCTCAGACCGAAGACCACGTCGGCCAGCCCGCCGACCTTGGCGACCGAGGCCAGCTCGGGCGTGATGTGGACAACGTAGAGGCTCGGGCGCGCAGGCCCCGGCGGCGGAGCGGGCTCATGGATCGGCTCGGGCTCGGGTGGCTGCTCGTATTGCGGCTCGGACTCGGGCGGCGGTGCTGCTGGCTTCTCGGGCTCCGGCTCCCGAAGCGGCTCCGGGAATAGCTCCGATTCCGTCCGGGACACTGGAGCGGGCTTGGACGCCGGCTCCGGGTCGCGGGTCGGACGTGGTCGCGTCGGGGGAGGTGCCGGATATTCCGCGGGCGTCGCGCTGCGGGTCGGCGGTGTTGCCTGCTTGGCCTCGGGCACGGGTTTAGGCTCAGTCTTCGGTTCGGACTCGGAGGCCATCTCGCTGCCTGCGGCCGATCCGCCGGGCGGACGTTCTGCAGCCGGCTCGGGCGTCGGCGCCAAGTCGATCGGAGGCTGCGAGGCGGGGGCGGTGCTCGGTGCCGAGACCACCGGAGCGGGCGTCGCGGTTTCGGTCGCCTTCTTCACGAGCGTGTCTGCCGGAGGCGATAAGCCTGGCTCCGGAACGGACGCGCCCGAGCCGACCGCGGCGACCTTCGCCTCGTCCGCGGGCAGTGGCGGACGGCTCGTTGTCGCGGACTTGGATGCGGTGTGCTTGGATGCGCCGCGTCGTGCGGCGTCCTTTTGCGATTCGGTTGGCTTGGATCCAGTCGGCTTTTTCGCCATGCCTGATTTCTTCCTGCAGCGGTGTTCGTTCCGGGTACAACTCAGCGGCCGAGGGCTAGTGTACCCCGGGCGTCGCCTGCGAGCGTCTTCGGACCGGTCGTCGCGTGCAGCCGTTCGACACCTCGTGAAACTCAGCCCGGCGCGGCCGCATCACCGGGTCGCGCTCGGCCCTCGTAACGCCGAATCGCGTCGCGATAAAAGCGACCGCTGTCCTTGATCAGGCGTTGCCGATCGACGGGGTCGACCCGCACCAGGCCGAAGCGCTTCGCGTAGCCGTAGCTCCACTCGAAATTATCCAGCAGCGACCAGGCAAAATAGCCGCGCAGATCGACCCCTCGGCGCAGCGCGCGGGAGGCGGCGCGCAGATGGCTGCGCAGATAGGCGACGCGCTGCCGGTCGTGGAGTCTCCCCGCGACCGGCGGCGGGTCGTCGAAGGCCGCGCCGTTCTCCGTGATGTAGACGGGCGGGTTGCCGTAGCGTCCCTGAATCCAGGCGAGGATGTGGGTCAGCCCCTGCGGGTAGACCTCCCAATCCATCGCCGTGTGCGGGCGCGCGTCTTGGCGCACGCGGCGGGCACCGACCGGCTGCTCGGTCGGATCGGCGCGCACGACCGAGCGCGAGTAATAGTTCACGCCGATGAAGTCCGGCGGGGCGCGCAGGGCGTCCAGCTCGCTTGCACTGTACTCGGGCCAAGCCGTGCCGAAGATGGCCTCCATCTCCGCGGGGTAGCGTCCGAAGAAGACCGGGTCGAGAAACCAGCGATTGATGAAGGCGTCGCGGCGTGCCGTCGCGGCGATGTCGTCCGCCAATGGGCTCGCCGGATACTGCGGTTCCAGATTCACGGCGAGCCCGATGCGCTCGATCCCTTCGGCCCGACCGCTCGCCAAGGCGGCGGCATGGGCGCGCAGCAGGTTGTGCGCGACGATCGGGGTTTCGCTCTGGCTGCGGTGTCCGGGTGCCAAGTCGCCGAAGAGATAGCCGCCTGCCGTGATGACCCAGGGTTCGTTCAGGGTGATCCAGAGGCGGACCCGATCGCCGAGGGCGCGATACAGGATCCGTGCATAGTCCGCGAACCATCCCGGACTCGCGTCGCTCGCCCAGCCTCCGCGTGCGTCGAGCGCCTCGGGGAGATCCCAATGGTAGAGCGTGAGCATGGGTTCGATCCCTTGCTCCAGCAACGCATCGACCAAGTGTCGGTAGAAATCCAGGCCCGGCTGATTCACCCGCCCGGTGCCTTCGGGCAGGATGCGTCCCCAGGCGACGCTGAAGCGATAGGCGTTCAGACCGAGCGACGCCATCAGGGTGACATCCTCGCGCCAGCGCCGGTAGTGGTCGCAGGCGATATCCCCGGTGTCGCCGTTCAAGACGCGCCCGGGCGTGTGGGCGAAGCGATGCCAGATGCTCGGCCCCGCCCCGTCGGCGAGCGGGGAGCCCTCGATCTGGTAGGACGAGGTCGCCGCGCCCCACAGGAAGCCGCTCGGCGGCGAGTCGGTCGGCATCTCGGGAGCCTGTTCGTTCATGTCTGCCCACTCCAGGTCCCGTCCTGGTCGACCAAGAGCACCTCGTCGTAGGCACCGGGATCGTCGTCCTCGTCGCCGAGCGTGATGTAGGTCATCCCGCGCTCGCGCAGCATCCCGAGCAGCTCGTCGATCTGGCATTCACTCAGCGCCCGGGTCGGGTGGTCGAGCATGACGAAGGCGGGCTCGGCGAGGATCACCCGCGCGAACGCCAAAAGCTGCTGCTCGCCGAGAGAGAGCAGCTCGTTCCAGTTGCGCTCCACATCGAGCCCGCCCGCCCGAACAAGCGCGGGCTCGAGCTTGAGTGCCCGCAAGTTCGCGAGAATGCGCTCGTCGGTGAAGGATCCGTTTGCGTCGCTCGGCGTGACCAGCTGCCGCAGCGTGCCGGGCGGCAGATAGGGCCGCTCCGGGAGGAACATGAGTGCACGGTCGTTCGGGCGTAGGATGCGTCCTTCACCGGCGTCCCAAAGCCCGGCGGTCGCGCGGAACAGGGCCGTCTTGGCCGACTCGTTCGGCGCGATGATCAAGAGACGTTTGCCGCGCGGGACCGAGACGGACAACGCCGTGACCAGGTCGCGCCCGCTGCGCGGCGAGCGCAGCGTGAGTGCGTCGAAAGCCACGCGGTCGCCGTCGTTGCGGATCTCGATGTTCGAGGTCCTCGGGGTTGCGTCGTCCCCCATCGCCTCGCGCAGCCCCGCTAGACGCGCGATCACGGCCGTATAGGCCGAGATCGACTGAAACTGGGTGACGATCAGCGAAAAGGCGCCGAGCAGATGGGCGAAGGCGATCGCGGACTGGGCGATGACCCCGAACTGGGCATCCCCCTTGATGAACAAGGGGGCGACGACCAAGGCCGGGATGATCTGGATCATGTAGTTGTAGCCGGTGGTGAAGAATCCGAGGTTGCGGTTCACCAGGATGATGCGTTGGTAATTCGCCGTCAGATCGGCGAGACGCTCGAGCAGCTGGAATTTCAGTCTGGCCTCGCGTCGCAGCAGCGCGATGGAGTCGGCGTTCTCTCGGACATGGATCAGGCGCGAGCGAAAGTTCGCCTCCTTGTCGAGCTGGTCGTAATTCAAGCGGATGAGAGGCTTGCCGAGAAGCACCGTCATGAATGAGCCCAGCGCGGCATAGGAGACGGCGACGACGAACAAGAGCGGGCTGATGCTCCACATGACACCCGAGAAGGCGATCACCGTGAAGGTCGCGTTGAGCAAGAGGAGTACGAACGAGAGCGTCGTGGCCGTGAGGTAGCGGATATCCTCGCTGATGCGTTGATCCGGGTTGGCCAGATCCACCGTATCGTGCAGGCGAAAATAGGTCCGATCGTCGAGATAACGCTCCACCGCCCTGGCAGTCAGCCAGTTGCGCCAAACCAGACCCAAGCGCTCCTCGCTGTAGCGAAAATAGACCGCGACCAGGGTCGAGAGCGCGAACACGCCGACGTAGATGAGGGCGAAGTGCATGAAGCCGCTCATGTTCTTGTTCTCGATGGCCGTCATGAAATCACGGCCGACGTAGCTGTTGAGCACATTCAGGCCGTTGATGCCGAACAGAAGCAAGATCAGCAAGGCGAACAGCAGCTTGGCTTTGCCGCCGACCTCCGAGCGCCCGAGCATGACGAGCATGTCGAGAAAGCGTTTCCAGGTCGCGCGGCTGATGGTTGTGCGCAGTGCAATCATGGTGGGGCCGGGCCTTCGAGATCGGGGAAGCGAGTGCCGACGGAGCGCACGACGAGCCGTCCGGCTACCCTGGCCCAACGTCGCGGATGACGCTGGCCGGGCGCGAGTATAGCCTTACGCCCTGACCGGTTGCGCGGGATCCTCGGCTCGATCCCGCCTACCCCCGAATCGACGCCCTTCAACCGCCACCCGCGGGATCCGCAACCCATGACGAGCGAGATACTGGATGACTTCGTCGACCCCTCGAGTTGGCAGGCATACGCCTCGGGACGGGCGCAGCTTCGGCTGCAGTCCGACACAGGTCCCGACGGTTCCGCGCTGCGGCTCGACTTCGATTTCCACGGTGGTGGCGGCTTTGTTGTGGCCAGGCGTCCGACGACGCTCAGGCTTCCGCCGGCCTACTGTCTAAGGCTCGCCGTCCGCGGTGCGATGCCGCCCAGTCAATTCGAGCTGAAGCTGGTCGATTCGGGTGGGACCAACGTCTGGCGCTATCTGCAGGAGACGCTCGAGCCCGACGGTAATTGGCGCGTCCTCGAGATCCCGAGCCGCCTGATCGACTTCGCCTGGGGGCCGGCCGGCGGCGGTGTGGCGCGCGAGATCGGTGCGATCGAGATCGCGATCGTTGCCGGCTCCGGCTCCGGCTCCGGCTCCGGTGGCCGAGGCCATCTGTGCATCGCCGAGCTTCGCATGGAGGACCGCACGCCGCCCTGGCCGCCGGGACTAGCAGCATCGGCCGCCCTGCCGGGACATCCGCCCACGGCTGTTCTCGACACCGGATCCGCGACCGACTGGCGTGCCGGCTCCGGTTGCGGGGAGGCAACACTGACTCTGGATTTTGGCCGCGAATGCGAGTACGGCGGATTGATCCTGCACTGGAACGAGCCCGTGCTCCCCCCGGAGTCCGATCCGGCGGGCGAGCGCGCCTTCCGGCTCTATGCCTCGAACGACGGGGAGGCTTGGCGCCTGCTCTACACCGCTGCACGCGCCGGCGGCGTCTGCAACCTCGTCGGTCTACCGAACGCATCCTCGCGCTATTTGCGACTTGCGCTCGATCCGGGGCCGGACGGCGTCTACCCGGCACTGGGATCGATCGCGCTTCAGCCCGATGCCTTTTCGCGCTCTCCCAACGAGTTCTTCCATCATGTGGCCGAACGCGGGCCGCGCGGGCGCTATCCGCGTTGGCTCTATCGTGAGCAGACGTATTGGACGGCCGTGGATATCCCCGACGGGGGGATTCCAGCCCTGCTCAACGAGGACGGGTTGATCGAGGTCGGTCCCGCCGCGGGCAAAGGCGCCGGCTGGACGCTCGAGCCCTTCCTGTTCGTTGACGAGGGTCTGCTCGGCTGGGCCGAGCTGGCGCTGATGCCGGCTCTGGAGCAGGGCGAGCTGCCGATCCCCTCGGTGACCGGGGCAGGGGCCGGTCTGGTCCTCGTGACCACCGCCTTTGCGGCCGGCGTTCTCGGGCAGCGGGTGCTCTATGCACGGTATCGTCTGGAGAATCGGCGCGACACCCCGGTCGCGGCCACACTCTTCGTCGCGGTGCGCCCCTTCCAGGTCTCGCCGCCGTGGCAGGGCTATGCCGACATCGGCGGCGTGAGTCCGATCGATCGGCTTGCCTATTGCGACCGCTGGGTTCGGGTGAACGACGACGAGATTCTGGTGCCGCTGAGCGCGCCGAGCGGATTCGGTGCGGCGACCTTCGATCAGGGCGCGATCACCGATCGGCTCGCCCTCGGCCGGCTCCCGCCGGACCAAGCGGCGGACGACCCGCTCGGCTTTGCCTCGGGGGCGCTGCGGTTCGATCGGGTGCTCCCGCCCGGCGAGGTCGAGGAGGTCGTGATCGCGATCCCCTTCGCCCGGGACCGCGCGGGGCCGGTCGTGGATGCGCTGCGGCTCGGGCACGGGCTCGATGCGAACGCCGGATTCGACGAAGCGATGCACGACTGGTCGCAGCGGCTCGGCGCGGTTACCTTCGCGCTTCCGCCCTCGGCCCGCATCCTCGCGGCGACGGCCAAGACGGCGCTGGCCCACATCCTGATCAACCGCGACGGACCGGCCTTTCAACCCGGGCCGCGTCGCTACACCCGGTCCTGGATCCGCGACGGTGCGGTCATGTCCGCCGCGCTGCTGCGCATGGGGTGCCGGAGCGAATCGGCGGACTTTGTTCGCTGGTACGCCGGGTTTCAGACCGAGGCCGGCGAGGTGCCCTGCTGTGTCGACCACAAAGGCCCCGATTGGCTGCCCGAGCACGACAGCCTCGGCGAATTCATCTTCGCCGTCGCCGAGCCGGTCCGCTTCACCGGCGACCGACAGCTCGCGGCGGATCTCTGGCCGGCCGTGCGCCGTGCCGTTGCCTATTTGGAGCAGTTGCGCGCCCGGCGTCTGACCGATGCGGAGCGCACGCCCGAGCGCCGCGCCTGTTTCGGTCTTCTACCCGAGTCTGTGAGCCACGAGGGGTATCTCGCCCAGCCGGTGCATGCCTACTGGGACGATCTCTGGGCGGTGCGCGGGCTCAAGGATGCCGCCTGGCTCGCCGAGATCCTCGGCGAGGACGCCGAGCATGCGCGCCTGACCGCGCTCTGCGAGGACTTTCGCCGCACCCTCTACGCCTCGATCGCGCTGACCATGTCCGAGCGCGGGATCGACTTCATCCCCGGCTCGGTGGAATGGGCCGACCCCGACCCGACCGCCATTGCGGTGGCCTTGACCCTGATCGACGAGGGCCACCGCCTGCCCGAGGCCGCCTTGCAGCGCACCTTCGAGGAGCTTCTGAAGCGCTTTCGAGCCATGCACGACCGGAGCGTGGACTGGACGAACTACAGCCCCTACGAGGTCCGCGTGGTCGGGGCCCTCATCCGACTCGGGCGCCGCCGCGATGCCCATGAGGTTCTGCGCGTCCTCCTCGCCGATCTGCGCCCGCCGGCCTGGCACCAGTGGCCCGAGATCATCTGGCACGATCCGCGCGCGCCCGGCCATCAGGGCGACCTGCCGCATGCCTGGATCAGTGCCGAGTATGTCCTGGTCTTTCGGGACCTGTTCGTCTACGAGCGCGAGGTGGACGGGTCGCTCGTGGTCTGCGCCGGGATTCCACTCGACTGGTTGGATGAAGGCCCGGTGAGCGTGATCGGTCTGCCGACCTGGTATGGCCTGCTGGACCTGCATCTCGGGCGCGGGGCAGGGGATGCCATCGAGCTGAGCCTCGCGGGCCTCGACCGGATCCCCCCGGGCGGGATCCGCTTCGCCCCGCCGCTCGATCTCGCGTCGCGGTCCATCACCGTGAACGGCGCGCCGACAGACGAGGTCACGGCGGCCGAGTTGTTGATCCGTGCCGTGCCGGCGCGCGTGGTCGTGAGCTGATCCGCGTCTGCGCCGACCGAGTTTGTCTTTAAACCGCGTCCAGAGCGACATGCGACATTTTCGTTTTGCGTTTGGCTTTGGAGATGTCCTCGATCTCGGTGAGACGCGGTTTAAAATTTAATGTTTTTTAGTATGTTAAACCGCGCCGACTCCAACGGTCGTCAAGTCGGCCGGGGCCGATCCCATCCGAAAACATCGCATACCGCGCCGGGCGCGGTTTAGATTAGGCTTGTCAGGAACCCCAACGATGGACACCGATCGCTACAACCGACCGCAGGTCGCGCTTCCCGCCATCTATCGGCTCTCGAACGGCCGCTATGCGGTGTCGTTTTCGGAGGTCGGCAGCGGTGTCTCGTCATGGCACGGGATCGGCCTGACCCGCGGGCGGGCCGATCCCGTGATCGACGACCTGGGCGCGATCCTGTATCTGCGTGATCTTGAGACCGGGCGTTTTTGGTCCGCGGGCTATCAGCCGACCCGCGTTCCGGTACCGCTCTACCGCTGTCGCGCGGTCGGCGAGGGTCCGGAGGCGGGCGTCGAGCTTGAACGCGAGACCGAGGAGCTGTTCTCCCGTCTGACCCTCGGCGTGGAGGCCGCATCCGACATCGAGTGTCGTCGTCTGACCCTGCAGAATCGCTCCGCGCGTGCGCGGCGCATCGAGGTGACCAGCTATCTCGAGGTCGTCCTGAACGACCCGAACGCGGACGCCGCACACCCGGCCTTCAGCAAGCTGTTCGTCCAGACCGATCGCGACACCGACTCCGGCGCCCTCTTGGCCCGGCGCCGGCCGCGTGCCGCCGAGGAGCGTTGGCCCTGGCTGGTCCACGCCGTCGCCGGCGCCCAGGCGATCGGCTGGGAGACCGACCGTCGCCGCTTCCTCGGGCGCGGGGGCAGTCCTAATGCCCCGGCGGCCTTGCTCGGCACGGAGCCCTTGTCCGATGCGCTCGGCAGTGTTCTGGATCCGATCCTCGCACTGCGCGTCGTTGTCGAGCTTGCCCCCGAGGGCGAAGACGAGATCCTCTTCCTGACCGGGGCGGCGGAGGGGCGCGAGGCGGCCTTGGATCTGATCCGACCCTTTCGAGACGGACGCGACGACGCCCGTTCCCCTGCGCGTCGATCGCCGCAGCCTCCGGAGTCGGCAACGCCGATGGTGCCGCCGTGCGCCGAGACGGATGCGATCGACCGGGACGGCGAGGCCCTGCGATGCTTCAACGGTCACGGTGGATTCTCGCCCGATGGTCGTGTCTATGTGATCCGCCTGTCCTGGAACGGAACCGCGCTGCACCGTCCGCCTCAGCCCTGGATCAACGTGATCGCGAACGAACGTGCCGGGTTCCTGGTCAGCGAGACGGGCGCGGGTTATACCTGGTGTCGCAACAGCCAGGCCAATCGGCTGACCCCTTGGTTCAACGATCCGGTCGGCGATCCGCACGGCGAGGCGATTTATCTGCGCGACGAGACCGAGGGCGATTCGGCAGCGGTTTCGCGGGGCGAGGAGGTCTGGTCGCCCCTGCCGGGTCCACGTCCGGCACCGGTGGACTATGAGGTCCGCCACGGTTTCGGCTATTCTGCGTTTCGTTGTGATTACAAGGATCTGGAGCAAGAGGTCACCCTCTTCGTGCCACGTCGCGACCCGGTTCGCATCCTGCGCCTGCGGTTGACCCATCGCGGGACGCACCCGCGCACACTCTCGACCTTCTCGTATCAGCACCTGGTGTTGGGCAGTCAACCGAACACGCCCGGGGCGATCGAGACCGCGTTCGATCCGGAGCGCGACATCCTGCGAGCAGTGAACCCGGCCGCGGGGGATTTTGCCGGCGCGATCGTCTTTGCCGCGACCCTGGTCACGAGCGGCCGAGTCGAGCCGGTCGGCCTGACCTGCAATCGTGCCGCCTTCATCGGCCGTCATCGCGATCTTGTCTCGCCGGCTGCCGTCGTGTCCGGCGCCGACCTCTGCGGTGCCGCCCACGGCGATGCCGTCCAAAGCGATTCCGACGCCGCCGGCACGGACGCCTGTTTCGCGCAGCAATCAAGGATCCAACTTGCCCCCGGCGAGACGGCGGAATGCGTCTTCCTATTCGGTGAGTGTCTCGACGAGGCGGAGCTGGACGCCCTGCTCGCACGCTATCGCGGTGCGAATGCGGTCGCCGAGGCCATGGCGGAGATGACGGGATTCTGGACCGACCTGACCGACGCGCTCCGGGTCGATACGCCGAGCCCGGCGATCGATCTCATGCTCAACGGTTGGCTGACCTACCAAAACCTGGCCTGCCGCCAATGGGCGCGCTCGGCCCTCTATCAGTCCGGCGGTGCCTTCGGCTATCGCGATCAGTTGCAGGATGCTTCCGCCTTGGTCGGCCTGCGCCCGGATCTGACCCGCGCCCAGATCCTGCTGCATGCCGCCCATCAATTCAGCGAGGGCGACGTGCTGCACTGGTGGCATCCCGCGCCTCTGGAGCGGGGCCTGCGCACCCGTTTTGCGGACGATCTGCTTTGGCTGCCCTTCGTGACGGCCGACTACATCCGCGCGACGGGGGATATGGCGATCCTGGACGAGTCCATCCCGTTTTTGACGGCGCCGCTCCTCGCGCCGGGCGAGGACGAGGTCTACCTTCGGCCCGAAGACAGCGGTGAGTCGGCCGATCTCTACGAGCATTGCTGTCGGGCGATCGACCGCTCGCTCACGCGCGGCGCACACGGTTTGCCGCTAATGGGCACGGGTGATTGGAACGACGGGATGAACCGCGTCGGGCGTCTCGGGCGCGGGGAGAGCGTCTGGATGGGCTTCTTCCTGTATCGCATCCTCGCGGATGTGCTGCCCCTCTGCGAACGGCGCGGAGACGCCGCGCGCGTCGCCGCCTACGGCGCCTATCGCGACGCGCTCATCCCTGCACTCGAAGACGCCGGGTGGGACGGGGACTGGTATCGCCGCGCCTACGACGACAACGGCATTCCGCTCGGCTCGCACACCAACAGTGAATGTCGGATCGATGCGCTTGCTCAAGCCTGGTCCGTGCTCTCGGGTGCGGTCGATCGCACCCGGGCCACGCAGGCGATGGCCGCCGTGCATTCGGAGCTGGTCGACGAGGACCTGGGCCTGATCCGCCTGCTCACGCCGCCATTCGTCGATACGCCGCAGGATCCAGGCTACATCAAGGGCTATGTGGCCGGCGTGCGCGAGAACGGCGGCCAGTACACCCACGCGGCGTGCTGGGCCGTGATGGCCTTTGCCGAGCTTGGTGATAGGGAGCGGGCGGCCCCGTTGCTCGAACGCCTCACGCCGGTCTGGCACACGCGCACACCCGAGCGGTTGGCGAACTACGGGCTCGAACCCTATGTGGTGGCAGCGGACATTTACGGCGCAGCGCCGCATGTGGGGCGCGGCGGCTGGAGCTGGTACACCGGCTCCGCCGGTTGGCTCTATCGAGCGGCGCTCGAGTCGGTGCTGGGGCTGCGTGTCGAAGCGGGGCGCACTCTGCTCCTCCGACCCTGTATCCCGAGCGATTGGCCCGGGTTTCGAATCCTCTACCGCCTCCCCGACGGGGCGACCCGTTGCGACATCCGGGTCTCGAATCCGCATGGCGGCGCGGAGGTCGTCGTTGCGCGTCTGGACGGCCAAGATGGGGTGGTTTCGGCGGGGACCGCGCGGATCGTCCTGCCGGCCCGGGGAGGGTTCTATCGCATCGAGATCGAGATCGGTCGGCGAGCCGCCGACGGCGGTGATCTCGACGTCTGATCCGAGCGCCGAGCAGGCTCCGTCGCGACGTCGTTCAAGGGACTTCACGCGGACCCGACGCTCACTTAAGATGTGCATCTATATTGACCTGCTTGATGGCGGTGGAGAAGGAGTCGGGGCCTCGCGCTTCGGATCGATGCCGCGTCGCACGCCAGGGTCATCCTCACCTTCGCGGAGCTCACCGCGGGTCGGCCGATCGGTCGGCGCCGCGGCGGCCGTGCGTCGACGGCGAGTCCGCGGCGAGCGATCCGAATCCCTCCTCGACGATCCCGATGCACGGTCGCGGCCGATCACCGAGCCACTCCACGGCGGTTGTCCTGACCGCACGGGCGCCGCATCCGGCATCGACAACTCCGCCATTCGCAGCCCACAACAACGCTCTCCGACCGGCATCTCTCACTGGACAACCTGGCGCTTTCGACTATGAATCCATCTCGCGACCTCAAACGCATCTCCGCCGGCCTGCTCGTCGCTTTTGCGATGACGCTCGCGGGAGAGGCCGTCTCCCAGCCCGCTGCGGCGCCGGAGGATGCCGGCGTGCCCGGTGCCTTCACCTTCGCCAACGTCGTGCGCCGTGCCGCGGAGCTGGCGCAGGCTCCTTATCAACGCGATGCGCCCGAGCTTCCCGATGCCTTTGCCTCGCTGGATTACGACGGGTTCCGCGACATCCGTTTTCGACCGGATCACTCCCTTTGGCGCGGCGACGGTCTGCCGTTTCAGGTCCAGTTTTTTCATCGCGGATTCATGTTCCAAGACCGGGTGACCATCAACCTCATCGACGGGGAGGAGGTCACGCCGATCGAGTTCTCGACCGAGCTGTTCGATTACGGCAAGAACGCTGTCCCCGAGCAAATCCCGCACGACCTGGGATTTGCGGGTCTGCGTCTGCTCTACCCCATCAATCGCGACGATCTCTTCGACGAGGTCGCGGTCTTCCTCGGTGCCAGCTATTTCCGCGCGGTGGCCCAGAAACTGAACTACGGGATCACGACGCGCGGCCTGGCGATCGATACCGGCCTCTCGACCCGCGAGGAGTTTCCGCTGTTTCGCGAGTTCTGGATCGAAAAACCCGCGGAGGATGCCGTCGAGATCACGGTCTATGCCCTCATGGACAGTCCGAGCGTCTCAGGGGCGTATCGGTTCGTCATCAAGCCCGGGCTAGAGACGACGATGGACGTCAAGAACCACCTCTACTTCCGGGACTCGGTCGAGAAGGTCGGCATTGCGCCCCTGACCAGCATGTTCATGCACGGCGAGCTCACCGAGCGGTTCATGGATGATTTCCGCCCCGAGGTGCACGATTCGGACGGACTCATCATCGAGACCGGAACCGGCGAGCGCATTTGGCGTCCCTTGATCAATCCGCTCGGTCTGCGCATCAGTACCTTCCAGGTCGAGAACCCTCGGATGTTCGGTCTGCTGCAGCGCGACCGCGATTTTGCCCACTACCAGGACCTCGAGGCGCATTACCACAATCGTCCGAGCGCGCAGGTCGAGCCGATCGGCGACTGGGGCAAGGGCGTGGTCGAGGTGGTCGAGATCCCGAGCAATTCGGAGCGCTACGACAATATCGTTGCCTTCTGGACGCCGGAGCGCCGCGTCGAAGCCGGCGACGAGATGGAATTTGCCTATCGTCTGAGGTATTCCGGCGACCCGGAGGCGCGCCTGACGGGCGGACGCACCCTCGCAACCCGTATCGGCGCCGCCGGTACCGACGTCCTGGATTCCGATCGGCGCAAGTTCGTCGTGGATTTCGTCGGCGAGAACCTCTCGACGCTGCCGCCCGAGACCCCGGTCACGGCGACCGTGACCACCTCTTCCGGCGAGTTGTCTCCGCCGATCGCCCAGCACAATCCGCAGACCGGCGGATGGCGGCTCTTCTTCGAGCTGACCCCGGAGCGCGGTCGATCGGCCGAGCTGCGTGGTTTCCTGTCCGAAGGCAATGACGTGCTGACCGAGACCTGGAGCTTCGAGTGGCTTCCGCAGTGAGTGCGGGATTCGCTGGTGTATTGCATGCGCAGCTCCAAGGCGGCGAGCCGGTGGCCGCGTCGCCGGCCGACTGGGAGCAGGCGTTGCCGCGCGTCGCTCGATACCTGCGCGCGCTCGGGGTTCGCGACCCGAGCGATCTGGATCGCCTGTTGACGGCAATCCGCGAGCGTTTCGAGCGTCAGGTGGCGACAAGCCTGGTGCCCGATGCCGTGGAGACCGGGATCGAGGAGGCGTCCAAGCTGCTCGACGAGTGGCTGGCGAGCGAGCTCGGTCCGGACGTCCCTGGGTCGATGCGTGGTGTCGCTCGCGCGGTTGTGCTGAGCGGTGCGGTGCCCGGCTGGGTCGGGGTTTGGTCGGGGCGCATGCCCACGGCGAGCGATCAGTCCGGCAGTCGGCCGATCGGCGAGCGCATCCGTGCCGGCAGTTTTGCGCCCGTTCCGGCGCCGGCGCCGCTGGCCATGGCGACGCAACGCATCGATCCCTGTTGTTACCGTCTTTTTCGGCGGCTCGCGCGCCGGCTGCGAGGGATGCCCCCCGAATCGCCCCCCGGATCTCTCAATCGGCGTGCGCATCTCGGACAATCCGTATGAAAGGCGTCTCTTCGGGCGGGCGCACCGACCCCGCGTATCGTCGGGCTCTCTTCTTCTCACTGGTGCTGTTGACCACGCTGGGTGCCATGAGTCTGCTCAGCGGCGTCTTCCAGGATGGCGGCATCACCCCGCTCGAACTCGCGCTCCTGCTGCTCTACGCGATCTTGATCCTCTGGATCAGCGCCTCCTTCTGGACCGCCGCCATCGGTTTCATCCGCCTGCTCTTCCGGGAGAAGGACCCTCGCCCGAGTGCAGGCGCCGGCGTGCCGGCGCCCGGCATGGGTGTCAAGACAGCCCTGGTCATGCCTGTCTACAACGAGGACCCCGAGCGGGTCTTCGCGGGTCTGCGCGCCATCGACCGATCGCTGCAGGAGATCGGACAGGCCGAGGGTTTCGAGATCTTCGTGCTCAGCGACACGCGCGACCCCGACATCTGGGTCGAAGAAGAGCTGCAATGGCGAAAATGGGCCGTCGAGGCGGGCCTGCCCGAGCGCATCTTCTATCGCAACCGGGTCGAGAACACGAGCCGCAAGAGCGGCAACCTAGCCGATTTCTGTCGCCAGTGGGGCGGGCGTTATCGGTACATGATCGTGCTCGACGCCGACAGTCTCATGTCCGCCGAGACCCTCGTGGAGATGGTCGCGCGCATGGAGCGCAATCCGGATGTGGCGCTGATCCAGGTCCCGCCGGTGCCGGTCAACCGGGTCTCGCTGTTTGCGCGCGTCCTGCAGTTCGCCAGCAGCCTCTACGGGCGTATCTTCGTCGCGGGGCTGAGCTACTGGCAAGGCGATACCAGCAATTACTGGGGGCACAACGCCATCATCCGGGTCCAGGCGTTCGCGGACCATTGCGGTCTGCCCGAACTGCCGGGGCGCGAGCCGTTCGGCGGCGAGATCCTGAGCCACGACTTCGTCGAGGCCGCGCTCCTGCGGCGCGCCGGTTGGAAGGTCTGGCTGGCCGACGATCTGGGCGGGAGCTTTGAGGAGATCCCCCCGACCCTGATCGACTATGCCAAGCGCGACCGCCGCTGGTGCCAAGGTAACCTCCAGCACGCCCGGCTCGTCTTCGCGGGTGGCTTCAGGCCCTTGAATCGGGTCCATCTGGCGATGGGCGTGATGTCCTACATGGCCTCGCCGCTGTGGCTCCTGTTTCTGCTGCTCACGGGCGTGCAGGCGTATCTGAACAGCTTGGATGTGCCGGTGTATTTCTTCGGGGACTATCTGCTCCCGATCTGGCCCGTCTCCTATGTGGTCGAGATGGCCACGGTCCTCTGGGTGACGCTGGCCATGCTCTTTCTGCCGAAGCTGTTCGCCTTGGTGCTGCTCGCCGCGCGCCCGCACTTGGGGGCCGCCCACGGCGGATTACCGCGCGCCACGCTCAGCGTCGTACTCGAGAGTCTGCTGTCGGTTCTCTATGCCCCGGTGCTCATGCTCTTCCAGAGTAAGTTCGTCGCCTCGATCCTACTGCGCAAGGTCGTCGGTTGGCCGCCGCAGCAGCGGGGTGATCGCGGGACTGGGCTGACGGAGGCGGTCGGCGCCCACGGCGGCCAGACCCTGCTCGCAGTGGGGGCAGGGCTGCTGACCTATTTTTACGTCCCGGCCTTCTTCTGGTGGTTTACGCCTGTTTTGGCCGGACTCCTTCTCGCGATCCCGGTTTCCATGGCGACCAGTCGGGTGTGGCCCGGCGAGCGGGCGAGGGCGCTCGGACTTTTCTTGACGCCCGAGGAGCACCGCCCGCCGCGCGTCCTTGAGCTGCTGACCGAACAGATGAAGAACACCGGAAGCGCCCTGTGCTCGGCGGACGCCGGTTCGGGTGAGGTTGGCTCGGGTGAACAGGGCTCGGAGGAGATCGTCGGCGATCTCTGGTATCGCGCCGTGATCGATCCCTGCGCCTATGCGCTCCACGCCTCGCTCTTGCCGGAAGAGATCCCCAACCGGCGGCGCAGGCATTATCTCGAGGGTCTGATCTTCCAGCTCCAGGACGAGGGGCCGGACAGCCTGAGCGCGGCTGAAAAACGGGTGCTCCTCTCGCATCGCGACGGTCTCGAGGAGCTGCATCTGTTGCTGTGGTCGGCGCCGGCCGGTCCGGCCGGCGTACAGGCGCCATCCCCGCAGCCGAGCTGACGGAGTCGGCGCAGAATAGAATCATCCCCGATCGTCTTGGACGAGGTCCGAGAGCAATGGGCCTTCAGGCGAGAGACGACTATCGGCGCCCGCCGGCCAGCCTCTGCTCCGGGTCAGCACGCAGTACGTGGGATGTCCCGTCGACGCCACGGCGCGCGATGTGTTTCCGCAACACCGACGGTCCGGTCAGACTCCGCCACCACGCGTGTTGAACGCCACGTTCCAATGCTCGTCCGGTGCGTCGACCGGGATCGCCGTCAGTTCCAGCGTGCCGACCTCGGTCACCGTGGCCTGAAGCCGGACCGCGACGACCTCGCCTTTCTTGTGATCCTTCGCGGGCAAGACGGTCTGGATCTCGGCGAGTTCCTCGAGCTCCTCTTCGCGCCACTCCTCGAGCAGCTCGCCGACCTCGTCCTCGCGCCGGACGCTCGAGCCGAAGAAACGGAAGCGCACCGGCTCGCCGACCACCAGACCGAACTCCTGCGGCGGGGCGACCGGACCCGAGCCCTCTTCGAGTCCGAACGGCACCAGGCAGAGCGCCTGGATCTCGGGCTCCATGCCGGGGATGGCCGGCATGGCGCTCTCCACACCGACATAATAGGAGTGGCTCGTGCCGCCGCGGATGCGCACCCCGCCGTGGCGCCGGACATGGGCGTAGAAGGCGGCCCCGCGGGCGACGGCCAGGTCCAGGTCCCGTGCGTCCAAGAGTCGTGCTTGGGCTGCGTCCTCGGCGGCCAACCATTGGTTGAGCACCTCGAGGACGCGCTCCTGCAGAACCGGTGCCTTGAAAACGCCGCCGTTGAAGAGCACGGCGGTCGGATGCAGGAAGCTCGCGCCCGGCGTCTGGGCGACGAAACCCTGCAGGTCCTCGGTCGCCCCGGTTTGTCGGCCGAGGAAGGCAGCCAGATGACGCGTCACGGCCGGGTCCTGCGCGTAGGGCAGACCGACCTTGGTGATCGCGCCGCGCGCGCGGACGGCCGGGCGACTGTCGGCGGCGACCGCCGGGAAAAAGCCCTCGATCAGGGTCGAGCTGACCTCCTCGCGGGTGAGTTCGGTGCGGATGCTGCCGCCGATCAGTCGCGAGCCGCGGCTCGGGACCACGACCGGCATGCTCTCCAGGTCCGGATCGGCCAGCAGTGACTCCTTGGCGATGCGGCAGCCGTGCGTCAATGCCTGCAGCTGCCAACGATCCAGGTCCACGCCGGTCTTCGCCAGCTTTTGTTTCAACAGATGGGCGAGGGTCAGGTCCATGTTGTCGCCGCCGAGCAGGATGTGCTCGCCGACGGCGACGCGGGTCAGCTCGAGTGCCCCGTCCTGCTCGGTGACCGCGATCAGCGAAAGGTCGGTGGTCCCGCCGCCGACGTCGACCACCAAGATGATGTCGCCGACCCGCACCTCGTGCCGCCAAGCGCCCTTGGTATCGTTCACCCAGGAGTAGAGCGCCGCCTGTGGCTCTTCGAGCAGGACCAAGTGCTCGATACCGATCGCACGGGCCGCCTCCGCGGTCAGCTCGCGCGCAGCCGGATCAAAGGAAGCCGGCACCGTGACCGTGACCTCCTGACGACTGAGCTGGTCGTAAGGAAACTGCCCGTTCCAGGCATCGCGCAGATGGGCGAGGTAATGCACGGTGGCATCGAACGGCGAGATGCGCGGGATCTCGTCCGGTGCACCGGCCGGCAGGATCGCGGACTTGCGGTCGACGTCCGGATGACAGAGCCAGCTCTTCGCGCTCGAGACCAGACGGATCGGCGTCGTCGTGCCCTGGTTGCGGGCCATCTCGCCGCAGATGCGGGTGAGGTCGGTCTGCCAGGGCAGGCCCAGGTCCGCGGCCTTGAGCTCGTCCGGATGCGGCAGATAGAGACAGGACGGCAGCAAAGGACGGGCCTCGACGGAGCCGGGGCCGATGAGCTGCGGGATGGAGACGAGGCCCTGGACGATGTTCTCGCCCTCGCTCTTGTCCGAATCCACGAACGACAGGGCGCAATGGGTGGTGCCCAGATCGATGCCGACGGCGTAGCGATAGTGGCTCACAGCTCCACCTCCGCGGCGGCGAGGATGCGCAGATCATGTCCGCCGGTGGTCTTGGGGAGATCCATCTGCGTAACCCGCCAGCCGCGATGCACCAGCGTCCCCTGGAACGGCGGATCGCCGACGACATTGCCGGTCGGTCGATTGGCCGAGGCGTCGAAACCGGGCGCCAGGACAACGCGGCTGCCCTCGGGCTCCTCGCGCACCGGCGCGATCTTCAAATGTGCGCTCAGGACACCCCGACAGCCCTGATGGACGATCCGTGCGGCAGCGCCGATCTCCTGATCGGAGGCGCCCTTGAGGTCTTCTTGCAGAAAGTCCACCAAGCGCCCCTCTCTCTGCAGCAAACCGAGCAGGAGCAAGGCTGAATCCGGCGCCGCGCTCGCCAAGGGCACCGCGGCGGGCCGCGCCAAGGCGTGCCCGGCGTCGCCTTTGGCGAGCGCCCCGACGGCGCGGGCGAAGCCCGGATCCTTCAAGATACGTTTGAAGCTGGTGAAGGCGATGAGGGCCCTCCGGAAAAAGGAAGGCGTTGCTGAGCCCATGGAAGCATCCTCGTGACGGCCGGTGTAATCAGTTCGGACGGCGGGCGATCGCTCGCCGTCCCGAGGTGCGCATGGTACCGCGCCGCTCGCTGTCGCTCGACCGTGGATTTCACGGAAATCCGGTGATCTACCTGCACCCGCCTCGATGGCATAATCAGGGCACCACCAACCGCCCGGATCGGGCGACATCAGGGGTCTCGGTCGATGCACCCGACGAACTTTCAGGCGCCCGGCGCGCCGACCACGGATGAGCGCCGCAAGATGGTCGAGATCGCGGCCTATTTTCTCGCCGAGCATCGGGGTTTCGCCCCGGGCGAGGCGGATTCCGACTGGCACCGGGCCGAGAAGGCGATCGACGCCATGATCGCGGATGGACTCGCCGGCGGACTCACCCACGGACTCACCCGGGGACTCAGTAGCGACTCGGTGCATCGTGCGGAGGTGTCCGAGGGGATCCGCAACGCGCTCAAGCTCGGCGGCGGACTGTCGGGTTGACCTTCTTCGCGCTCCGTTTAAGGCGATTTCCGAGAATTGGCCCGGGTCGGAGGACTTCGCCTTGAAAACCTCTTCGCTGGAGCCGCACGCCGTCTGCAACCGGGCGGACCTTCAATGCCATCCGGTGGATCTCTCCTGATGTTGGTCTTCATGCCGGAGGGCGTGTTTCGGCGAGGCTTTCAGCTGGCACTCTGGGGTTGCGCCCTGGTGGTGGCCTGGCTTGCGTTCGCGCCGTTCGCCGAGCCTGCGGGCTTCTCGTGGGATAAGGCCAACCACGTGCTGGCCTTTTTCGTCATGGCTGCGCTGGCGGACGGCGGCTATCCGGGTCGCGACCGTGAGTTGCCGCGCTGGGGGCTGCTGCTGGGCTACGGGCTCGTCATCGAGTTGGTGCAGTGGCCACTGCCCTATCGCGAGTTCTCCTGGCTCGACCTGGTCGCGAACCTCGTCGGCGTCCTGCTCTATATGGGCCTTCGCGCCTGGGTCGGCTGGCGCGTTCGACACGCGCGCGGGCCGGCTCGCAGCCGGAGGTGATACCGCGGCTCGGCGTCGCCGGGGCAGGCGGGTGTCCTAGCGCTCCAGTATCCTGATCACAGCGGACTCAGACGGCTTCTGATCGAGGCATCGGAGCGCAGCGCGGGGATCCATGCGGCGGGGCTTGCCGCGTTCGAATGGGCCGAGCGTCGACCCAACAGTATCCAGGCCCAGCGGACGTTGCTCTCCTTTGCAGTGCGACTGGGGCTTGTTCTCTTGGCGGATCGCGCGGCGCGGCAACTGCGCGCCTTGGGGCTGGTGACGCCGGGCTTTCCGGTGAGCCCCGCCATGCTTGCGGACGTGCTCGCAATGCCGGAGGGGACCTTGGCGACGGTCGAGCAGATCGAACGTTTCGACATCGGGACGCTCTACCTGGACGCACAGGATTTCTCCGGTGCGGTCGCTCGGCTGGATGGCGTGGAGATCATCTCGGCGCGCAACAATCGCGCGATGGCGCTGTTTCATCTCGGGCGGATCGATGAGGCGATGGCCGGATTCATGGCCAGTTGGGAGGCGGATCAGGGCAATCTGTTCGCCCTCGGCTGGATGGTCCGCCTGCGCCTGTATCGTGGCGACGAGGTGGGTGCGCAGGGTCTGACGATTCCCTTGGCGGCGGCCACCGCCAGGCGTCTGGACGACGCCCTGCTTCAGCTCGACGCACTGCTGTTGCTTCGACAGGACGCGGCCGCCCGGGATGCCTTTACACGCAGCAAGCAATCGAGGTCCACCGCGAGCCGGAGGTCATCGATCTCCCCGATGATTTGCGGGAGCTCCTCGGCGAGTCGATTGCGCGATTCAGGGCGGCCGATGATGCCGGCGCCGAAGCCCTGCTGGCTCAACTGCTCGCGCGGGTACCCAAGCATGCTGTCGCCAAGCGCAATCTGGCTGCGATCCGTGCCTACAACGGTCGGTACGCGGAGGCGCAGCAACTCTTGGCGCAGGTCGTTGCCGACCATCCGGATGACCTTCGCGCACGCTGCGATCTGGCCAACCTATTGATCCGAGATCGTAAACTTGACCAGGCCGACGCGTTGCTCAAAGGTTTGGCGGCGCGCCCACGGATCCACATTCATGATTTATTCCTCCTGTACGGGTCGATGGCCTTGCTGAATCGCGCGCGCGGTGACGTGGAGGTTGCCGATTCACTGATCGCCGGCCTCGAACCGATGGTTCAGACCGATGGTGATGCGCGCCAATTATTGAGGTTTGTCAGGGATCTGCAGGGTTCGGTTGGGCTTGGGACGACCTTCATGAAGGCCCTCACGGCTTTGGTGCGTGGGCCCGGGAAACCAAGCAGGGGGTAGGGCGGGTCGCTGATCAATGCGCAAAAAAAGCGCGACGGGCGTCGCGCTCGGAAGTTACCACCAAAGGAGGATGGAGGAGTGCACCGAAGCGCGAAGCTTCAGTACATCACCAGTTTCTTATTTGCTGTTTCTCTTGTCAACCCCTTCGTGAGAGCCCCTGCTCGATGGTCTCGAATCCGGTCCGAAACGTCGATTTGCGCACAAGGCTGTTGCGGGATCGGCCGCGCCCCCCCAATTGTCGTGGCGAGGCGAGGCCGAAACGCTTGGCTGAGTGAAGTGGCCTCGGTGCGCCACGGCGCGGTTGCGAAGCACAACGGGAGAGAAGAGCGATGGCGATTGAAACAGCGACACTCGGCGGCGGATGCTTTTGGTGCTTGGAGGCGGCCTTTCAGGGCGTCGAGGGCGTGCAGTCCGTGGTCTCCGGATATGCCGGAGGCCCCGGCGCGCACCCGACCTATCATCAAGTCTGCACGGGCACGACCGGGCATGCCGAGGTGGTCGAAATCAGTTTCGACGGCACCCGGATCGACTTCGAGACACTCCTCGAGGTCTTCTTCGCGATCCACGACCCCACGACCCTGAATCGGCAGGGTGCGGATGTCGGCAGCCAGTACCGCTCGGTGATCTTTTATCATTCGGATACGCAACGCGAGATCGCCGAGCGGGTGATCGCGCGTCTGAACGCCGAAGGCCTCTGGCCGGACCCCATCGTCACGCAGGTCCAGCCCGCCCCGACCTTTTACCCGGCTGAGGCGTATCATCAGGACTATTACCGCCGCAATACGAGCCAGGGCTACTGCCAGGTCGTCATCTCGCCCAAGCTCGCCAAACTCCGTGCGCGCCATGCCGCCCTCTTGTCCAATTAAACCGCGCCAGGTGCGGTATGCGTCATTTGTTGGAATGGCTTGGCCGCGCCAGCTCCGACGACTGTCGGAGCTGGCGCGGTTCAATCACGGTCGACGAATCGGCGCAACCGGTGCAGCATAGCGCCATGCCCGATTCATCCGTTCGACTCATCACCCTGGACCTGGACGACACCGTCTGGCCGTGCGTGCCCGTCATTCAGGCCGCCGAGGAGGCGTTTCACGACTGGCTGGTCCGACACGCCCCGCGTCTGGCCGAGGCCCACGATCTGGCGAGCATGCGCCGTCACCGCCGCGAACTCATGGATGCCATGCCCGAGATCGCGCACGACCTGGGGCAGATCCGTCGCCGCTCGTTGGCCATGCTGCTGGAGTCCTTCGACTATGCGGTGGGGCTGGCCGAGGAGGCGCTGGCGCTGTTCGACGAGCACCGCAATCGTGTCGAGCCCTTCGATGACGTACCCCCGGTGCTGCGGACGTTGTCCGCGCGTTACCGCTTGGTGTCGCTCACCAACGGCACCGCCAACCCCGAGGCGACGCCACTGCGCGGGCTGTTCGAGCGCAGCATCACGGCCGCGGATGCGGGTGCCGCCAAGCCCCATCCGGCGCTCTTCATGCGAGCACTCGAGCACGCCGGTTGCGAGCCGAGTCAGTGTCTGCACCTCGGCGACGACCCCTGGATGGATGTCGAAGGGGCACGCGCGGTCGGGATGACCGCCGTCTGGGTCAATCGCTACGGGCGGAGCTGGCCGGACGATCTACCGCCGCCCGCCCTGACGGTGACGACCCTTCATCAACTTTTGGATTGGCTCGACGCCGAGCCGCAGCACGACCCGAGGTAAGCACCCATGGATTTCGATCTCCTGGCCAACGACGGATTGGCCCGGCGCGGCCGTTTGCGCTTCATGCGCGGGACGGTGGAGACGCCGGCCTTCATGCCGGTCGGGACCTACGGGACCGTCAAGGCGATGACCCCGGAGGAGCTGACGGATCTCGGGGCCGAGATCGTCCTGGGCAACACCTTCCACCTGATGCTGCGTCCCGGCACCGAGATCATCCGCCGCTGCGGCGATCTGCACGGCTTCATGCACTGGGAGCGGCCCATCCTGACGGATTCGGGCGGCTTCCAGGTCTTCAGCCTGGGCGAGCTGCGCAAGATCACGGAGGAGGGTGTGCACTTCCGTTCGCCGGTCGACGGCAGTCCGGTCTTTCTGAGCCCGGAGATTTCCATGCAGGTCCAGCGCACGCTCGGCTCCGACATCGTCATGATCTTCGACGAGTGCACGCCCTATCCGGCCGACGAGACGCAGGCCCGGACCTCGATGGCGCTCTCGCTGCGCTGGGCCGCACGCTCGCGCGAGGCACACGGCGAGAATCCCTCGGCCCTCTTCGGCATCGTCCAGGGCGGCATGCACGAGGGACCGCGGGCCGAATCGTTGGACGGGCTTATGACCATTGGTTTCGACGGGTATGCCGTGGGCGGGTTGTCGGTCGGCGAAACCGAGGCCGAGCGACTGCGCATCCTCGATTTTCTCGCCGACAAGCTGCCGGCGGATCGGCCGCGTTACCTGATGGGCGTAGGAACGCCGGAGGACATCGTCGCTGCGGTCGGGCGCGGCATCGACATGTTCGACTGTGTCATGCCGACCCGCAACGCGCGCAACGGCGACCTCTTTACGCACCAAGGCAAGGTCCGGATCCGCAACGCAGCGCATCGCACCGACGAGGGGCCGGTGGATCCGCTCTGCGACTGCTACTGCTGCCGCCATTACAGCCGCGCCTACCTGCATCACCTGGACAAGTGCAAGGAGATCCTCGGCGCGCGTCTCCAGACGATCCACAATCTCCACTATTATCAGACCCTGATGCGTGGGCTGCGCGAGGCCATCGCTGCAGGCCGCTACGGCGCCTTCGTGAGCGAGTTCGAGGCGCTGCGGGCAACACCTGCTCCGGCTTGACCCAAGACGCGTCCTAAACCGCGTCCTAAACCGCGTCCAGAGCGACATGCGTCGTTTTCATGTTGCGTTTGGCTTTGGACGTGTCCTTGATCTCGGTGAGACGCGGTTTAGGCCCGTCGCGACGGACGCGTCTTGCCCGACGCTGCAACTTGCTCCGCGCTATGCCATAATTCGGCGCCGAGTTTTCCGGAGGTCGAGCGGCCTTTGCCGGCCCTCTCCTCGTTCAAACCGCCGGATCGCGACCGAGCGATCCCCAGACCAATAGGCAATCGAATTATGAGCTTCCTGATCTCAGATGCCGTCGCTCAAGGCGAGGCCGCTGCCGGTGCGGGTGACCCCTTTTTGGCACTGCTCCCGCTGGTGCTCTTTGCGGTCGTCTTTTATTTTCTCCTCATCCGTCCGCAGTCCAAGCGCCAGAAGGAGCACCGCAAGATGGTGGAGTCCTTGGCGAAGGGCGACGAGGTCGTGACGATGGGCGGCATTGCCGGGCGTATCGCCGACATCGGGGACAACTTTGCGCTGCTCGACATCGCCGACGGTGTCGCGGTGAAGATCCGGCGCAGCTCGGTCGAGTCCGTGATGCCGAAAGGAACGCTGAAAGACCTGTAAGCCCTTCGCCCGCACCTCGGCCGCGGTGCCTCGTGCGCCGCGGCGTCTTGACCGGATTCCTCCGGATCAGGGCGCGGGCGCCCTCTTTGGCGCCGGCCGGTGTCCGGCCCATCCCCGATCGCGCCCGCTGTTGCGACTGGAATTGCAATGAATCAATACCCCTTGTGGAAGAATCTCCTGATCTTGGGCGTCATCCTCGGCGCCTTGCTCCTTGCCGTTCCGAATCTCTTCTCTCAGGACCCGTCGATCGAGATCACCGCGGCGCGCGGCTCCGAGGTGACCGAGGCCAGTCTTGCCGAGGTGCGAGCGGCACTGGAAACCGCCGGTGTCCCCGTGAAGGATGTCGAGCCGCGCGAAGGCGGTAAGCTGTTGGTGCGTTTCCCCTCCTCGGCCGATCAGTTGGCCGGGCAGGATGCGATCGAACGGGCCCTCTCCGAGCGATACCGCACCGCGCTGACACTCTCGGCGGATCTGCCCGGCTGGGTGCGGTTTCTCGGTCTCAACCCCATGTCGATGGGTCTCGATCTGCGCGGCGGCATCCATGTCGTGATCGACGTGGATATGGAGGCTGCACTCGACCAGGCGCTCGAGCGCTATGTCGGCGACATCCGCACAGAGCTGCGCGATCGCAAGATCCGCTACCTGACCGTCGCACGCGAGGGCTCGCGCATCCTGATCAAGTTCAACGATGCTGCGATGCGCGACGATGCCGAACGGGCGTTGAAAAGTGAGTTCCGCGATCTCGCCATCCAGCCCCTCGATGAAGGAGGCCATTTCGTCATCGCGGCGAGCCTCCCGCCGGCCCAGCAGGAGCAGATCCGCTCCTTCGCGCTGCAGCAGAACATCACCACCCTGCGCAACCGTGTCAATGCACTCGGCGTGGCCGAGCCCAGCATCGCGCGCCAAGGTGATCGCCGTATCGTGGTCCAGCTGCCCGGTGCGCAGGATCCGGGGCGCCTGAAGGAGCTGCTCGGTGCAACCGCGACCCTCGAATATCGCCTCGTCGACACCGAGCACAGCGTCGCCGATGCCCTCGACGGCCGTGTTCCCGTCGGCAGCCGGCTCTACCGCGAGCGTGACGGCAAGCCGATCCTCCTCAACCGGCGCGTGATCGTCACGGGCGACCAGATCACCGATGCCTCCGCCGGTTTCGACAGCCAGAGCGGCAGTCCCGCAGTCTTCGTGAATCTCGACGGTCAGGGCGCGCGGCGGATGCGGACCATGACGACCGAGAACGTGGGCAAGCCGATGGCCGTGGTCTTCATCGAGAACGTCACCACCACCGAGATCGTCGACGGGGAGGCCGTGAAGCGCACCCGCAAGGTCGAAGAGGTGATCAGTGTGGCGACCATCCGTGAGCCCTTCGGACGCCGTTTCCAGACCACCGGATTGGACAGCAGCAACGAGGCGCATAACCTCGCGCTCTTGCTGCGCTCCGGAGCCTTGGCGGCCCCGATCCAGATCGTCGAGGAGCGCACCATCGGTCCCAGCCTCGGCCAGGACAATATTGACCAGGGCTTCACGTCCGTCATGGTGGGTTTGGCGCTGGTCCTGCTCTTCATGGCGCTCTATTACCGCGTCTTCGGTTTGGTGGCAAACGTTGTCCTGGTCGCCAACGTGATCATGATCGTCGCGGTTCTGTCCATGTTGCAGGCGACCCTGACCTTGCCCGGAATCGCCGGAATCGTCTTGACCGTCGGTATGGCGGTCGATGCCAACGTGCTCATCTACGAGCGAATACGCGAGGAGATCCGTAACGGAAGCACCCCGCAGGCAAGTATCCATGCGGGGTATGACAAGGCACTCTCGAGTATCGTCGACGCGAACGTGACGACTCTCATTGCCGCTATCGTGTTGTTCAGTTTCGGGACGGGGCCGATCAAGGGATTTGCCGTGACGCTGGTCATCGGCATCTTGACCTCGCTGTTTACCGCCCTCTACGGCTCGCGTGCACTGATCAATCTGATCTACGGCGGACGGCGCGTGAAGAAGTTGGCCATTTGAACAGCGTACTCGGCCGGGGCTTGTTGCCCCGGTGCCGGGGTGTGCCGCCGAGTCCGCACGAGGTCTCGGCGTCGACGTGGTTCAAGCGAAGGTACGTCCATGGTTTCAATCGCGTTCTGCTCCGAGGCGTGTCGATGGCTGCCAAGCCGATTGCATGCTGAAACTCTGCATGCCGCGCCGAGCGCGATTTAACCAAAGACGATCACAATCCAGGGCGTTCGATAACACGAACGTCCGAAATCAAGGGCGATTCCGATGAGAGACCTGAGTGTCATCAACGAGCTGAATATCGACTTCATGGGCATGCGCCGACCATGGGTCATCGTGTCCGGTGTGTTGATGGTGATCTTTATCCTGTCGATGCTGATACGCGGGTTCAACCTCGGTCTGGACTTCACCGGCGGTACCGTTCTCGAGGTGGGCTACCAAAACCCTGCCGAGCTGAGCGATGTGCGCGCCGCCCTCGAAGCCAAAGGTTTTACAGGGGCAACCATTCAGCATTTCGGTGCCCTCACCGACGTTCTGATCCGGCTCGCACCGCAGGAGGGCGAAGAGGCCAGCGCGCAATTGAGCGAGGAGGTCTTCACGGCGCTCAGCGAAGCTGTCGGGGGACAGGTCGAGCTGCGTCGCGTCGAGTTCGTCGGCCCGCAAGTCGGCGAGGAGCTTCGTGAGCAAGGTGGCCTGGCGGTTCTCTTCGCGCTCATCGGCATCCTGATCTACGTGGCCTTGCGCTTCGAGTGGCGCTTCGCCGTCGGCGCCATCGCGGCCACCATGCACGATGCACTTTTTGTTGTCGGGGTTTTTTCCCTCTTGCAGATCCAGTTTGATCTGACGGTCCTGGCGGCGGTTCTCGCGGTCATCGGGTACTCGCTGAACGATACCATCGTCATATTCGATCGCGTCCGTGAGAGTTTTCGCAGGATCCGCAAGGGAACGGTGCTTGAGATCACCAACCTAGCGATCAACCAGACCATGTCGAGGACCATCATTACCTCCGGCACGACCCTGCTTGTTCTCCTTTCACTGTACATCTTCGGCGGCGAGGCGCTCAGCGGCTTCTCGCTTGCGCTGATCATCGGGGTCTTTGTCGGGACCTACTCCACCGTTTTCATCGCCACCGCCACGGTGATCATGCTCGGGGTGAGTCGCGCCGATCTCCTTCCGGTTCCCAAGGAGGGCGCCGAGGCCGGCAATACCCTGCCTTAGGCAAGCCGTCGACGGCGTGGATGAGGTTCTCTTGATGGATATGATCCTCGTCCTCAAAGCACTCATCCCCGGCATCGTCGAGGGACTGACCGAGTTCTTGCCGATCTCCTCGACCGGGCATCTGATCATCGTCGGCTGCCTACTCGGCTATACCGACGAGCAGAGCAAGGTCTTCAAGATCGTCATTCAATTCGGGGCCATCCTGGCGGTCTGTTGGCTTTGTCGCGAGCGGATCGTGCGCGTGGTGCGCCGTATGTAGTTGCCCACCCCGGAGCGGCGTTTCGCGTACAACATCCTGATCGCCTTCCTGCCCGCCATGGTGCTGGCGACGGCCTATACGGGGCTGGTGCAGTGGTGATACGGACGCTGGCCGAAGCTCAGCCTCGGGGTGTCGGCTCGGCGATCCATTCGCGCCAGACGGCAAGCAGAATGGCGATAACGATGGGGCCAATGAAGAGTCCGACCAAACCGAAGGCTGCAATCCCGCCGAGCACCGCAAACAGAACCAGGACAAAGGGAATCCGCGCGGCACTGCTGATCACCAGCGGTCGAAGAAGATTGTCGATCTGGCCGACGACCAGGATTCCCCAGGCCGCAAGGCCGGCGGCCGCCCAAACCTCCCCCGTCAGGAACAACCACAGACACACCAACGCGATGACCAGCGGTGTGCCGAAGGGGATCAGCGCCAGGAAAGTGGTGACCACGCTGAGCAGGATCGGCGTATCGATCCCTGCCACCCAATACCCGAGTCCCGCCAGCGTTCCCTGAAGCAGGGCCGTCAGGACCAATCCGTATAGGACACCCCGCGTCGTGTCGCCGATCGCCTTCAGATAAGACTCGGCGCGACCGCCGAGCAACCCCATCAAGAGCCGGCGCGTCTGCTCGAGCAATCGGTCCCCGTCGCGATACAGAAAGAAGGCGGTCAGTACGGCAAAGCTGAACTTGAAGGCAGTCGCCCCGATGTCGCCGACCAGTCTCAGCGAGTCGTTTACGAGGGGCTTGAGCCACTCGAGGATCTGGTGGCGCAGCGCCGTGGGGTCGTCGGCGGCCATGGCCAGCAGGCGCTCGAGCTCGGCTCCGATCCACGGGAGCTTCGCGACGCCGGGCGGAAGGATCTCCGGCCCCTGTGTGAGGAGAGCGGCGGCCTGCGAGTAGAACGCCGGAACCTCCGACTGAAGCATGAGGAGGACCCACAGCACGGGCAAGACGAAGACCAGGGTGAGCAGCACGCTCATGACGAAGGCGCTCACGCCGACGTAGGGGTTCAGGAGTTCTCTCAGCCGAAGATGTAGGGGCCAGGTGAGATAGACGAGGATCAGGCCCCAAGCAACCGGCACGAGAAAGAGGTGCAGCACCCGGTAGCTCAGGATCAGAAGGCCGATCAAGAACGCGGTGAGGGCGATTCGCCCGCCGAGTGCCCCGGTAAACCCTTTGTCGGTCATGTTAGGAGGATGCCCTCACTGCGCGGAGAAAATGGTCGTGGTCGCCAAAGATACTCGATGCGGAGCAGTGGAACAGATCCCGTTCGCAGCGCAGTCGCGTTATTTGCAGCCGGGGCGTGCCCCGCTGCGAGAGTCGGCACGTGTTTCGGAGCGGGTGCTACAATCGCGCCGCCGTTTCGAGGCCGGGCGCTCGCGCCCGTCGTCATGAGCAGTTCTTCCTTTACGCGGTGATCTGAGATGGTTCTTTCCGGCATGAGCGTCTGGGAGCGTCTTATGGTGCTGGTCGCGGTGGTGCTCCCGTCGAGATCCAAGCGCCTTCCGGGCATCACGTCGGACCCGGCTTGGCCATTCGGGATTTCCGGCGCTCCGTCTCGGGCGACGGCGTTGCTGCTTCTAGCGTATCGGCGAAGGCCGACGACCGGGATTCGGCGTCCCCTCGACGGCCGTGAAGGAGGCATCGATGTGCTCGTCCCGGTGTGCGCGGCGCGGTCCGCATGCTGTCGATCCCGAGAGAGACGCGAGACGCATGGATCCCTTTCCATCGCTGGTGGCCTTGTGTGCTTTGCTGCTGGCCGCCTGCGGTGAGCGTGCCGGCCATCCGCAAGACCCGGGGCGATGTCTACATCGATCTGTCCGCGCTCGGGGAAGGGTACGGTGCGGACCGGGTCGCGGCGGATCTTGATGCGCGCGGCGCGGCCGATTATATGGTTGCGGTGGCCGGCACCATCCGTGCGAAGGGGCTTAACGCCAAGGGTCGACCCTGGGCCATCGCGATCGAGGAGCCGCTGCCGGACCGGCGCGCCGTGCACCGGATCGTCCCGGTTTCCAACCGGGCCATCTCGACCTCGGGTGACTATCGCAACGTCTTCGAGAAGGACGGCAAGCGCTATTCACACGAGATCGATCCCGCGACGGGTGTTCCGATCGAACGCAACCTGGGGTCGGCGACGGTCGTGGGCGAGCGCGCGACCGTCGTCGACGGGCTCGCGACTGCGTTTATGGTTCTCGGCGAGCTGCGCGGTCCGGCGCTTGCGACGTCAGAGGGGCTTGCAGCCTACTTCATCGTTCGCGACCGGGAGGAGCTGCGGGGTGTTGCGAGCCCGGCCTTCGAGGAATACCTTGCCCGGACCACGCACGACGTTGGCCGGGAAGCCCAGTAGGACGTACGGTGCAACCGGTACATCGGAACAGCCCAAATGACCTGGACATCTACGATCTTCCGAACGAAAGCCATCAACGCCGATCACCCTCTCGGCGACACCGGCTTGAGCCGCGTATTGGGTCCGCTTGATCTGACTTTGCTCGGGATCGGGGCCATCATCGGTGCCGGGATCTTCGTGCTCACCGGCGTGGCGGCGGCCACTCAGGCGGGGCCCGCCATCGTGTTGTCCTATATGGTCGCAGGGACGGCCTGTGCCTTCGCCGCACTCGCCTATGCCGAGCTCGCCGCAGCAATCGGGGGCTGCGGCAGTGCTTACGGGTACTGCTACGCCGGGCTCGGCGAGCTCGTTGCCTGGATCATTGGCTGGGACCTCATCCTGGAGTACGGCGTGGCCGTTTCGGCGGTGGCGATCGGCTGGTCGGGGTATGCCAACAACGCGCTCGAGGCGGTCGGCTTGGGCCTTCCGGCCGTTTGGCTGCATGGACCCGCGGAGGGTGGTCTGGTCAATCTGCCTGCCGCCGCAATCGTGCTGACGCTTGCGCTCCTCCTCGGGGTGGGCATCCGCGAGAGTGTCCGGGTCAACGGCGTCATGGTCTTGATCAAGCTCTTGGCCATCGGCGTCTTCCTCGCCGTCGCAGTGGGTCGGGTCGACCCCGCCAACTGGGTGCCCTTCATGCCCTTCGGCTGGAACGGGGTCATGGGGGGCGCTGCGCTCATCTTCTTCGCCTACATCGGCTTCGATGCCGTCTCCACCGCCGCGGAGGAGGCCCGTCATCCGCAGCGCGATCTACCCATCGGGATCTTGGTTTCGCTGGCCGTCTGTACCCTGATCTATATCCTGGTCGCCGCCGTGCTGACGGGGGTTGTGCCATACCCGAGCCTCAATGTCGGCTCGCCGGTCGCCGATGTCATGTTGCGTCTCGGTCACTCCTGGGCGGCCGGTCTGGTGGCCGCCGGAGCCATCGCGGGTCTCACGACCGTGATGCTGGTCCTGTATTACGGGCTGAGCCGCATCGTCCTTGCCATGTCCCGCGACGGGCTCTTGCCGCCGGTCTTCGCGCGGGTGAATCGACGGACGCAGACCCCGCTCCGGGTGATCCTGATCGTCGGCCTCGCCATGGCTGCGGTCGCCGGGCTGACCCCCATCGGGGAGGTCGCCGAGCTGGTCAACATCGGCACACTCGCGGCCTTCTTTCTGGTCTGCGTTGGCGTGATCGTGCTGCGTGTCACGCAACCGGACCTGCCTCGGCCGTTTCGCACCCCCTGGTCCCCCTTGGTTCCGTTGCTTGGCGCCGCCTCCTGTCTTTATCTCGCACTGAGTCTGCCCTGGGTGACCTGGCTGCGGTTCGGGCTTTGGTTGGCGGCGGGGCTTGCGATCTACGTCTATTACTCTCGTCACCACAGCGCGCTTGCGGCGCAGCATTCATAAGAACAATCCGCCATGTTGCATGCCTCGGTCGACTGGATTCTGGCCACGGTCGGTGACTGGTGTTGATCCTGCTGATCTCGCGCGTTCCACTCGTCGCTCATTGAGGTGGTGATCATTGCCTTCATGGTGATCGCCGCGCTCAACTTCGCAACCCACTATACCGCCTGGCGGGCGCGCAGCCTGCGCGCCTATTGGCGTGACGCCGAGGCTAAGGGCGTAGTGGTTGTTTTGCTGGTCAGCACCCTGGGCTGCACGCTCTATCTCTTGATCGTCGGCACCTATAGCGATGTGCTGACCGCGCTGCGCGATGTGAGCTTTAATCTCATCAGCATTGCCACCGACTGCGGCTTCGTCAGTGTCGACTATGCGCAATGGCCGATCTTCGTGCCCTTCTGGATGCTCTTCCTCTCCTCCGTGACCGCCAGCTCGGGCTCCACCGGCGGCGGTATCAAAATGATCCGCACCCTGATCCTGACACGTCAGAGTTCGCGCGAGTTCAGCCGTTTGATCCATCCCACGATGGCGGCACCCGTCACGGTCGGCTGCGTTCAGATCCCGAACCAGGTGGTCTTCGCCATCCTAGGCTTTATCTTTCTTTATGCCATGAGCATTGTCGGGCTAACCTTTCTGCTGATCCTTGGCGGCCTGGACTTCATCTCCGCCTTCACCGCCGTCATCGCCTGTATCAACAACGCCGGCCCCGGCCTCGGTCAGGTCGGTCCCGCCACCAATTACCAAAGCCTCACCGACTACGAAATCTGGGTCCTGAGCTTCACCATGCTGCTCGGAAGGCTGGAGATCTTCTCGCTCCTGATCCTCTTTACGCCGCGGTTTTGGCGCAAGTAAGGCAAACGGGTCGCCACGGTTCCAGTCACCGTCGCAGGAGACCCCCCGCAATCATCTCTGCCGCCGCTCGACCTCCCACCCGCGGCGCGCCAATGCGATTCGACGCGGCACCGGTCGATTCTGCACACCGGCCCGGTTGCCCCGGAGATCTATGCGCTCGCTTGGCTAGGCATCCCGGTGGTGTTCGGTCTGGACGATGCGCGTAAGCGCTTGGCCGCCTATTGGGATCGGCGCTGTGCCGAATCGGGATCCTAACCGCCGTTGGCCTTGCGCCGGCTGCTGACGTGATCCCTGGCGAAGAGAACCGCGAGGGTGACTCCGGTGAGCGGCAGCACGAACCAGAGCATCGCCGCGCCGTAGACGTCAAGCGCGGCGTGGTGCATGGCCGCCATCACCACGTACGCCGTATAGGCCAGGTAATAGGCGAAGAAGAGCCCGCCTTCCCAGCGGGCGATCTCGCGTCCGGTCACGAAGATCGGCAAACAGGCAATCGCCACCGCTACCATCACCGGGAGGTCGAACCGGAGCGCCTGTTCTGCGACCGCGATTCCCGAGGGCGAGACCAGGCTGGCGAGCCCTAGTACCGCAAGCAGGTTGAAGACGTTGCTCCCGACCACGTTGCCGACCGCGATATCGCGCTCTCCGCGGATGCTGGCAACGACAGATGTAGCCAACTCCGGCAGCGAGGTGCCTGCGGCGACGATGGTCAGTCCGATGACGAGTTCGCTCACGCCCAACGCCTGAGCGATGCTGACCGCGCTCGTGACCAAGAGGCGCGAGCCGATCACCAGGATCACCAGGCCGCCCAGCACCCACAGCGGATCGATCCACCAGTGTGTGCTCGACAGGCTCCGATCATCACCCGGGTTCACC
The DNA here is from genome assembly GCF_003634315.1 of Thiocapsa rosea. NCBI lineage: Bacteria > Pseudomonadati > Pseudomonadota > Gammaproteobacteria > Chromatiales > Chromatiaceae > Thiocapsa > Thiocapsa rosea. Next base: position 2,410,273 of record NZ_RBXL01000001.1, read on the forward strand.
CTGTCGGCGAGGGAGGTGCGCTCGCGCAAACCCTGACGGATCTGGAACCCGGTGTAGAGGATGATCCCGGAGAAGAGGATCGCCCCGTCGAGCCGGCCGATGTGACCGTCCAAGGCGAGCAGGAGCACCAGTATGGATGCGCCGATCATCAGCGGCACGTCGACCCGGATCAGTTGACTGCCGATGGCGAGCGGTACGACCAGCGCAGAGAGACCCAGGATAAAGAGGACGTTGAAGATGTTGCTGCCGACCACGTTGCCGAGCGCGATGTCGGCCTGATCGGACCAGGCGGCCGCCACGCTGACCGCCATCTCGGGCGCGCTGGTCCCGAAGGCGACGATGGTGAGGCCGACGATCAGCGACGGGATACCGAGGCGCGCGGCGATGTTGGATGCCCCGCGGACCAGTGACTCTGCGCCCGCCGTCAGAAGGACCAAACCAACCGCCAACGTCAGTATCGTCAATAACATATCGATTGCCCTCGCGGTGGCTCTCTGCGTGGGCGCGGATCATGACACGCGGTCGGTCAGGTCACAAGATCAGCACGAAGGTCGCCGCGAGTGCCCCTCGGCCGTGGAGCGACAGCCCTCTATGCAGGCCGTTTTCTCGGCCCTCTCAGGCATCCATCGGTCGCTCGAACTTCTCATGTCCGAGCACCTCGACATCGGCCACGAATACGGTCAGGTGGTAGCCCTGACCGATCAAGGCATCCAGGTTATCGAGCAGGCCCGACAAGCGCTCCGGCGGCACAATGACCTTCAGAAGCAGGTTGGTGTCGATCTCCAGATTGCCCGACTGCAAACCGTCGGAGCCGGCGCCGCGGGCGCGCAGCAGGGTATAGCCGCTCAAGCCGCAGCGCCGCACCGCGGCGATCAGCCGTTGCTCGAGCACATCGGTGGTGATGACGGTGACGAGCTTCTCGGGGACAAGGCGGTGCATCTGGGTGGGCTCCTGCGGATTGAGATAGGACGGGCCGACCGGGCGCGAGGGTCGCCGCGTCGTCTGTCATGACCAGGTCCAGCCGACCAACAGCTGGGCCAGATAGTGATAGATCGGGATGCCGACGACGACGTTGAACGGGAAGGTCACGCCGAGCGACAGGGTCAGATAAAGCGACGGATTGGCCTCCGGCACCGCCAAGCGCATCGCGGGCGGGACGGCGATATAGGAGGCGCTTGCACCGAGCACCCCGACCAGCGTCGTGCCGCCCACCCCGAAACCGAGCATTAGGTGTCCGACCGCCACGCCGATCACGCCGCCGATCAGCGGCATCACCAGCCCGAATGACACGAGAGCAAACCCGACGCGTCGAAAGTCGCCGAAGCGTCGCCCCGCCTCGAGTCCCATCTCCAAGAGGAACAGGCACAGCATGCCCATGAAGATGTCCGTCGTGAAGGGGTGTAGCGACTCCATGGCCGTCGGGTTGGCGATCGCACCGATCAGCATCGACCCGATCAGGAGGACCACGCTGCCGTTCGTAAATGCCTCGCGGAGGATGTCCCCCAGATGGCTTTGGCCGCGTTCGGTCCCGGTCGTACGGCTTGCGTTGGCCTTGGCGGCGCGACTGCGGCTCCAGCTCGCGAGCAAGAGGCCGACGACGATCGCCGGGGACTCCATCACCGCGAGCATGATCAAGGGATAGCGTTCGTACTCGATCCCTTGACTCGACAGGAAGGCGATCGCGGTCAGGAAGGTGCCGGCGCTGACCGAGCCGTAGTGGGCGGCGATTGCGGCGGCGTCGAGCGGTTCGACGCGCCGCATGGCAAGCAAGAGACCGAAGGCGATGATCGGCAGCAGGAACCCGAGCACCAGAGCCCAGATGACTGCCGCAAGGGCCTCGCCGAGGTCTGCATTCGCCAGTTCCACACCGCCGTGTAGGCCGATCGAGACCAGCAGGTAGATGGAGAGGATCTTCGCCAGATCGGGCGGAAAGCGCAGGTCAGACTTGATCAGACGTGCGATGAAGCCGAGCGCGAAGAAGAGCACGGCCGGGATCAGCAGGTTGGAAAACGCGGACATCATGCCTCTCGGGTCCCGGACGGGGCTTGGATGATGGGGACTCGGGATGTATACCGAGCGCACATGGGTTCTTCGCCGCATTGCACGCCCCGCTCATGCAGGGCCTGTGTAGCACCTCCTCGCCGTTGGGGCCGCTACACCGTGTCGGCGTGCCTTGCGTCCCGATGCGCGCGGGACGCACCCTGCTCTCCGAAAAACCCACACTCTCTCACTCTAAACCGCGCCCAGCGCGGTATGCGATGATCTCGGAGAGGTCTGGACACGGTTTAGCTTAACCCTGCGCAGGCCGTGGTAATAATCGATGGTTGTGATACATGACATCGATAAAAAAGATGTATCCGATATGGACCTGAACCGAGCCCAGCACGATTTGCGATGTTTTTGGATCGGGTCGGCCCCGGCAGACTTGACGTCCGCTGGAGCCTAGGCAGTGTAACGCATTCAAAAATATATTATTTTAAACCGCGTCCCCGCTAAGGGCCGTGGATGGATCAAATGTCGGTAACTGTTCAGGTAGCCAACTGCCTTACGGCAAGTGCGGCATCGGAGGCTGACCCCGGAAGGTCATCACCAGGGCGGGATAGAGATCGATCGACTGCTTGCGCAGGGTGGACAGATAGGAGCGTACCGTGGCGAAGGCCGCGGCACCTTCGGGCGCGCGGAAGCAGCCCGAGACCTTTTGCTTGAGCTTGGGCATGCGCAGGTCGCGCTCGGCTTGGTTATTGTCGAAGGGGACGCGCAGGTCCGTGACAAACCGCATGACCTCGTCGCGGTGGGTGCGCAGGCGTGCGACCAGGTTGTAGGCCGGCGTCTGTTTGACCCGTCGTCGACTGCCCGGTGGCGGGAGGCGTTGGGGATGAAAGAAGGCCCCCTCGGCGAGGATGGTGTCGTAACGGGTGAAGAAGCCCTCCACCACCGGGCCGGGGAGGGTTTCGAGGCCGGCCGCGCGGGCGGCGATCGTGGCGTCGTTGGCCTCGCACAGCAAGGCGATCAGCTGCTTGGGCCAGGACAGCACGGGGTCGGCTTCGGCCAGGGCGATAAGCTCGCGCAGGTGATGGGCATTGCAGAAGGCGTGCTGTGCCGGGGTGCTCAAGTACGCCCGCCAGTGGTCGTGGACCAGGATGCCGCGAAAGCCGTCGAGCAGACCGATGCCGGTCAACGCCTCGGCGCCGCGCTTGGCGTGCACGGCATAGAACGTCAGGACCGAGGTGCACAGCACATGCAGCCACTGCAGGGCGCCGGCGACGCGCATCCCCGTTTCATCGGCATGGGCCACGACGCTGCGCACGATGGATTGACCGATCGCCGCCACGGGTGCCGCCAAGCGCGCCGCCGCCTCGCGACCCATCCCGACGAGGGTGGCCGGGGAGAGCGTGATGCCCGCCAAGACACCGAGCAGCTCGGCGCTGCGCCGATAGGGTAAGAGCTGATAATGCGTCAAATACACCGCCAAGGCCGACAACCCGGGGCCATACTGCACCGGCGCACCGAGCGCGTCCGGGAAGGCGCTGCAATGCACTTGGTCGCAGCTACACACGCCGGTCACGGTCCGATACTCGGTGACCTCGCGGCGCACGACCAAATCGATGACCTGACGGCGCTCGGGCAAGACCTCGACAGCCAGCTCGGCGCAGTCGCGCCCGCAGCCGCAAAGCCCCTCCAGGGGCACAACGATGCGGTGCTCGGGATCCTCGACCAGGGCTCGGGTGGCACCGGGATGATCCTTCTGACCACCGGGCTTCATGCCGCTGCGCACGCGGCGCGAGCGCGGCGGCGGTTTCTTGAACGGCGGGTCCGAGGTCGGGGGCTTGCTGGAGTTGTGGCTATCCTTGCCCAAGCGCGCTTCCAGCTCGCGGATGCGCTGGAGCAGTTCGGCGATCTGTTTCGCCTGCTCGGCGTTCTGCGCCCGCAACCGCGTCAGCTCGGCATCTTTGCTGTCGGGGCGGTCGGTTGTCGGTGGCGGCTTAGGCATGTCGCAAACTTACCGCCCCAGGGTGTTGTTTGGCAAGCCAACCTGAACAGTTACAAATGTCGAACTCAATCGACAGTGAGCATCTCGCTCCGGACGCGGTTTAGGTCGATCAAACGGCTGCGCGCATTGCGGCTCGGCGGCCCTCCGGCAGGCTCAGCGGAAGTACTCGCCCGAGCGCTCGGGTTGGTAAGTGACCTCGTCGATGTATACCCGCAGCGTGCCTCCGCCCGGTTTCGGCCAGTCGATCTCGTCGCCCTCGGAGAGGCCCAGCAGGGCGCTTCCCACGGGGGCGAGTATCGAGACGGTCTGTCCGCTTTCATCGACGTCCTTCGGATAGACCAGCGTTAAACAACGCTCTTCCGAAGACGACAGGATGTGGAATCGAACGGTCGATCGCATGGTGACGACCTTGGGCGGGATATCCTTCGCATCCACGACGATTGCCCGAGAGAGCTCCGCCTCCAGATCGGCTTTGCCGGGGAAGTCGGCCGCGTCGACGGAGTCCAGAAGCCGCTCCAGCCGCTCGGCATCCGTTGTCGAAAGAATGATGTTGGGTCGCGTGCTCATGTCGTGTCCTGACTAACGGTAGGGGCGCAGATACCACCATTCGAAGCCGAGCTTCATCCAATGGAAGAGCCGTGTCGAAGGCAGTACCCAGTTGCTCTTTTCGGTGCGTGCGACCAGCATGCCCGTGTCGTTCGCGTCCACGATGCACACCAGCTCGACCTTGAAGGTCTCGCTCGGCGCTTGGCCTTCGAGCTCACCGAGCAGGTTCTTGACGGCTGCACGGGCCTGCAGGTCCGCCATGTGGGCCTGCTTCGGCATCCAGTCCGGACCCGGAAAGCTGCCCGAGTCGCCCGCGACATAGACCCGCTCGTAGCCGGCGACCCGGCAGTGTGCATCGGCCTGCAGCAATCCGCCCGGCGAGCGCGGCAGGTCGGTATTGTCGAACCAGGCATTGCCCGTCATGCCGGGCATGAAGAGGATGAGATCGGCGTCGAACTCCCCGCCCTCGGTCGTCACCTTTGTCTCCGAGAAGGATTTGAGCTTATGGCCCAGATGGGTCTCGATGCCGCGGCGCTTCATTTCCGCGAGGATACCGTCGACCGCCTTTGGGCCGAGCCGAGCGCCGGGGCGTTCGGCCGGGGTGAAGAAATGCAGGCGGAAGCGATCGCGACGACGTTCCTTGCGCAGTTGGCTGTCCATCCCGAAGATGAACTCGAAGATGGGTCCGCCGCGCATGGAGCTCGGCTCGTTGGGGTTGCCGGCGAAGCCCATGGCGATGCTGCCGCCGTCCATCGCCTTGACCCGATCGCGGATCGCCTCGACGGCGGCGATGCCCTCGCATGGCGTGATGGCGTGCTCGATGCCCGGGAGCTTCTTGATAAAGCGCCCGCCGCTGCCGATGAGGAGCCCGTCGTTCTCGACCGGACCGGCGGTGGTTTCGAGCGTCCGCCCGTCCGCACTCAGTCCGGTCGCCTCCCCGGGGAGATGGTGCACGCGCATCCGTTTGAAGAAGGGGCGCAGGTCGATGCGCAGATCCTCGCCGCTGCGGATGCCGCAGGGGACCCAAATCAGGCCGGGATAGTAGATGAATTCGGGCTTCGCGCTGACGAGCGTGATCTCGGCGTCGGGTGCGGTGCGTCGGATGCTTTGGACGGCGGTGAGGCCGGCGAATCCGGAACCGACGATGGTGATGCGATGCATGAATGACTCCGGTGACCCTTAAACCGCGCCTAGCGCGGTATGCGATGTTCTTGGATGGGATCGGCCTCGGCCGACTTGACGACCGTTGAAGCCGACACGGTTTAATCGATTAAGAAATATATCATTTTAAACCGCGCTCGGTGCGGTATGCGTCATGTGTTGGAATGGCTTCGCCGCGCCAGCACCGACGACTGTCGGAGTTGGCGCGGTTTAACACGCACAGGGTTTGGGCTTCGGGTCGGGCGCGCCGCCGCGACCTATCGGCTCGACTCCAGCAGCGGCTCCAGAACCGGCCAGACGTTGTCCAGGATGCGCGGCTGCGCCTCGGCCGTCGGGTGCAGTCCGTCGGCCTGCATCAGATCCCAATTCTCGGCGACTCCGGCGAGCAGATCCGGCACCAAGGGGATGGATTCGGTCTCGGCGACCTCCCGGAAGACGGCTTGAAAGCCGTCGGTGTAAGCCGCACCGTAGTTGGGCGGGAGGCGTAATCCGGCCAACAGGATACCGCTGCCGGCGTCTCGACTACGCTGGATCATTTGCGCGAGGTTGTTGCGGATGACCTCGAATCCCAGGCCGCGTAAGCCGTCGTTCGCACCGAGTTCGATCAGAACCAAAGCGGGTGCATGGTCGTCGAGCAGCGCACCGAGTCGTGTCAGCCCCCCGGCCGTCGTATCGCCCGAGATGCTCGCATTGACGACACGGTAGTCCAGTCCACGCTCGCGCAGACGCTCCTCGAGGAGCGACACCCAGCCGCTCTCGCGATCCAAACCGTAGCTCGCACTCAGGCTGTCGCCGAGGATCAAAATGACCGGCGGGCTGAGCGACGGGCTGGCCGGCGCGTCGGTCGCGGTTCTCCCGAGCGTCATGGCGGGCAACAACATACAGGTCAGTAGGAGTAGACGGATCATGTCAGGGCAAAGACCTCGGGCCGTGTCGAAAGCGGTCGCAGTGGGGAAGCATGTTACGGGGCCGGCCGGCGGCTTGACCATCCTGGAGCGTCTCGACCTGGAGATCCAGGCCGGCGAGGCGGTTGCCATCCTCGGTGCCTCCGGATCCGGCAAGTCCACACTATTGGGGCTCTTGGCCGGTCTCGACAGTGCCACCTCGGGCGAGGTGTGGCTGTGCGGCCAGCGCGTCGACGATCTCGACGAGGACGGGCGCGCGGCCCTGCGCAGCGGTCGGGTCGGCTTCGTCTTCCAGAACTTTCAGCTCCTGCCGACCCTGACCGCGCGCGAGAACGTGCTGCTTCCGCTCGAGCTGACCGGGACGCGCGATGCCGCGCGCCGCGCCGACGAGGCACTGGATCGGGTCGGTCTGACCCCGCGTGCCCGACACTATCCGCGCCAGCTCTCGGGCGGAGAACAGCAGCGTGTGGCCATTGCCCGCGCCTACGCCCCGCGTCCCGAGGTGCTGTTCGCCGACGAGCCGACCGGCAACCTCGACCAAGTCACCGGTGAGCACATCATCGATCTCCTGTTGGAGCTGCGCAGCGACGCCGGTGCGGCTCTGGTGCTGGTCACCCATGACGCGCGTCTCGCCGAGCGCTGCGATCGGCGTCTGCACATGGCGGCCGGCCACTTGGAGCAAGGCGCGTGAAGACCTGGCGCATCACCCTGCGACTGCTCGGTCAGGACTGGCGCAGCGGCGAACTCTATCTGCTCGCCTCGGCCCTGATCCTGACCGTTGCTGCCATCACGGCGGTGGGCTTCTTCACTGATCGTGTCGAAAGCGCCATGGCCCGTCAAGGCGGGGAGCTGATTGCGGCGGATCTCGCCCTGGAGTCGGCCACACCGCTGTCGACCGAATACCGTGAGCAGGCGGAGCGTATGGGACTCGCTACCGCCGGGATCATCGAGTTTCGCAGTGTCGTGACGGGCGATGACGGTCCGCAGCTCGTCCAGGTGAAGGCTGTCGATACCGCCTATCCGTTGCGCGGAAAATTAAGCGTCCGCGATGCCTCCGACGCGCCGGTTCGCGAGGTCGAGACGGGTCCGCCGCCCGGCGAGGTCTGGGTCGAGTCGCGGCTCTTGCCCTTGCTCGGTGCGGCGCTCGGCGACGAGGTCGGTCTCGGCGAATCGCGTCCGCGCATGGGCGCCATCCTGAGCAACGAGCCGGACCGCGGCGGTGCACTCTTCGCTCTGGCCCCGCGGGTCATGCTGAGCCAGTCGGACCTCGCGGCCACCGGCCTGATCACCGAGGCGAGCCGGGCCGAGCATCGCCTCTTGGTCGCCGGGGACGCTGCGGCCGTCGAGCGGTTCAAGCGGGCCGTCAAGCCGGTTCTGCCGGTCAACGTCGATCTGATCGACGGCAGCACCGCCCGGCCGGAGTTCGAGTCCGCGGTCGATCGCGCGTCGCGTTTCCTGCATCTCGCCACACTCGTCACCCTGCTGGTCGCCGGAGCGGCCATCGCGTTGGCCAGCCGTCGCTTCGTCGAGCGCCAGACCGACGCCGTCGCCGTGATGCGCTGTCTGGGGGCACCCAATCACCTGCTGATGCGGGTCTTCATGATGCGACTGGTGCTCTTCGGTCTGATCGCCAGCCTAGTCGGCTGTCTGCTCGGGTGGCTGGGACAGCTCGGGCTAATGAGCCTGCTGTCGGACTGGTTCGCGATGGATCTCCCGACGCCTTCCCTTGCACCGGTCGTCGTCGGCGTGGCAACGGGCCTGGTCGCGCTCTTGGGTTTTGCGCTCCCGCCCCTGTTCCAATTGGCGCAGGTCTCGCCCTTGCGTGCGCTGCGTCGCGACCTGGGTGCTCCGCGCGGCTCGGCCATCCTGACGGTGGTCGGTGCCGCGTCGGCCCTCGCCCTCCTGATCGTCTGGCAAGCGGATGATTTCCAGCTTGCTTGGAAGCTGATGGCCGGCGTCCTCGGCGCGGTGGCGAGCCTGGTCATCACGGTCCTCGTGCTGGTGTGGCTCGCAGGCGGACTCGCCGGGCGCGCCCGTGGGGTCTGGCGACTTGGGCTCGCGGCCTTGGCGCGACGACCCTCCGCAGCGGTCCTGCAGATCTCCGGCCTGGGGCTCGGGATCCTGGCCTTGCTGCTGCTCGCCGTGGTGCGCGTCGATCTGCTCGCGGCCTGGCAGGAGACGCTGCCCGAGGGCGCGCCGAACCACTTTCTGATCAACATCCAGCCACAGGATGTCGAGCCGCTGGGGCTGTTCCTGCGCGAGGCGGGGTTGGGCGAGTCGGCCATCTACCCGATGATCCGCGGCCGACTGGTGCGGATCAACGATCGCACGGTCGTTCCGTCCGACTTCGAGAATCCGCGGGCCGAACAGCTCGCTTCGCGCGAGTTCAACCTGAGTCAGGGCGCCGACCTTCAATCCGACAACCGCATCGTCGCCGGCGCCTGGTGGCCCGACGCGGATGCGCCCCCGGAGTTCTCGGTGGAGGAGGGCATCGCCGAGACGCTCGGCATCGCCTTGGGCGACGAGATCGCCTTCCTGGTGTCAGGGCGCGAGGTGAGTGCGCCCGTGACCAGCCTGCGCGAGGTCCAGTGGGACAGCTTCAACGTCAACTTCTTCGTCATCTCCTCGCCCGCGCTCCTCGGGTCCGAGCCTGCGACCTACATCACCAGCTTCTATCTGCCCGAGGAGCGCGAGACGGTGGTCCCGGCGCTGGTGAAGGGCTTCCCGAGCGTGACCCTGCTCGACGTCGACGCCTTGCTCACGCAGGTCCGTCAGGTCGTCGACCGCGGCGTGATGGCTGTGGAATATGTCTTCCTCTTCACGCTCGCGGCCGGGATCCTGGTCATGTACGCCGGCATCCAAGCCAGCCTGGAAGAGCGCCGACTCGAGCACGGCATCCTGCGCACACTGGGCACCGGGCGCCGGGCACTGCTGACCAGTCTGGCCGTGGAGTTCACCGCAGCCGGCATCCTGGCCGGCGCGCTCGCGTCCGTCTTCGCCCAGTTGACCGGCTGGCTGCTGGCCGAGCAGCTTTTCGGCCTGACCTTCAGCTTCAACCCGACGCTCTGGCTGATCGGGGTCTTCGGCTCCGGGGCATTGATCGGAATCGCCGGGACACTGGCGACCTATCCGCTGCTGATTCGCCCGCCGCTGCAGACGTTGCGGCAGGCGGGTTAAACCGCGTCCAGAGCGAGATGCGTAATTTTCAGGTTGTGTTCAGCGTCGAGGGCTTCCTCGATCTTGGCGAGGCGCGGTTTAAAATTTAATCTTTTTAATACCTTACCGCGCCAGATCCGACAGTCGTCGGAGCTGGCGCGGCCAAGCCAATCCAACAAATGACGCATAACACACCGGGCGCGGTTTCAGTGTCGGCGGGCAGTCCCCGTCGCGTGCACTATTCCCGACGGACGGCGTTGGTTTCTTTTTGCTTTCGTCTACGCTTTTAGTGTGGTAAGGCTCAGGCCGTTCCTTTTTGTACGGTACGGCTCGGGCCGTTCCTAGTAGCGCGAATCGAAACAGAGGATCAATACAGAGAGGAGCCGCATCCATGTCACAGAATGTCTTGCTGCCGGCGGCATTTGCCGTCACCCTGATCACGGCCCCGACCCTCGCTTGGTCGACGGATCGCCCCGAGCTGCAGGGCGAGCAATTGTTCACCTACCATGGTTGTGTGAACTGTCACGGCGCTTCAGGGAAGGATCCCAGCAGTAAGCTGGTCCCCAAGATCGGTGGCTTGGAGGCGGACGATATCCTGGCCAAGGCCCAGAAGATCCTGCGTGGCGAGGGTGAATCCGAGGAGGCGAAGCTGATGCATTCGGCCGTTGCCTACAGTCAGTCCTGCGACGCACCGCCGACCCAGCCCGAGCTCCAAAAGATCGCGACCTGGCTGGCGCTTCAGAAGTGACCCTCCGCGCAAGGTGCTCCGGACCCCGGTTGCGGGTTTGCCGCCTTGCATTTGCGATCGTGCTCTGCTGTTTCGGCGTGGGTGCGGTACTCGCCGCATCTGCCGAACGGCAGGCGTTGGCCGCGCACTGCAACGGTTGTCACGGCATGAACGGCGTCAGCGCCGGGCCTGCATCGCCAAGCTTTGCCGGCTTCGACCGCCAATTCCTGATCCGCGTCCTCCAAGAGTTTCGCAACGGCGAGCGTGTACCCACCATCATGGATCGCATCATGAAGGGCTACACCGCCGGACAGATCCGCCAGTTGGCCACCTACTATGCCGAGCAACCCTGGCGGAGTGCCGACGTGCTGTTGGATCCGGTGGCCGTCGCCGCCGGCAAACGTCTGCATGACGAGGCGTGCGCCGAGTGTCACGAGGAAGAGGGGCGATACCAGGACCGCGACACCCCGCGGATCGCCGGTCAGTGGCCGGACTATCTGGTGTTTCAACTCCTGACCTATCGCGACCGGCCCGATTCGATCCCGCAGCCGACCAAGATGCGCGAGGCATTGGTCGGCCTTGCGGATGCGGATCTGCAGGCGCTTGCTCAGTTTTACGCGGATCAACAGTAGGCTGCAGGCGAGAGGTCTCCACTCGGTGTCTGCGCGGCTCGTCCCGTGCGGGCGCGCACCCCGCGGATCGTCGTCGAGCAGACACAAAAGAGCAGACACAAAAAAAGGCGGGTCACCCCGCCTTCTTTGTTCGCCCGAATCGGGTTCAGGCTTTTACCCAGTCCCCGAAGTTATCGGTATTCTTCTCTTCGCCGTCGCCGTAGCCGGCCTCGTACGCCTCCGTGAGGCGCTGCTCTTCGCGCTTCGGATTCTGGAGGAAACCGCATTGCCAGCCTTGGATGTACTCGTCGTCGACGCCGAGTTGTTCCATCTTGGTGACAGCGTCGTAATAGAACTGGTTCATGTCCGCTCTCCGGGCTCTTGTCGTTGAGGAAGGGTCGGCTTGGAAACGCCTTGCCTTCAAAAACCTTGATCTTATTGGCGACGTGGATTCGGGTGCGTCGACCCGGATCCTCGGGTCCTCTCTCGAGTCTCGTATGGAGCCTTGCCCGCACGATCCACATGGTCATGATGGGGCGAGAAGGGCTATAAGAATACAGCGTTTTTCTTATGTGTGACAAGGCGATCGCGCACCCGACCGAGCACGCACTGCATCCTGTCCAGGTGTTGCCTTGTGAAGGCGAGTGCTAAAACCCACTCTCATCACAACCCCATTGAGGTATCAACCGGATATCGGACCGCCTTCGGTCCGGGGTCCGCAGATGAGGCCCCGATGTCTCGGGACCCTCCTGATCAGAACGAAGAGGAAGACGACTCGCTATGCGTCCAGCCCAGTTGCTCCGCGTCCTCGAACGCGAGTTTTCGAGTACAGCGGAAGGCCACCATACCCCCGTCATGCTCTGGGGCCCTCCGGGGGTCGGAAAGTCGCAGATGGTGGCTCAGATCGCCGAGCGTCACCGGGTGCCCATGATCGATATCCGTCTGTCGCAGATGGAGCCGAGCGATCTGCGCGGCATCCCCTTCCGCGCCGGGGAGCTGGTGGAGTGGGCGATCCCCGCCATCCTGCCGGATGCCGCGCGTCATGGGCCGGCCGGGGTCCTCTTTCTCGACGAAATCACCTCGGCGCCTCCGGCGGTCTCTGCGGCGGCCTATCAGCTCATCCTGGATCGGCGGCTCGGCGAGTACCGCGTTCCCGAGCGGTGGGCGATCTTCGCGGCCGGCAATCGCCAGGGCGACCGGGGCGTGACCTACAGCATGCCCGCACCCTTGGCCAATCGCTTCTCGCACTTCGAGGTCGAGACCCATCTCGATGACTGGGTCGCCTGGGCCTATGCGCAGGGCATCGACGAGCGCGTGATCGGCTTCCTGCGGTTCCGCCCGGAGCTGCTGTTCGATTTCGACCCGGCACATAACCCGGTCGCCTTCCCCTCGCCGCGCTCCTGGGAGTTTGCGCATCGCTGTCTGAAGAAGTTCGAGGACATTCCGGAGCTGCTGCAGGGCACCTTGCAGGGGTGTGTCGGGCCGGCGGCGGGGATCGAGGTCGCGGCCTTCGTCGACAGCCTGGACCAAATGCCCGATCTGGATGCCATCCTGGCAGGCGAGGTGGTGCCCGTGCCGCGCGAGATCGACCTTCAATACGCGGTCGCTGCCGCCCTGGTCGGCCGCGCCATCCGCGCGCAGGGGGAGCCGGACAAGGACCGGGTGATCGGCAACATCCTCGCGTACGCGGGTCGTTTTCCGCAGCGCGAGATGGGTGTCATGCTGGTGTCGGATCTGCATCGCGCGGTCGGCAACAGCCTCTTCGAGGTGCCGGCCTTCGCCGATTGGGCCGCGGTTGTCGCCGATGTGATGCTCTATGAGTAGCGACGTCGGCAGTCCGGGCGGCGCAGGCGCAGCCGATGCCGAACGGCGTGCGATCGAGACCAAGCTCGCGGCGGCCCGCACGCGCTTGATCCTGGACAAGCCCTTTCTCGGGGCCTTGGTGCTTCGCCTGCCCATGCATGCATCGAACCCCGAGTGGTGCCCGACCACGGCCACCGATGCGCGCGCCTTCTACTACAACCCCGAATACATCGCGAGCCTGAGCCTGGACCAGACCCAGTTCATGCTCGCGCACGAGGCCCTGCATTGCGCGCTGTCGCATTTCGCACGGCGACAGCATCGCGTGAAGCACAAGTGGGATCTCGCCTGCGATTACGCCATCAACCCGCTCTTGATCGGCGAGGGTCTGAAGCCCCCGCCGAACGCCTTGGCGATGCCGGCCTACAAGGGCATGACCGCCGAGGAGATCTATCCGCTCATCGACGACAACGATGCGTCCGAGACCCTGGATACGCACGCCTACGACCGCGACAACCAACAGGGCGGCAGCCGGTCCGGCACGAGCGAGAAGGACCTCGATCGCCAGCACAAGCAGACGCAATCGCAGCAGGGCGAGTCCGATGCAGAGCAAGGGGCGACACGCTCGGCGCAACCGGGCCAAGCCGACGGGGCCGACGGCGGCCCCGGCCAACCCGAGCCCGAACCCCTGACCCCGGACGAGCAGGAAACCCTCTCGGTCCAGTGGCAGCAGCGTCTCGCCGGGGCGGCTCAACAGGCGCAGCAGGCCGGCAAGCTCGGCGGCGAGATGGCCCGCATCATCGACCATCTCCTGCAGCCGCGCCTGCCCTGGCGGATGCTGCTGGCGCGCTACATGACGGCCGTCTCGCGAGAGGACTACAGCTATGCGCGCCCCTCGCGTCGCGCAGGCGACTTCATCATGCCGAGCCTGCGCAGTCATCAGACGGATGTGGTGGTCGCCGTCGATACCTCGGGTTCGATCAAGGCGGCTGAGCTGGAGGAGTTTATCGGCGAGATCGACGCGCTCAAGGGCCAGGTGCGCGCACGCGTGACCCTCTTGCCCTGCGATGCGGCCTTGTGTGAAGGTGCACCCTTTCGGTTCGAGCCCTGGGAGGGCTTGCGGCTGCCCGAGGCGATCAACGGCGGCGGGGGTACGAGCTTCCGACCCGTCTTTCAGTGGATCGACCGCGAGGGCATCCGTCCGGACCTCCTGGTGTACTTCACCGATGCTCAAGGCGACTTTCCTCCGGTCGAGCCGGCGTTTCCGGTGATCTGGCTGGTGAAGGGGCAGGGAAAGGTGCCTTGGGGGCAGCGGATTCAGCTCAACTAAAACTGAATCGCGTCCGGAGGGCTGTGGGTTGTTTCGAGTCGGTTTTTGCCATTGCAGGAATTAAGACCCTCGGAGCGACGCGATTCAGGAGATTTCTCTCCCCAAGAAGCGCCTCCGCCACGAAGCTCGCGGATCGCGGATCGCGAAGAATGGAGGTCGTCGCAGCCGGCGAGGGGTTCGCCCGGCGTGCGATTCGAGGAACTACGAGGTGTGCAATGCGTCTCACCTAAAGCGCCTCCAGAGTGAGATGCTAACTTTCGAGTGAGTTCGACGTTTGTTAATCCATGACCCTTAGCGGGGGGCGCGATTCAGAAGTTTATATTTTTTAATATCTTAAACCGCGCCGGCTCCAACGGTCGTCAAGTCTGCCGGGGCCGATCCCATCCAAAAACATCACATACCGCACCGGGCGCGGTTTAACCATGATGATCCGCATGTTTATCGATCGGTGTCGGCGGTTGACGTTGTGCGGGCTCGCACTCTTGGCCGTTGTAGCGACGTCGGTATCCACGGCGGTGTCCGCCGATCCCTTCAGTCTGCCCGATATGGGTAGCTCTTCGGACAACATGATGACCCGGTCCGCCGAGGCGCGGCTCGGCAAGCTCTTCATGCGCAGCGTGCGCAAGGCGCTGCCGGTCATGGATGATCCGCTGGCGACCAGCTATATCGAGTCGCTCGGCACGGCATTGGTCGAGGCCGACCGGACGGCCGGCGGGAGCTTCACTTTTTTCCTGATCGACGAGCCTGTCGTGAACGCCTTCGCAGGGCCGGGCGGCTATATCGGCATCTACGGCGGTCTCGTCTTGGCGGCGGAGACCGAGAGTGAGCTTGCCGCCGTCGTGGCGCACGAGATCGCCCATGTCACCCAGCGCCATCTGATGCGCGCGTTCGAGGACCAGAGCAAGCTCAGTCTGCCGACGACGGCCCTGCTGATCGCCGCGGCCGTTCTCGGTGCCCAAGTCTCGCCCGATGCCGGGGCCGCGGCCATCGCCGGCGTGCAGGCCGCCGCACTCCAGCGACGCATCAACTTCACCCGCGACAACGAGAAGGAGGCGGATCGCATCGGGATCCAGACCCTGGCCGGCGCCGGTCACGACCCCTTTGCGATGGCCGGCTTCTTCGAGCGCCTCGCCAAGGCGACGCGTGTCTACGAGTCCAGCGCCCCGGAGTATCTGCGCACGCATCCCGTGACGGCCGACCGCATCGCCGACTCGCTCGGGCGTGCCGAGGCGTTCGGCGTGCGTCAGCGTCCGGATAGTCTGCGGTTTCAATTGACGCGCGCCAAGCTGCGCGAACGCTCCTACCGGCGTGCCGAGCAGTCCGTCGCCCATTTCGAGGACACCTTGCGCGGCGGGCGTTTTCGCGAAGAGATTGCCGAGCGTTACGGCTATGCCCTCGCGCTGCAGCGCGCGCGACGGTTCACCGAGGCGAAGCGCGAGAGCGATAAGCTGATCGCACTCCATCCGAGCCAGGCCGAGTTCGTTGTCCTGGATGCCGAGCTCGATCTCGCGCTCGGCAACAGCGCCGATGCCTTGGCGCATCTGAAACAGGCGGTGAGCCTCTTCCCCGGTCAGTGGCCTTTACGGGTCGCCTACGCGGAGGCCCTCATGTCCGCGGGTCAGCCCGCCCGTGCGGTGGACGAGCTCAAGGCCGTCGCCCGTGTGCGGCCGTCCAACGCCATGCTGTACGCTGCGCTCGTACAGGCGGCGACCAAGGCGGGCGATCGCACGACCGTCGATCGCTATCGCGCGGAGAAGCTCTATGTCGAGGGGGATCTCGAGCCCGCCATTCGGCACCTCGAGCTGGCCTTGCGTCGGCCCGATGTCCCGTATCACGAGGCGGCACAGATCCAGGTTCGCCTCGATGCGTGGCGCGAAGAGCAGCGCGACGAGAAGCGGCGGGGCGGGAACCCCCTGCGCGCGGCGACCTCGAACGGGCGATGAAGTGCGTTCCAAGTCCGGTAGGACTGAGGTAACATTGTCCGGGTGTTGATGTCGGGAAAGCACTCGAGCGAGCGGACGTCAATCCCGTTGGATCGGGAGGCACGTTGGATCGGTAGGCCCGTTGAAACGGCGTCCGTCGACTCAGCGCATATTAAACCGCGCCCAAAGCGGTATAGGATGTTTTCGGATGGGAGCGGCCCCGGCGGGCTTGACGCCCGTTGGAGCCGGCGCCGTTTAAGATACTAAAAAATATATCATTTTAAGCCGCGTCCCGCTAAGAGTTGTCATGCAGCAAACGTCGAGTTCATTCGAAAGTGCGCATCTCGCTCTGGACGCGGTTTAAGATCGAAAAGATGTGGAGGAGATCACCGTTCATGCCCCACGCGAGTCGGATCGGGCCGTGAGGACTCGAACGTCCGCGCCGTCGTATCCGATTCTCGGACGAGCGCCGGCACCCGGGTCGATCGAGTTCGGCAACCCTCCCGAGTGCTTGCATGCTTGTCGAACCGGTCTATCGGGGGCGTGGGTCTGGCTTCGGCCGCACCCTCTCCCGACGCGCGCGATGCTCAATGCATCCCAGTACACCCACCCCTGCTCCATAGGAGATGTCCCATGATCGATGCAAAACGTCGAATCCTGCTGAAGGGTTCACTCGCCGCCGGTACCGTCGGAGTCGCTGTCGGCGCCGGTCTGCTGTCCCCTAGCTTGGTCCTTGCGAGCTGGAACGAGGCGGCCTTCCATGCGAAGGATCTGCCGGCAGCCTTGACGAGCCTGATGGGATCGGATGCCACCGAGACCAACGAGGCGATCAAGATCAAGGCCCCGGATATCGCCGAAAACGGCGCCGTGGTGCCGGTGACCGTCGAGACGGATATGGACGGTGTCACGTCGATCGCGATCGTCGCCGATGCGAACCAGACACCCCTGATTGCCTCGTTCGATCTCGGCGAGGGCGCCGTTCCTTTCGTTTCCACCCGGATCAAGATGGCCAAGACATCCAACGTCGTCGCCGTGGTCCAAAGTGGCGACAAGCTCTACAGCAATGCCAAGGAAGTGAAGGTCACCATCGGCGGCTGCGGCGGCTGATCGAGTCGATCCCCGTAGGACACGGCACAGACACCAAATTCGAGGTATACAGAGATGTCAGACATCAAGATCCGCGCCAAGCTCAAAGACGGAGAAACCGAAGTCAAGTGTTTGATGAGTCACCCGATGGAGACCGGGCTGCGTAAAGACAGCAAGACCGGCGAGCTGGTTCCTGCGCACTTCATCCAGGAAGTCGTCTGCAAATCCAAGGATCAGGTCGTGATGACCGCCAATTGGAGCGGCGGCGTGTCCAAGAACCCCTATCTGGCGTTCAAGTTCAAAGGCGGCGAGGTCGGTGATCCGATCGAGATCGCCTGGACGGACAACATGGGCGAGACTCAAACCGCGACCGACAAGATCACCTGATCTCGGGGTCGTCCGAGCGAGCACAGGGAGGTGCTCACGTCACGTCACACACTCCCCGCTGTAACCGCGACACTTGCGCGAGTGACTGCCCATCTGTCAGGGGTCCGTTGTAGATCCCCGGTGCGCCGTTCGGGCGGCGTCGAAAGCGCTTGTAGGGCCAAACGTATTGCTCCGGGCAGATCGAGACGCACTGCTCGATGCCTTTGTTCAGCGCGGTTGCTGCCTCGATATCGTCCTCGCTGTCGATTCCGACAGGTGCCGGGATGCAGTGCATCCTGAAGCCCTTTCCCCCCTTCAACCGTTCCGCGAACATGAAGATCACGGGCGCGCCCGTGCGGCGCGACAGTCGGTTCACCAAGAGCATGGTAAAGGCCGGAATCCCGAAGAAGGGTGCGAAGACAGCACCTTTGTCGGCCTTGGGCTCCTGATCGGGTAGGATGCCGACGTAATCGCCGCGTTCCAGCGCTTGGACCAGTACCCGGATGCCCTTCGCCGTGATCGGCGCCAGCTCGGCGCCGCTGCGGGCGCGCGAGGCCAGGATCATGTCGTCGAGATATTTCTGCGGCTTGTAGAAGATCGCCGTCGGACCCTGTGCCGCGAGGTGTAACCCAGCCAGCTCCCAGGCGCCCAAGTGCGGCGAGAGTACGATCAAGCCCTTGCCGTCGCGCCGCTCCAACAGCTCGCCCCCTCTGACCTCGCGGACCAGCGCGAGCACCTCATGCGCCGGGCGCAGCCACAGATGTGCGATCTCGACATAGGTCTTGCCGAACTCACGCAGATTCCGGTTGCGCAACCGGACCTGTTCCTTCGCGTCGAGCTCCGGGAAGCAGAGAGCGATATTGATCAGGGCGTTGCGTCGTTGCTTGTTCGGCCATGACCCGATCAGCAGCCCGATGCCCGAGCCGAGGCGGTGCAGCGCGCCGAGCGGCAATCGGGCCAGCAGATGCATGAGGTTGCGCACCAAGGCATCCTTCAGGCCTGCGCTGTTCGGTCGTTCGACGGATTGCGCCTTGTGTTCCAAACCCATCTCCTTTCATTCTTCGCGGCCGGCCGATCCCGGTCGGATGCGACACTGCGTCGCCTCGCGGATTCGGATGACAGATCCGAATCGCTTGATAAACTGCCGAACGCCGCCTGTCTCCACGGGCCTGTATGAACCGGGGCCGGCGCGACGACAACGACAATGATTAAACCGCGCCGACTCCAACGGTCGTGACGTCTGCCGCGGCCGATCCCATCCAAAAACATCTCATGCCGCGCCTGGCGCGGTTTAACCACCAAACGAGGTACACCCGCGTGAACGATGATCATCCGAGACCACTGACGCCTCAAGAGGCGTTCGAAATGCTCGAAGAACATCCCCAGGCCGTCCTGGTGGATATCCGCTCCTCAATGGAGTTTCTGTTCGTGGGCCATCCCAAGGGGGCCGTGCATGTTCCCTGGATCGACGAGCCGGATTGGGTGGTCAATCCCCACTTCGTCACCGAGATCCGCAAGCTGTTGCTTGGCGGTGCCGTCTGCGAGCCGGGCGGGTCATGTGCGCCGGTCATCCTGATCTGTCGCAGCGGCAAGCGCTCGCTCGAAGCCGGCAAAGCGCTGGTCCAGGACGGGCTCAAGGCCGTCTATCACGTCGACGAGGGCTTCGAGGGCGATCTCGACGAGCAGCACCACAGAAGCACCCAAGGGGGTTGGCGCTTTCGTGGTCTGCCATGGGAGCAGTGTTGAGCCGATAGGCTTCGGACGTCGCTCGGCCCGATCTGTCCCGGACCGGGCGACCGAGGGATGGCTCAGGCCCTGGACGCCAAGGCCGCTCGACGGTCCTCCGCATCGCGTCGACAGGTCCCGAGGAGTTCGAGCCGGCGCAGGATCTCGCGCGCCGCGGCTAGGTTCTGGGGCGACGGATCGGCGAGCATGCGCTGCAGATCCTTCTCCAAAGACGCACCCTCCTCTGCGAGATGGGTCAACATCCCGGCCACGGCTGCAGCCGGATCGGGCCGGCTGGTCGCCTCGTCGAGGCTCTCCCGCAGCTCGATCTCGGCCATCAGGAAGCCCCCGAGGGCGGCGTATTCGGCGGCGCTCGCGCGGCCTTCGCTGCGGCAATCCAGCAGATCGAGAAGGTAGGCAGCGCGTGCCAAGGGATCGAGCAAGGTCCGGTACGCCAGCTCGATCTCGATCGGCGACTGTTCCTGCGCCGAGCTGTTCGCCGATCGCGAATTGCCGTAGGACGTCGCGGCGTCCCCGCCGAGCAGTGCGCGATAGCGCTCGGAGAGACGGGATTGGTCGACGACAAACCCGATCGGCAGATCGAAGAGATCGAAATAGTTTTTGGAGCCGTCCACAACGGCGGAGATCGTTGCCACCTGCGGCGCGCCTCGACCCGGAATCCGACAACCGAGATCGAATCCTAGTGCGTGCGGGTGACCGAAGGCAAGCGCAGCGCGTCGTTTCGGCGTAGTCGAAACGCGCCGTCGGCTCGCAAGACACAGGTCCGGCACAACGAGGCAGCGGACGCCAAGGCCCGTTTCAGGCGTTCGCGACGATGCGCTGAACGCCGAGCTTGACGTCGACGGCCGTGCATGTCGTCCCGGGGCGGTTACCGGTGTCGTCGCGGCGGTCCACGAGCTGCTGCAGGCTGATGTTGTTGAGATAATCGTAGATGCGGTCGCTGAGGTCGTGCCAGAGATCGTGGGTCAGGCAGGGACCGTTGTTCTGGCAGTTGTGCGCGCCGCCGCACCGGGTGGTGTCGACGTTCTCGTCGACCGCAGCGATCACCTCGGCGATATGGATGTCGGCTGCCTGGCGGGACAGGTTATACCCGCCGCCCGGCCCCCGGACGCTGGTGACGAGTGCGCGCCGCCGAAGCTTGGCGAACAGCTGCTCGAGGTAGGACAGCGAAATGCCTTGGCGTTGGGCAATGTCGGCCAACGCGATGGGGCCTTGGCCTTGATGGATGGCTAGATCGAGCATTGCCGTGACCGCATAGCGGCCCTTCGTCGTCAGTCTCACGTGCGCCTCGCTCGGTGATTCGATATTTCACAGAATGATACGGTACCCGACCACGGCGATCAATTAATCCCTATCGAATTTGCGATTAAACGTCCGAGTCGGTTGCGGGCGGGATCTCGATCTCGTCGAGCGTGGGATCGTGCTCGAAGTGCTGCATGATGCCGCGGCTTTCGAGTGCTCGGGACATCTGCTCGACGCGCTGGTCCATGTGGTGGATGTGATCGAGCATGCGGTTGATGGCGTTGGCGATCGGGTCCGGCGCATCGCGTGTGGCGCCGTAAGCGTCGAAGCCGATGCGCTTGGCGGTGTCGGCGCGCCGGCGGGCGGTCGCGTCCTTCGCCGGCTCGATGATGCGGCCCGGGACGCCGACCACCGTCGCGCCGGCCGGAACCGATTTCACGACCACGGCATTGGAGCCGATCCGCACGCCGTCGCCGATCAGGAGCGGCCCCAAGACCTTGGCCCCGGCGCCGACGACGACGTCGCGCCCCAAGGTCGGATGGCGTTTGCCTTTCTGCCAGGTGGTCCCGCCCAAGGTCACCCCGTGATAGAGGGTGCAGTCCTCGCCGATCACCGCCGTTTCGCCGATCACCACGCCCATGCCGTGATCGATGAAGAAGCGCCGGCCGATCACGGCCCCCGGATGGATCTCGATCCCGGTAAAGAGTCGTGCCAGATTGGAGATGACGCGGGCGAGCCACTTGAGGTTGCGTTTCCACAGCCGGTGCGTCAGGCGATGCGCCAGCACGGCGTGCAGCCCCGGGTAGGTGGTGAAGACCTCGAACGCGGTGCGCGCTGCCGGATCGCGCTCGAAGACGCAGGCGATGTCTTCCTTCAATCGTTCGAACATAAGGCAAGCCTTTGAAACATTGGGTGGAGCAGTGCAGAGATTCCGAGACCGTCCGCGATCATTTTCGTTGTCGTTGTCGTAATCGACTATCGATACGACGACAACGACAACGACAACGAACGGTTTCGACACATCGGCCGTGCTGCAAGAGTCAGTCAGTCGGACGCGTTGGGCGTTTGCCGCTCTTGCGCCCTTGCGCGGCGCTCAGGATGCCGCGCAGGATGTTGATCTCGACACGATCCGGGCGCGCGCGATTGAAGAGATGGCGTAGGCGCAGCAGCAGTTTCTTGGAGCTGTCTGGATCGCCGAAGCCGATGTCGCGCAGGGTGTCGGCGAGGTGAGCGTGCAGACCCTCGAGCTCCTGCGCCGTGGCGAGATCGCGCGGGGCCTCCTCACCCGACGGCGCATGCGTCGCCGCGCGCGTCGGCTCGGGGAGGTCCTCGCGCCAACAATGCCGGATCTCGTAGGCGAAGACCTGTGCCGCGGCCGCCAAATTCAGCGAGCTGAAGTCCGGGTTCGTCGGGATGTGAACCAGAAACTGGCAGCGCGCCAGCTCCGCATTGGTCAGGCCGGAGCTCTCGCGTCCGAGCAGCAGCGCGACCTCGCCCTCGGTCGCCTCGGCGAGGAGTTTCCGGGCCGCCTCGGGTGGCTCCAGGTTCTCCCAGTCGAGCGTGCGCCTGCGTGCGCTCGTGCCGATGACGAGCCGACACTTGGCGATGGCCGCAGGCAGGTCCGCATGGATCCCTGCGTGCTGGAGCAGGTCGTCCGCTCCGCAGGCGCGGGCCAGGGCCTCGGCATCCGGACGCTGCTTGGGTGCGACCAGCTCCAGGCGCGAGAGGCCCATGGTCTTCATGGCCCTGGCGACGGCCCCGATGTTCCCGCTGAGGGTGGGCTCGACCAGGACGAAACGGATGCGCGCGAGCGCGTTGTCGGGATTCTCTGTCATCATGGATGCAAGTTCTTCAGAACATCAGTAGATTGTCAATCTTTGATCGGTAACGCGCATCGGTTATCTTGCACACTATGCAACATCCAAGCCTCAATATCGCCATTCGCGCCGCACGCAGTGCCGGCAAGCTGCTGCTGCGCTACATGGACCGCGTCGACTCGCTGAAGATCGAGTCCAAGAGCCGCAACGACTTCGTGAGCGACATCGATCGCGGTGCGGAGGCGATCATCATCCAAGAGCTGCGGGCGCGCTTCCCGGATCATGCGATCCTCGCCGAGGAAAGCGGCGCACAGGGTCGCGGCGATTTCCAGTGGGTCATCGATCCGCTCGACGGCACGACCAACTATCTGCACGGATTCCCGCAGTTCTCGGTCTCGATCGCGCTCAAGCACAAGGGGCAGCTCGAGTGCGGCGTGGTCTATGATCCGCTGCGCGAGGAGATGTACAGTGCCGCCCGCGGCCAGGGCGCGCAGCTGAACGATCGCAAGATCCGCGTCGCCAATCGCCCCTCGCTCGAAGGCGCCCTGATCGGGACCGGCTTCCCCTTCCGCGATCAGCGCCACATCGACGTCTATCTGCGCATGTTCAAGGACATGACCCTGGCGACCGCAGGTCTGCGCCGGCCGGGCTCGGCGGCGCTTGATCTCGCCTATGTCGCGGCCGGACGCACCGATGGATTCTGGGAGATCGGTCTCTCAGAATGGGATTGCGCGGCGGGCGCGCTCCTCATCGCGGAGGCCGGCGGCACCGTCACGGATCTCGCCGGCGGGAAGACCTTTCTCGAGACCGGCAATCTGATCGCCGGAAACCTCAAGGTGCATCGCGCGATGCTGGATCTGCTGACACCGCATCTTACCGAGCAGTTGAAGGCTTGAACCGACGAACCTCGGCTGGAGGGTCTAGACTTCCCGGTGGGTCAATCCAGCGGAGGAGGTCATCATGTCTATCCCGTGCACGCTCGAGTCTTACCTCAAGGAGCAATGCATCGACTTCACCTTGGTGCGTCATCCACACACGGGTGCGAGTATGCATACGGCGCAGGCGGCGCATGTCCCGGGCGACCATCTGGCGAAAGGGGTCGTCGTCAACCAAGACGGGCGCTATCTCCTGGTTGTCGTCCCGGCGGACTATCATGTCCACCTCGGGCGACTGCAACAGCACCTCGGCGAGCCGGTGGGCCTGGCGACCGAGTCCGAGTTGGCGGGGTTGTTTCCGGATTGCGAGCCCGGTGCCGTGCCGCCGATCGGTGCGGCCTACGAGCTGCGCACTCTCGTTGATCGTCATCTTATGGGCCTGCCGGAGGTCTACTTCGAATCCGGCGACCATGAGCACCTGATCAAGATCTCGGGAGCAGGATTTTCCGACCTCATGCGTGCAGCCGAAGTTGTCGACGTCGGTCGGCATCTTTGACGACTCTCGGGATGCCGCTCGGGTGCGAGCGGCTTTATTGCGGGGCGACCGTTCGGACATCATGCCGCGCCGATGACTCCAACCCTACAGATGCTGGCGTTGGTCGTCTGGGCGAACGGCGTTCCGGTTTTGTTGCGTTTGCTTCTCGGGCATCGCTTCGGGCATCCGCTCGATGCCGGACGCCTCTTTCGCGACGGTCGTCCTTGGCTGGGCGCCTCCAAGACCTGGCGCGGTCTCGGCGCGGCTGTGCTGACGACGCCGCTGCTCGCCGTCCTGCTCGGGCTGCCCTGGCTCCTTGGCCTGATCGCCGCGTTGGGCGCCATGTCGGGGGATCTCCTCGCCAGTTTCCTCAAACGACGTCTGGGGCGGCGGCCGAGTGAATCCGTTCTTTTCTTGGACGAGATCCCGGAGGCGCTGATTCCGGCGCTCCTGCTGATGACGCCCTTGAACGTCTCGGCAACCGGTGTCGTCATCGTCGTGATCGCCTTCGCGTTCATCGATCTGCTGCTGACGCCGGTCGCGGCGCGGCTGCGTCGCATGCTCAAGAGGACCCATGGATGGAGATGACGACCCTTTTGGTTGCCGGGTTGGCGGTTTCGGTCGCCACCAACATCGGCATGGCGACGGTTCTTTTGACCCGCCGCACTTATCCGGGATTCGGATACTGGGTGCTCGGGACCTTTTGCCGAACGCTCGGCGGGATTCTCATCCTGTCGCGCGGCGAGCTTTCCCCCTGGTTGACGGTCGTGCTGGCCAATGTCCTGTTGCTGGCCGATCTCACCTGTTATCTGCGTGGCTTGCAGCTCTTCCGAAATCGACCGACGCACGGCTGGGCGGAGTTCGGACTCTTGCTCTCGTTCGGGGCGTTGCTGGCCTGGTTGACCTTCATCGTGCCGAGTGTCAATGCGCGGATCGTCGTGTTCGGCATCTATTCCTGTGTCGTACAGATTTGGGCGCTGCACGTGCTCCTGACGCACCGTCCCGATGACTTCGGCTCAGGAGACCGCCTGCAGGTCTTCACCATCGCCGTTTTGACCCTGGCCGAGCTGACGCGTGCGGTCTATTCCGGGGTCCTGGCCGCACCGATCACGGATTTTCTTGCCTCGCCCCCGCATCACGGTCCGCTCATCCTCGTGGGGATCATGGCGATCCTGCTGCTCGCGTTGAGCCAGATCATCATGAACGCGCAGCGCATCGAGTACGACTATCGACGGGCTCAGCGGCGCCTCGAGGAGGATATCGCGGGGCGCGAGCGCGCGGCGGAGGCGCTGAGCGAGAGCGAGACCCGATTCCGTTTGGCGTTCGACAACGCCAATACCGGGATGGCGCTGGTCGATCTGCAGGGGCGGTTTCTGAAGGTGAACGAACGCATGAGCGACATCTTCGGCTACACGAGCGCGGAGCTCGAGGGGATGTCGGTCAATGCCCTGACGCTATCCGAAGACGCCGCCGTCAGCCCCGGCTTCATTGCGCGCGCGGTTCGAGGCGAGACCGAGAGCGCGACCTTCGAGAAACGCTACCGGCATCGCCTGGGACATGTCGTTTACGGACAGGTCTCCTCCTCCTTGGTGCGCGATCCACGTGGACAGCCGCTTTACTTCATCTCCCAAGTGCAAGACATCAGCGAGCGCAGGCAGGCCGAGGAGGCGCTGCGACGCAGTCTCAGGGAGCTGCAACGCCACGATGCCCAAATGGTCGCGCTTAATCGGATGAACGAGCGGCTCCTGTCCTGCGATGGGCGCGCCTCGGCCTACGGGATCTTCGCCGAAAGCGCAGAGGGTCTTTTCGGCCCGAACGGAGGCGGTTTGGTTGTCGTGCATGAGCAGGACGATGCCCTCGAGCTTGTCGCATCCTGGGGGGAGCGTCATGGTCTGCGCCCTCAGTTCGCGGCATCCGACTGCTCGGCCTTCCGGCAGGGCGGGATCTTTGCCGTCCCCGATCCGCTGAGCTGCCGTGGTTGCAGGCGCTTTCAAGGCCCGCCCGAGAGTCGCTATCTCTGCGTCCCGCTGGCGATTCAGGATCAGCCGCTGGGATTGCTGCAGATCGTCGCGGCCGATACCTTGTGCGAAGGCGGTTTCGCCGAGCTTCGCATGCTGGCCATGACGGTCGGCGAATCCATCAAGCTGACCTTGTCGAACCTGGCACTTCGCGAGGCGCTGCGCGAGCAGGCGATCCGAGACGGGCTGACCGGCCTGTTCAATCGCCGTTATCTGGAAGAGACCTTGCCGCGCGAACTTGCGCGGTGCAACCGGGTGGGCGAGCCGTTGACCGTCGCGATGCTCGATCTGGATCATTTCAAGCGGTTCAACGATACCTACGGCCACGAGGCCGGCGATCTTGCCCTGTCGGCGGTGGGAAACCTTCTGGGTGAGTGGGTGCGCGGCAGCGATATCGTTTGTCGCTATGGCGGGGAGGAGTTGATGCTGATCCTGCCCGCTACGACCCCGGACGGTGCTCGCGGTCGTCTCGAGGAGCTGCGATCGGCGGTCACGCGCCTGCGGATGCACTGCAACGGCGTCGAGTTGCCGGGGATTACGGTCTCGATCGGATCGGCGGTGGCCGAGCCGCATGAGTCGGAAGCGACCGATCTGATCCGCCGTGCCGATCTGGCCCTTTACCGAGCGAAGGCTCGCGGGCGCAACTGCGTTGTCGCCTTCGGCGACTAGTGCGGCACGGCAGCTGTGTCGAGACCGATCGTTGTCGTTGTCGTTGTCGTAATCGTAGTCGTATCGATGATCGATTACGACAACGACAACGACAACGACACTGCTCGATTAGAGGGGCGCGCGCCGCAGCTCATGCACGGTGACCTCGGGTAGGCAGTTGAGTCTGGCGTTGACCACCGAGGTGCCGGCACCGACCGACGTGTAGCCGGTCAGCGGGCCGTAGCGCCAGGATCCCGACGCCATGGCGCGGGGACACCGGGCGTCCCAGACGACGGGGATGCCGCCGGGAAGACAGATCTGGCCGCCGTGAGTATGACCGCTCAGCATCAGGTCGAACCCGGCATGTGCGGCCAGACGGTAGATCTCGGGGGTGTGCGAGAGGAGGATGGAGACGGCCTCGTCCGGGATCTCGGCGGAGGCGCGGTCGATGTTGTGGACCTGATAGTAATGGGCATCGTCCACGCCGGCGAGGTGGATCAACTGGCCATCGCGTTCGATGACGACCGCCTCGTTCAGCAGCAATCGAATCCCGAGCGCCTCCAAGCCCGGTACCAGACGCAGGGTGTCGTGGTTGCCGAGCACGCCGTAGACCGGCCCCTTGAGCTGGAGTCGGATCGTCGCCATGCCTGAAAGAACGCGGTCGATCGGCCCGAAGGTGCGGGCGCGATAGTCGCCGGTCAGAACGCATAGGTCGTAATGCAAGGCGCGGACGCATTCGCTGATGGCGTGGGTGTTGCGGTCCTCCATGTCCACGTGCAGATCGGTGAGATGCAGGATGCGAAAGCCTTCGAAAGCCGAGGGAAGGTTCGCGACGGCGACGCGGTGGTGTTTCACCTGGAGGTTGCGGGCGTTGCGCTGAGCGCGTCCGTAGAGTCCGCTGATCCGCAAGCAGGTGCGAATTGCGCCGTGAACCGAGTACCAATTCTCGGGGTAGAAGAAGTGTGCGCCGGGGCGGCGCAGCACGAAGACCTCGTGGTCGCCCTCCAGCCCCAGACGTTGGCGCAGGTGGGTGCGGCCGATGCGTGCCGTCAAGCCGGTGAGGTCGATACCCTCGAGATCTCGGGTCGTGTCTTCGGTGTCCATGCAGTGCTCGATGGCTTGACGGTCGTGGAAAGACGGGGTTGAGAGGTGTCCTGTCCGGGTCTGGGTTCAACCTGTTTGCGCTCGGTATATCATAAGGCAGGCCGCGAAAACGTGACCCGCATCCTACGCGCGGGCGGTGCCTTACGCCGTCCCGCAGCGGATCCGGGCGGAGAGGCTTCAGGACGATGCGAATCCAATTTCCCGAGAACCTGATCTGGGGTGCCGCCACGGCGGCCTTTCAGATCGAAGGCGCTCCCGATGTCGACGGTAAGGCGCCCTCGATCTGGGATCGCTTCACGGCGCGACCGGGGCGCGTCCAGGACGGCAGCCACGCGGGCGTCGCCTGCGATCATTATCGCCGCTACGCCGACGATTTGGATCTGATGGCGACGCTTGGCCTGGGGGCCTATCGCTTCTCGATCTCCTGGCCGCGGGTCATGAGCGGGCCGCATGCGCAGGTGAACCGGCGTGGCCTGGATTTCTACGATCGGCTGGTCGACGGGCTTCTCGAGCGCGAGATTCGGCCGTTCGCGACCCTGTATCACTGGGATCTCCCCTGGTTCGAGGAGCAGCGCGGCGGCTGGGAGGCGCGTGCGACGGCCTGGCGTTTCGCCGATTACGCCGAGGTCGTTGCACGCCGTCTCGGGGATCGCGTCAAGCACTGGGTGACCGTGAACGAGCCGTTGACGGTGGTCGCCGCGGGTTATGTGTCCGGCGACCATGCGCCCGGCCGGCGTAACCCTTTGATGGCGTTTCGCGTCGCGCATCATCTTCTGCTGGCCCACGGTGCCGCGTTGCAGCGCCTGCGCGGTGTGGTGCCGGATGCGCATGTCGGACCTGCACTGAACCTCTTCCCGGTGATCCCGCGACGGCGCGGCGATGTCCGGATCGCCGAGCGTATCGATGCGCTGGCGAACCGACTCTTCGCCGATCCCATCCTGGTCGGCAGGTACCCGAACCCGGTTCGGCGTCTGCTCTCGGCCTTCAATTGGACCTTGCGCCCGGGCGACTTGGACCTGATCGGCCAGCCGGTCGACTTCGTCGGCGTGAACCATTATTCGCGCATCATCATCGAGCGTAGCCGGCTGCCCTGGCTCGGTTTTAG
Organism: Thiocapsa rosea; assembly: GCF_003634315.1. Lineage (NCBI taxonomy): Bacteria > Pseudomonadati > Pseudomonadota > Gammaproteobacteria > Chromatiales > Chromatiaceae > Thiocapsa > Thiocapsa rosea. The sequence goes on from NZ_RBXL01000001.1 coordinate 2,438,964, forward strand.
ACTGGCACGCAGTCCGGATCCGAACGCGGTGCATACCGATATGGACTGGGAGATCTTCCCGCGCAGCTTTCTCGATACGCTCACCTGGCTGCGCGAGCGTTACGACAATCCGCCGGTCTACATCACCGAGAACGGCGCGGCCTTCGCAGACCGGGTCGAGGACGACGGCAGCGTGCAGGACACGGCGCGGCGCGATTATCTGGAGGCCTATCTCTTCATGCTGCGCAAGGCGCTGGATGCCGGCAGCGATGTCCGCGGCTATTTCGTGTGGAGTCTGCTGGACAATTTCGAATGGGCCTTGGGCCTCTCCAAGCGCTTCGGGCTCGTCCATGTCGACTACGACACCCTGAAACGCACACCCAAGTCCAGTGCCTACTGGTACGCATCGGTCTGCAGCACGGGCGGGTTCGATCTCCCCGAGCCCATGTACCGCTCCTTGCTCACCACGGCGCTCGACGACTCGCTCGATCTCATCGAAGAGCATGACCTCGCGAGGGCAACACCATGAAGGCAAGCGTCATCATTCCCGCGTTGAACGAGTCCAGCCTGCTGCCCAAGCTGCTCGATCGGCTCGACCGGCAGACCTTTCGCGACTTCGAGATCATCGTCGCGGACGCCGGCTCGACCGACGGCACGCGCGAGATCTGTCGCTCGCGCGGCGTGACCCTCGTCGACGGGGGGATGCCGGCGGTCGGCCGCAACCGTGGCGCGGCCGTCGCACAAGGCGCGCGTCTGTTCTTTTTCGACGCCGATGTCCTGCCTCCGGATGACTTTATGCAGAAGGCGCTCAAGGAAATGGACGCCGAAAGCATGCGGCTTGCCACCTGTTGGTTCGAGCCGGATTCGGAGAATCCGCTCGACGAGCTGCTCTTCGAGCTCGCCAACTATTTTGTCAAGCTCAATCTCAAGACGGATCCGCATGCCGGCGGATTCGCGATCTTCGTCGATCGCGAGCTCTTCGACCGCGTCGGGGGATTCGACGAGTCGCTGCGTCTCGCCGAGGATCACGACTTCGTCAAGCGTGCTGCCCGGCATGCGTCCCTGCACATGCTCGAGTCGACCCGGATCAGGATGAGCGTGCGCCGCTTGAACAAGGACGGGCGCTTCAGCTACAGCGCCAAGTGTGTTCAGGTCGAGCTGTACCGCCTCTTCAAGGGCGAGGTCACCGAAGATATCGTCGACTACGGTTTCGGCTACGAGGAAAAGGACAAGGCCGGTGGAGCGGACGAGGCCCTGAAACGTCTAAGCGAGCGGATGGAGCAGTGGCGAAACGAGCACGCTGCAACGATCCGTCGGCTCTCCAAGGGGGTGACCCCGGAGGTTCAGGACGCCATGGCCGAGATCAGACGCAATTTCGACACCCTGAAAGAGTCCGTCCGGGCCTATCTCTCGCGCTGAGGCGATCTTAAACCGCGCCCGGTGCGGTATGCGTCGTTTGTCGGATTGGCTTGGCCGCGCCAGCTCCGACAACGGTCGGAGTTGGCGCGGTTTAAGGTATTAAAAAATATTAGATTTTAAACCGCGTCACCACAAAGTTCGGAGAAATCCTTAAGCCCGACACGAAATGAAAATGGCGTATTTCACTCTGGACGCGGTTTAGCCCTTGTCTCGCTTCGGCTCCTCGGCAGCGGTCTGCGCCGCCGAGTCGTCTTCGTGCTCGGCCTCCGGCTTCTCGGCGCCGGGGGTCGGCTGCTTCAGCGCCTTCATCTGGGAGTAGGCAAACCAGAAGAGGCCGCCTGCGATCAACACAACCTCGATTCCCTTAACGGCTCCGGCTGACATTCGTGCGTCTCCTGTCGGTATTGGTTGGGTGTGCAAACACTGGGCAAGACCGGCTTCGGTCTTATCCGCTAAGTTTGCGGATACCGAACAAAATCAAGAACTGTGCATAAGATAAAAGACCCGCGGTGCCTCTGGCGCGGTTTCAATCCCGGGCCGTCAAGCCCGAAAGGGCAAAATGACCATGTTCTGAAAATAGTATTTCTTGTCTCTGTTCAGGTCGCCCTAATACTTGACCGCGTCGGTAGGTAAATGTGGTAGCTGCGCGATCTCGACGTCGCGTTCGCTACCGACGCAGTCCTTCAACTCGTTCAAACAACGCAGAGGAATTCGACCATGAGCAACGAAAAGGCACCCGAGACGAATCCCTGGACCATCGCCGTCGTTCTGGCCGTGGCCCTGGGGCCGCTGACCGCCCTCGCACTCGGGAGCAAGTACGCGGACGAGGAGACCCGCGAACGGGCGCGCGCCGGACTGGTCAACGCGACGCCGACCGATTCACTCAATGCATATGACGCGACGCGTGCGCCCGGTTACGTCTCGGAGAAGACGCTCGGCGACATCACCGGTGGCTCGGCGATCTTCAGTCAGCTGCAGGCGGCCATCAAGGCGGCGGGTTCCGAGGCCATGCTCGAGGGCGAAGGCCCCTACACGGTCTTCGCACCCAGCAACGAGGCGTTCGCGCGGGTACCGAGGGAGCAGCTCGAAGCCCTGATGTCGGATCCCGTGGCACTCCAGTCGCTGATCTCCGCACACATCGCCCCGGGTCGCCTGAGCGCGACCCAGATGATGCAGGGTCTGACGACCACCAATCTCGCCGGAGAGATGGTACCGGTCGGCGTGAAGGGCAATCTGAAGGTGGGTGATGCGACCGTGTCGCAGTCGATCGTCGCCAAGAACGGTATCGTCCATGTGATTGATCGCGTGATGCTCTAATCGGATCGGGCGGGTCAGCCGCCCGTGTGACCTCGAAGGGCGTGCCGACGCGGTATGGACTGCGCGGTGCGCCCTTTTTGTTGCACCTCAACCGCGCGCGGTGCGGTTTAGGATGATCGAGCCCGCGACTTCAGAGACGCCGGCTTGGTCAAGGCGGACTCCTGCGGATCGGCCCCCGGCTCGATGACCTGTCTTCGGAGCAGGGCCTCGATGTGATCGGCCGGTTCGGGTCGGCAGAACAGGTAGCCCTGACCCTCCCGGCAGCCGTGATCGATAAGAAAGGCTCTCTGAGCCTCGGTCTCGACCCCTTCGGCGATGACCTTGAGACCGAGGTTCGCACCCAGGCCGATGATCGCCTTGACGATCGTCTCGGCTTGAGGCTCCCCGGGTCCTCCTCTGCCGATCTCGGCGAGGAACGAGCGGTCGATCTTCAGCGTCTGCACCGGCAGGCGGTTCAGGTAGCTCAAGGAGGCGTAGCCGGTCCCGAAATCATCGATCGCGAGTGTAAATCCGTGGTCGTGCAACTGCGACAAAACCTCCACCGCTCGGTCGATCGAGCGCATGGCTGCGCTCTCCGTGACCTCGATCTCCAAGAGGCCCGGATCGATCCCGACCTCGGCTGCTGTCTTCGAGACCCGCTCGGCAAGCCCATCCTGATACAACTCGGCGGCGCTGAGATTCAGCGCCATCGGCACCGGGGAAATCCCGGCCCTGCGCCAAGCGGCGATCTGCTCGCAGGCGAGCCGTACGACGATGGGTCCGATGAACAGGATCAATCCACTGGACTCGGCGATCGGGATGAAGCGATCCGGCGGAATCAACCCGAGCTCCGGGTGATTCCATCGCACCAAGGCTTCCAAGCCCCGAATGCGGCCGGTGACGATGTCGACACGCGGCTGGTAATGAAGCAGCAGCTCATCACGATCGATCGCACGGCGCAGGGCCTGCTCGAGCCGAAACTGTTCCTGCAGATCATCGTTCAAGGCCGAGGTAAAGAACCGATGGAGCCCGCGGCCTTCCATTTTTGCGCCGTGCAGCGCGGTGTCGGCATGACTGATCAGCTCTTCGGCCGTGCTCGCGTCCTCCGGATAGAGTGCGATGCCGATGCTGCAGCTCACCACGACGCCCTGCTCGCCGAGGGCGATCGGTTGGGCCAGCGCGTCGCGAATGCGATCGGCAAGCAGTGCGGCGTCATCGGCCCGCCGCAACCCGGTGGCCAGGGCGATGAAGTTGTCGCCGCTGAATCGGGCCAGGGTATCCTCGTCGCGCAGGAGCGGCTGCCAGCGTTCGGCCACTGCGCGCAACAGCTCATCGCCCGCCGGGTGACCGAGCGAGTCGTTCACGGACCTCAGGTCGTCGACGTCGATCGAGAGGAGCGCGAGAATCCTGTCGGAATGTCGCGCGGCGATCAGGGCCTGCTCGACGCGCTCGCGCATCGATGTCCGATTGGGCAGGCCGGTCAGCGGATCGTACTGGGCCAGATAGCTGACCTGCTGCGAGAGTGCCTTGCGGTCGCTGATATCCTCGGCCAGCTTGACGTAGTGAGTGATCAGGCCCTGCTCGTTGCGCAACGGCGTGATGTGGGCGTACTCCCAATAGGAGTCGCCGGACTTCTTGCGATTCTGGATTTCTCCGGTCCAGACCTCGCCGTGTTGCAGCGCGCTCCAAATCTCCGAATCCGCGTTCGCGGTCAGCGTCGCCGGTTCAAGCATATCCACCGGTTGACCGAGGACCTCCTGCGGCCGATACCCGGTGCTCTCGCAGAAGCGTGCGTTGACGTACTCGATCGTCCCCGCGATGTCGGTGATCAGCACGATGCTCGGGCTTTGCTCGACCACCAAGGCAAGCCGCTCGATCTCGGCCTTGCGCGACTTGTGCTCGGTGACATCCAGGAGGCCGCCGTAGAGTCGACGCGCCGTCGGATCGGTGTCTTCGGCGACGCATTCGGTCGTGGCGCGGAGCCAGCGTACCGCCCCGTCCTTCCGACGCAGACGCAGCTCGCAATCGGCCCTGGTCCCCGGGACGAGTCCGGCAACCTTGTCGTTGAAGATCCCGACATCCTCGTCGATGACTAAACGGCGCCAGCATCCCATCTCCAGCACCTCGGCCAAGGCGTAGCCAGTCAGTGCTTCGACCGAATCGGTCATCCAGTCGATCCGGAATCCATCGCCTGGATGCTCCACACAAGAGTAGGCGACGTCGCTCATCATGGCCGTGACGCGCCGATAGAGGTTCTCGCTGGCCGCCAGACCGACCTCGGACGCAGTCCTGAGCAAGGCTGCGGCGACCACCTCGCCGATCACCTGCAACACCCGAATTTCATCGGCGTTCCAGTCGTGCAGCTGCCTGACCGTTTCGATCCCGAGCGCACCCCAGACATGGCCATGGCTGGACATGGGCACGCTCACGGCCGACCGGACGGATTCACGCTCGAGCTCCGCGCGTTCCCTCGCAGCCTCGTCCGGGAGCGCCGAGACATCCGGGATCGAGACGGGTGTGCGGGTGCGCAGCTGCTCGGCCCACCAGGGAAACCGCTTGAGGGAGATCCCCTGGAAGTCCTGGATGAAGGGTTCGATACCCGCTGCACACCACTCATGGGTCATCTCCACGCTCGCGTATTCGTCCTCCAATCGGAATAGGTAGCAGCGATCGACGTCGAACACGGTGCCGATCCGTTCGAGTACCCAGCCGACGATGGGCTCGAGCGTATCGCCGGTGGCGTCGATGAAGCGTGACGAGACCTGAGCGACCAGAACCTGCAAATCCAATTGGCGTTTCAGCCCCCGTTCTGCCAGCTCGCGCTCGGTGACATCGGTTACGATCCCGTGAAAATAGACGAGGGTCCCGTCCGGGCCGAAGACGCCGCGCGTCTCCTCCTCGACCCAATGCTCGGAGCCATCCGCCCAACAGACCCGGTAGGTCTGCCGGAAGACGTCGCGCTGCTCTTGGGCAAAGGTCTCGAAGGCCGCGACCAAGCGGTCGCAGTCTTGCGGATGAACGAGATCCAGGTAGGTCAATCGCCGTGCGAGAAGCTGCTCGAACGGATAGCCCCAACGGCGAACGTTCGGCGAGGCGTAGATGACCGGCCAACCCGGCTCCGGCGCCCAATGAAATGCGATCGTCGAGCTTGCATCGATGACCTCGGAGGCCATGCCGAGGTCCGTTTCGAGCGCGACCTTGTCGGTCACGTCCAGATTCGAGCCGCGGTGTCCGAGCGCGCGTCCGCCGTCGCCGCTGACCGGGACGCATAGATGCTCGATCCAACGCAGCTCGCCCGTGCGGGTGTAGATGCGAAACCGCAGCGGTTTGAACCGATGGGTCGTCTGCGTGCCGTGGAGATGCGTGAGATAGGTTTGGCGGTCGTCCGGATGGATGATCCGCGACAAGAGATCCGCGTCCTTCAGGAAGGCGGCTGCCGGGTAGCCGGTGATCCGCGCGCAGGCCGGGGAGACATAGCGAAAGCGTCCGTCCTCGCCCATCCAGTAGGCCCAGTCCGGTGCGAAATCGGCGACGATGTGATAGCGCTCTTCCTGAATGCGCAGGCGCCGGTTGGCGGCGACCAGATCCTCGCGCTGCGCGACCTGCTCGGTTTGATCGACAAGGTTGCAGATGATCTCGGCTTCGTTGCCTTCCATCTCCGGTAGACGGATCAGACGCAGATCGGCCGTCAGGATGTTGTCCCCCTGACCCCGCAGGGGAATCTCCCTGCAATCCGCGCGGCCGGTCTTGAGGGCATCGAGCATGGCGTTTTCGAGCAGTCTCGTCTGACCCTCGACGGCGAGATGGATGAAAAGCCGACGATCGAACGGCAGCATGCGTTGCGCCGCCGCGTTGCCTTCCTTCACGCGCCCTTGGGCGTTGATCAGCAGGACCGGGAAGGGCAGCTCGCGATAGAGCCGGGTGAAGCGTGCGAGTGCACGCTCGGTGAACTGCCGGCTGTCGTTCAGCGCCTGTTGCTGGATGTACAGCTCGGCATGGTAGATATGCAGCTCTTCGAGGAGCCGCTCGAAATCCAGAGTGCCCTGCTCGAAGGCATCGATGGACTCGTCGAACGAATGGTCGTGCAGGATCCGGCGCGCACGTTCGCGCAGATCCGTCATCTCGGCGGCGCCGAATTTATGTGTCGTCATCTCGTCGTCACGCCTCGCCGAGCGCCCCCGTGGCCCTCGTAACAGGATGCTGCGGCTCTTCGCCCGCCCTCGGACGGTCGCATGCCGCGATAGGCCCTCCGGCCTTGCTCTTAAGCCCCGCCTCGTCGCTGATCCGAGCCCCACGGTGGATTAAACCGCGCCCGCTGCGGTATGCGTCATTCGTTGGAATGGCTTGGCCGCGCCGGTTCCGACGACTGTCGGAGCCGGCGCGGTTTAGCGCCGTATGGACAAGCGCAGCGCAGTCCACCAGCCCCGGCGCCGGGCTCGATGGACGTCGCTCTCGCTCGTCCACCCTACCGGTTATCGAGCGAGGCCGGCTCGCCGGTCCGAGCCGGCGTGGTATGCGCAATGATAGGCCCATCGTGAACGATTCATGAACTGTCCGTGATCTTCCGGGCCGGCCGAGTCAAGACAAAAGCCGCAAAACCGCTTCCGGCGGTACCGGCGGGCTGAAAAGATAGCCTTGCGCACGGCGGCAGCCGACCCCGAGCAGAAACCGTCGCTGTGCTTCGGTCTCGACGCCCTCCGCGAGGACATCGAATCCGAGACTGTTGCCGAGCGTGGTGACGGCGGTGACGATGGCCGCGCTGGCGGGGTCGTCCGGAAGTCCGCTGATGAAGCTTCGGTCGATCTTGAGTGTATCGAATGGCAGGCCCTTGAGATAGGCGAGCGAGGAATACCCCGTCCCGAAATCATCCATCGCCAAGGCGATCCCCAACTGCTTGAGAGCGCCGAGCAGCCGTGGCGCGTCCTCGCGCAGATCCATGACGAAGGTCTCGGTCAGCTCCAGTTCGAGACGTGCGGCGTCCAGTCCGGTGTCGTGCAGGATGGAGGCGAGCGTTTGTGCGAAATCGCTGCGCTGGATCTGAATACCGGAGACGTTCACGGCGATGCGTCCGAACGGGATCCCCGCGGTCTCCCACTCGCGTGCCTGGAGGCAAGCCCGTCGCAACACCCATGCGCCGAGAGGGATGATGAGTCCGGTCTCTTCGGCCAACCGAATGAAGCTGTCCGGAAAGACCATGCCGCGCTCGGGATGCTGCCAACGCACCAAAACCTCGAGGCCGCTTACCCGTCGGCTTGCGGTGTCGACCAACGGCTGGTAATGCAGGCGCAACTCGTTGCGCTCGATCGCGCGGTTAAGCTCCGAGGTCAAGGTCACGCGCTCACGCGCATAGTCCGTCAGGCCGCGCGCATAGTGGCGATAGCCGTTGCCGCCGGCCTCGCGGGCCTGGTAGAGGGCGGCGTCGCAGTTCTGCAGGAGCTCGGAGACGTCGGTGCCGTCCTCGGGATAGATGGCGATCCCGATGCTCGCACTCATGAAGAGCTCTGCGCCCTTGACCGTGAAGGGTTTGTTCAGGCTCTCGCGGATGCGCTCCGCCATCAGCGCGGCACGGGTGTCGATGTCCTCGTCGCACTCGATCAACAGGGCGAGCTCGTCGCCGCTCAGCCGTGCGACGGTTTCGTCGATGCGCACCAGCGCGGTCAGGCGCTTGGCCACCTCGCGCAGCGCAAGGTCGCCGACCGCGTGCCCGAGGCTGTCGTTGATGTGCCTGAAACCGTCGATGTCGACCAAGAGCATGCCGACACGGGCTCGGCTCGTGCTTGCGCGCAGCAGCGCCTGTTCCAAGCGGGTGCGGAACAGCAGCCGGTTGGGAAGGTCGGTGAGCGGATCGCGGTGCGCCAGGCGCTCGATCTGTGCCTCGGAGCGTTTGACGTCGCTCAGATCCGAGAAGACGCCGACATAGTGCGTCGTTTGGCCCAGCTCCGAGCGCACGGCATTGATGTTGACCCACTGCGGATAGATCTCTCCGTCTTTGCGGCGGTTCCAGACCTCGCCGCGCCAGTGGCCTCGGTCGAGCAGTGCCCGCCACATCTCCTCGTAGAAGGGTTGCTCGTGCTTTCCGGACTTGAGCAGGCTCGGGTTGCGACCCAACGCCTCCTCTGTGCTGTAGCCGTTGATCTCGGTGAAGGCCGGATTGACCGCGATGATCGTCGGGGTCGTGTCCGTGATGATCACGCCCTCGCTGGTATTTTCGAAGACGGCCGCCGAGAGGCGCAGGCGCTCCTCGGCGGCCTTGCGATCGGTGATATCCTGAAAGGCGCCTTGCACGTGCGTGATGCGGCCCGAGATGTCGCGAACCGCGGCACCGATGGTCCGCACCCAGACCCGCCGACCCTTCGCCGTGATGATCTGCAGTTCCTCGTCGTAGCCGATACCCTCGCGTGCGCAGGCCGTGAAGACGTGTGTGATGCGCTCGCGCCATTCGGGGGCATAATAAGAAATGCCGTCCTCCACGCGGACCACCGTGCCCGGCGGGTCCTCGTGAATGCGGCAGACCTCGTCCGACCAAGTCACCCGGTTGGCGAGGAGGTCGACATCCCATCCGCCGATCCGCGCGAGGTTCGCGGCCATTCGGATGAGACGTTCGCGGTCATTGAGCTTGGCCTCCGCGAGCTTGTGCACGGTGACGTCGCGCAGATAGACCACGGACACATCCTGTCCGTCCATCGCCATCTCGACGCAGCGCATGTCCGCCGACACGATCCCGCCGGCGCGCGGAATCTCGATCTCGGTCGGCTCGTCCGGGATCACGACGAAGCCGAAATCCGCGCCCACGAGCGCCTCGGTCGGGAGCTCGAAGAGGCGTTCAGCTGCTGCATTCGCGTAGCCAATCACGCCCTGATGGTCCAGCACCAAGATGGCGTCCGAGGCCAGGGCCACGATCTGCTCGAACTGAACCCAATCCCGACTCATCTGATCTCCCGAAGATCCAGACCCACCAAGACCTTCTCGCGTTCGCAGAGGTCACCGACGACGCGCCTGACCGGCGGGGGCAACTTCTTGATCACGACAGGCGTGGCCAGGATGCGCTCATCCTCGGCCACTTGCGGATGCTCCAGGATGTCGATGACCTCGATCTCGAGCTGCAGATCCTCGCGGCCGATGTCCAGGACAATGCGCTCCAGGTTGTGGATGGCACGATCGGCGGCAGCCGTGTGGCCCGCGATATAGAGCCTTAGCACTTGTACGGTCATGCGCGTCCTCGACCGATGGCTGCGCGGGCCCGCTCGCTGGCGGCCAGCCGTTGCTCGATCCGAGCGACCTGCCGGTCGAGATCCGCCGCCTTGGCCTCCTGCTCCGCGCGCATCAGTCGCTCGCTTGCAGCCTGGAGCTCGTCCAGATCCGTGCGCAACCGGCGTGCCCGATCGAGCTCCAAGTGCAGTTGCCCGATCGTCTCCTCATCCTCCGTCTGACGGGCCAGGCGTGCGGTTCCGTAGACGATCCCGCCCTCGCCGATATAGGGGTCTTCGATCCGCAGCCCCGTGCCGGTGATGCGGAACTCCTTGACTTGATCCGAGATCGGTAGGCCCCGTGCCTTGACGACGTGGATCAGCCGGTTCATCTCGCCGTTATGCTCGTGGCGGCGCAATTTGATCCAGACATCGATCATCGATGAGACGTCCAGATGACTGACCCCTTGGCTGTCGTCGCTGAGCAGCTCCGTGGCCACGGCCGTGATGCCTTCTTCCTTGATGAGGTGCAGCAGACGCAGCAGGATCTCCTTCGCACCCAGCTCATCGCCTCGCCCGGCGAGGCTGCTGACCGGGTCGAGCACGACGAGCGCCGGGCGATGACGTTTGATCAGATGCATCACGCGCATCAGATGCTCCTCCAGCCCCAGCTCGACAGCCCGGATCGGCAGCATGACCAAGGTTCCCCGGTCGTCGTCGGCGAGATACCGCCCAATGTCGATCCCGAGACTGCGCTGGTTGCGGGTGAGCTCGGCCACGCTCTCCTCGAAACTGAGATAGAGCACGGGTATTCCGGCCGCGCAGGCCGCTTGGGTCAGGCTGCAGGCAATGCTGGTCTTGCCGGTTCCGGCTTGGCCGGAGAGCAGGATGGTAGAGCCCTGATACAGGCCTTGTCCGCCGAGCATGGCATCCAGGCCGGGAATCCCGGTCGACAGGCGTTGCTCCGAAACCGGAGCCCCGAGGACCGAGCCGGTGACCGGTACCAGGAAGAGTCCGTCGGTGTTCAGTAGGAAGGGATATTCGTTGGTTCCATGTCCCCGGCCGCGTCGCTTGACGACCCGCAGGACGCGTGTCATCACGCGGTGACTCACCTCTTGCTTCAGGGCGATCACGCAATCGGCGATGTAGTCTTCGAGGCCATAGCGCGCGCTGAACTGCGCGTGCTCGCCGGTGGTGATGAGACTGGTGACTCCGCGGTCGCGAATCCAGTCGAACACCCGGGTCAGCTCGGCGCGCAGGCTCTGCGAGCTTTCGAAGCCGGCCTCCATGGCGTCGATCGCATCCACGACCAGACGCGTTGCGCCCGTGCTATCCAAGGCATGGCCGATTCGGGCGAGGATCGCGGTCAGCTCGATGGTGTCGCCGACCTGCACCTCGTTGCGATCCGGGCGCATGTCGAGGATTCGCAGGTGCCCCTCGGCACGATGACGCCGGGCGGGAAAGCCGAAGCCCTCGGCGTGCTCCAACAAGGCATCGGGCGACTCGTCGAAGGTCACCAGCACGCCCTTGTCTCCGGCGGCGATCCCCTTGCAGAGAAAGGTCAGTGCGATGACGGTCTTGCCGGTGCCGGCAGCGCCGCGCAGCAGGGTGGGGCGCCCGGCCGGGAGACCGCCTTGAAGGACGAAATCGAGCCCTTCGATGCCGGTGGGGATCGGGTGCTTGCCCATGGATTCTTCGGCCAAGTCCGATGCTGGAACGCGGGCGTTGCTCGGCGGTGTGGTCATGGCGACCTTCGTGTCTCTTGTCGTAGCGATGTTAAGCCGCGTCCGGCGCGGTATGCGCTGTTTTTGGATGGGATCGGCCTCGGAAGACTTGACGGTCGCTGCAGCCGGCGCGGTTTAAGAGATTAAAAAATATAAAATTCTAAACCGCGTCCCCGCTATGGGCCGTGGATGCACCCAACGTCGAACTCACGCGAAAGTGAGCATCTCGCTCTGGACGCGGTTTAGTGGCCGTGGAGGCACCAAACGTCGAGCCCACTCGAAAAGGAGCCTCTCGCTCCGGACGTGGTTGAATAACACGATCAGGAGCCTGGCTCGGGCGCGGATGCCGTTCGATCGGCCGACAGACGCACGCCCCCCTCCATCATGGACCAACTCTCCAGGAAGGCCGCTGCCGCCAAGGGTCGACCATACAGGTAACCCTGCCCTTCGTCGCAGAATTCATCGCGCAGGAAATCATGCTGTGCGCGGGTCTCGATGCCCTCGGCGATGACCCCGAGTCCGAGACTGCGCCCCAACGCGATCACTGCGCGGGCGATTGCCTCGTCGTCGCGATCCTCGCCGAGTCGCTCGATGAAGGACTTGTCCATCTTCAGGCGGTTGAGGGGAAGCCGTTTCAGGTGAGCCAGGGATGAATGTCCCGTGCCGAAGTCGTCCAGCGCCAGGATCACGCCGAGTGCGCGCAAGGCATCGAGTGTGGTCACGGCGAGATCCAGGCGTCGCATGATCATGGACTCGGTGACCTCCAGCTCCAGACGATCCGGCGCCAAGCCGGTGCGTTCAAGCGTGCGGCGGACCCGGTTCACCAGGTCGGTGCGCTCGATCTCGCGCATCGGCAGATTCACGGCGAGACGCGGTACCCGGAAGCCGGCCTGATCCCAGAGAATGAGCTGACGGCAGGCCTGCTCGAGGACCCAGGCGGTGAGATCGCCGATCAGGCCGCTGTCTTCGGCCACCGGGATGAATTGATCGGGGGCGACCAGACCCAAACGCGGGTGCTGCCAGCGGCACAGCGCCTCCACACCGCGCAGACTGCAGTCGCTCAGGGCGACCTGCGGCTGGTAGTGGAGCAGCATCTCGTTGCGCGCCAAGGCCCCGCGCAGCTCGTGCTCCATACGCAGACGCTCCGCGGCGCCCGCCGACATGGCGGGTTCGTAGAAATTAAAGCCGTTGCGGCCGTTTTCCTTGGCCCGATACATGGCGATATCGGCATGGCGCAGGAGTGTGTCTATGTCCGCGCCGTCCTCCGGATAGAGGCTGATCCCGATACTGGCGGTGACATAGAGTTCGCGGGTCTCGGTCGCGAACGGCTGATCCAGCGTCCCGAGGAGACGCCGCGCGAATCTGGCCGCGAAGCGCGGATTGCCCACATCGTCCATGATGACCACGAATTCGTCTCCGCCGAGGCGCGCGATGGTGTCGGAGGAACGGACCTGCGTGGCGAGTGCTGCGGCAACCCGTTCGAGCAGCTGGTCGCCCACCGAATGACCGAGGCTGTCGTTGACGTATTTGAAACGGTCCAGATCCAGGAACAGCAGGGCGACATGCGCGCCGCTGCGCGCCGCGCGTTGCAGACACAGCTCCAGGCGTGCGCGAAAGAGGCTCCGGTTTGCCAGACCCGTCAAAGGGTCGTGGTGGGCCAGGAACTCCAGTTGCTCCTCGGAGCGTTTGAGGTGGCTGATGTCCTGAATCGTACCCTGGAGCTTGGTCACGCGCCCCCCCTCGCAGATGGGTTGACAGGTCGCCTGGACCCAGATCGCACGGCCCTTGGCGGTGGTCATGCGCAGTTGCAGGTCATAGGGCTCGGCATGGGCGATCGCCCGGTCGATGCGATGCTCGAGCAATTGGCGGTCCTCGGGACTGAAGAAGGCCAACGCCTCGGTCAGGGACGGATCATCCGACGGGGACAGGTCGTGGATGCGATAGGTCATGTCGGTCCAGCGCACCTGGCCGGTCGACACGTCCATCTCCCAGCCGCCGACCTTTGCGATCCTTCCGGTGGCGTCGAGAAAGCGTTCGCTGCGGCGCAATCGCTCGGTCGCCTCGGCGAGGGCGCGACGTTGGCGCACGGTCTCGGTGCGATCCACGATCGCGCAGATCGTCCTGGGTTCCTCGTCGAGGGCGCAGGGGAGCTTGGCGAGATGTAGATCCCCGACGAAGCGCTCGCCTTTCAGTGTCAGAAACCGCAGCTCGGCGAGCTCGCGCGGTTGATCGCCGGAGAGGTTCGACCAGGCGTGGATGACCTCGCCGCGGTCGCTGTCCGCGATCAGGCGTGCGAAGAAGTGCTGGTGTCCGGGGCGGTCACGTAGGCCGAAGAGCGTGCGCGCGCCTTGGTTCGACTCCTTGATCAGACCCTGTCGATCGATGACGAGTCCGGCCAAGGGCAGGCTGTTGAAGAAGGCCGAGAAGCGTGCGGCTGCGTCTTGGGCGTGCTGTTGGCTGCGTTGCAGCTCCTCGTTCTGGATCTCCAGCTCCGCCTGGTAGACGCGCAGGTTCTCGACCAACTTGGCCAATTGAAGCTCTTGGCCGTCGATGCCGGCCAGGATCTCGTCCGCGAGGTCGAAGCGCCCGCTTTCGAGCGCTTCGGCAGCCCGCACGCGCAAACGATCGACGGTCTCCTGTCCGCTTGGTGGTCGGCTGTGTTCGTGCGGGCTTCCCCGGTTGCTGTTGCGGGTGTCCGTCATGATCCCTGTCGCTGTTGGTCGCTCATCCGTGCCGGCGTCGTGTTGCGTGCGCCGAGAGCGGCCGTGCAGGCCTCTTCCGGGAGCCGCCGGGGGTCGAGCAGGATGGCGAGGTCATCCGTGTTTGTCGCCGAGAGCGCGACGAGCCCGCGCACGCAGGCCAGTTCGGACAGTGCCTCCATCAGTGCCGGCAGTGGATGGATCGCGTCTACCTGTGTGCGCCGCAGCGCGATCGGCTCCTCGATGCGCACGCCCGGGCGCTGTGCCCCGTCCGATGCTCCATCCTGCGAGGTGTGCCTGAACCGGAGCAGACGCTCGCGCGCTCCATGCGCTTGGGCCGAGGCAGGGCCGGATGGGTGGCGCGGGAGGCCGAGCAGATCGGTCAATGCGGGCACTTGAGCCTCCGAGGTTTCGGCGAGATCGGCGATGCCCAGGATATGTTCGGAGGCAACCGCAAACCTCAGCGCGCCGACGCTGAAGAGGATCAGATCGATCCCGCCGTCGTCGCGCTCCTCCGGGGCCTCGTGTTTGCGCTTCATTCGCGTCACCGCTACTCGCGCAAGAGGGCCTGAAACACCCGATCCAGATCGAGCAGGATCACGATCTGTCCCTCATGCTCGAACACCCCGGTTGCGGGTCCGCGCAAGGGCTCGGGCAAGCTCTGCGGCGGCGCCTGGATGGACTCTTCCGGCACGTCCAGCACGTCGACTACGCGGTCGACCCGCAACCCGCTGCGCATCTGCGTGCCCTGGCCGAGCAAGATGGCCGAGCGACGGTCGGACGGGGCATGCGTCATGCCCAACAGATCGCCGAGACGGACCACCGAGGCGATGTCGCCGCGGACATTGATGACGCCCTCCAAGGCCGGCGGGCAGCCCGGGACGACATGGATGGTCGTGAGCGGCAGGATCTCCACCAGCCCGCGCGCAGGGAAGGCGAGCAGGGCCTCGCCGACCACAAAGATCACGAGCTTGACCTTGGCGGTCTCGACCTCGACGACCTGTGCACCGGCTTGGCGCCGCCGATCGAGGATCATGTCGAGCTCGTCGCGATCGGAAGCGTCGGTTTCCGATACGGTTCGCTCAAGAGTCATCGGACGTCCCCGTCGATTCGGATGAAGGCTCGGGCAAGGCGTCTTCCGGTGCGGCGACCTCCACCCGGTTGCGGCCGCCTTTCTTGGCCCGATAGAGCGCTCGGTCCGCGGCCTCGGTCATGGCGTCCGGGCTGTCGAAGGTCGGAAAGTCCGATACCCCGACGCTGAAGGTGCAGCGGAACTCCTGTCCGTCCGAGAAGAAGGTCACCCCCGCGAAGCTGATGCGCAAGGCATCGAGGATGTGCTTGGCTTGCTCGACGTCCACGCCGCTCAAGACCACCGCGAACTCCTCGCCGCCGTAACGTCCGACCAGATCGTCCTCGCGCAGGCGCAGGCGAAGTGTGCGGCTCAGCGCCATCAGCACCTGATCTCCGGTCGGATGACCGTAGGTGTCGTTGACCGACTTGAAGTGATCGACGTCGATCATGGCGAAGCACAAGGACGTCCCGGCACGGCGCGCGTTTGCCACGGCGACCTCCAGGAACTGCATGATGGCGTTGTGGTTGAAGAGTCCGGTCAGGCCGTCGCGGACCATCAGCGAGTGCAGGATGCGCATGCGCTCGGCCCGCAGACCGACCTCGGCGATCAATCTGGCCGGCTCGATCGGTTTCGTCAGAAAGCCGTCGGCCCCGACTGCCAGCGCCTGATGTTGGCGCTTCAGGTCGGTCTCGGAGGAGACGTAGATGATCGGAAGGCTCACATGGCCCGGGATCTGGCGCAGGATCCGGGATAGCTCCGGGCCGGAGCAGTCCGGCATGTACATGTCCATCAGCACCAGATCGGCATCGAAGGTGTCGAGCAGACTGAGCACCTGCTCCGGATCACTCACCGCCTTGGCGACCATCCCGGCTTCTTCCAGCACCGTCGCGTGGAACTGAGCCAGCTCGCGATCGTCGTCCACCACCAGGACGTTGATCGGCTCGGGAGGATGCGGGTTGGTGAGTCGATCGAGGAATTCCAGCAGCTCGACCGTCTTGATCGGCTTGGTGCAGTAAGCGCTGCCGCCGGCACGTACCGCCTGGAGGCGCCCGCCGAAGTCGTCGCGACAGGAGATGAAGATGCAGGGGATCGCCTCGTCCGCTTCGGCCGTGAGTTCGGCCAGCATCTTCGGCCCCGCGTTCTCGTCCTCGGGAAAGACCACGTCGAGGATCATCGCCGAGGGGCGTTCGATGCCGACTGCCTCGCGCAGGTCGGCGAGGTTTGTGAAGGCACGCACGCGATAGCCGAAACAACCGAGCTGACCGGCCAGTTGCGCGGCAAGATCCGGGTCGTCGTCGCAGAGATAGACCATCCGTTGGCTGCGGTCCGCGGGTTGTCCCGGGCGTGCGTCGGGTGCTTGTCCGGATGGCGGCTCGGGCTGCGTCTCCGGCTCGGGAAGCTCGAATCCGGGAGCCACATCGGGGTCCACCTGCACATGGGCGGCGAGTGCGAGCGCGTCCAGGTCGTCCATCAGCCGCGCGAGCTCGGTCGGCAGTACGGCCTCGACGCTCCCGCCCGCGTCCATGGCGTGGCGCACCGCCTGCTCGGCGTTCTTGGCGGCATCGCTGATCTGTCGGAAGCCGAAGGTGGCGCCCGATCCCTTCAGGGTGTGGAAGAGGACGTAGAGGGCGTCGAGCCGGGCATGATCGACCTCGCCCGGGTGCAGCTCGGCGACGGCACGGCGCGCGTCGGCAAGACGCCCGGGCAGCTGCGACAGAAATGATGTGCGCAGACGCGCCTTGCGGATCTGAAAGGATTCGCCCTTGTGCGGCTCGGCGGGACTGGAGGCATTTCCCCGTTCGGCGACCATGGTGACCTCTTTTAGAGTCGGGCGACAGCCGCCGGCAACGTAGCCTCGAGCGACGCATCCTTCATCAGGCAGGCAGCGATCCCCGGCGCTTGTGCGTGGAGCGGCTCCGGGTCGTCCCCGGTCAGGAGGACGAAGGGGGTGGGAATGCCCCGATCGCGCATCTCCCGGAACAGGTCCAAACCGCTCAAGAGCGGCATGTGCATATCCGAAATGACCAGGTCGAATGCCTCGTGTTCCTCGCCGAGGGCGTCGAGTGCCTCCACGCCGCTCTCCACGAGCAGACAGTCGTGACCCTCCGCATCCAGAATGGCCTCTGCCATCGCTCCGGCGAAAGGGTCATCGTCGACGATCAAGATACGCATCGCAATGGGTCCTTAGTCACGTGTTGGAAATCGGTTGAGTAGGGAAACGAATTGTTGTCGATCTGGATTTCGATCTCGATTACGACAACGACAACGACAACGACAACGGTGGCAAAGGGATTTTCTCGTTGCTTTGTCCTACTTATTCTTGAACCGTTCGCTATAGGCTTTGTGTGATCAGCCGAGCAGATTCCGTAAGGTGTCGACGAGATTGGATTGGTCGAAATCGCCTTTGACGATATAGGCGTCGGCGCCGACCTGAATGCCCCGCTGTTTGTCCTCGCGGGTCTGACGCGAGGTGACGATGATGATCGGCGTGGAGCGGTACTTGTCATTCTCGCGCAGCTTGGCGGTGAGCGAGAAGCCATCCAGACCGGGCATCTCCACGTCGGTGAGGACCGCATCGAAGCGCCCGCCCACCGCCTTCTGCCAGCCGTCGAGACCGTCCTCGGCCAGGGTGACGCGGTAGCCGGATGCCTCGAGCACCTCTTTTTCGATCTCCCGCGTGTTCAGCGAGTCGTCCACCACCAGGATGTGCTGGCCCTGTTGTCCGTCGTGCCGGCGTGCCGAGTCCTTCACTGCCGCCTTGATTGCCTCGCCGCGGATGCGTCGTGCCGCGTCCAGCAGGGCAGGGGCCTGGAGCAGGCTGACCAGCGCGTTGGTGCCCGTGACGACCACGCCGCCGACCAGGCCGCCGAGGACACCCCGGCCGCGCATGTGCTCGGGCAGCGGCTTGAGAACCATGTCGCGCTCGTCGACGAGCTGATCCACCACCAGCCCAAGCTTCGCCTGCCGCACCCCGATGATGACGACCAAGAGGGTCTCCTCGTCGAGTCCGTGTCGCTGCCGCCCGGATGACGCGGCCGATTCGGGCAGACCCAGGAGATCGACGAGAGGAATCAGGGGGACCAGTTCGTTGCGGAGCACGACCGCCGGGCGTCCGGCGACCTGAATCGTCTCGGAGCGGGAGGTGCGGATCAGCTCGGAGACGTGAGCCGCGCTGATTCCGAAACAGTGCCCGCCGGCTTCGAGCAGCAAGATGCGCATCACCGCCAGCGAGAGCGGGAGCTTGAGCGTCAAGGTGGTTCCGGCGCCCGGTCGACTCTTGATCGAGACCGAGCCCTGCAGGTCGTCGGTGATGGCGCGCTTGACCACGTCCAACCCGACACCGCGACCCGAGACCTCGGTGATGATGGGGCTGGTGCTGAAACCGGGTTGGAAGATAAGGTCGGCGACCTGCTCGTCGGTGATCTCTTGGCTGGCGCCGGCATCGATCAGACCCTTTTGCATGGCCTTCTCGAGGATACGTGCGCGGTCGAGTCCGCGACCGTCGTCGACGATGGCGATCATCACGGCGCCGCCCTCCTGACGTGCCGAGACTCGGATCTCCCCGAGCGTCGGCTTGCCCGCCGTTAGACGCTCCTCGGTCGACTCGATGCCGTGGTCGATGGCGTTGCGCAGCAGGTGGACCAGCGCGTCGCTGAGGTGGTCGATGATCTGGCGGTCGAGCTCGATCTCGCTGCCGCTCACCTCGCATCGGATCTCCTTGCCGAGCGAGCGTCCAAGCTCGCGCGCAATCCGGGCGATCGGGTCCAGAACCGTACCCAGAGGCAGCATCCGCATACCGAGTGCGCGGTCGTTGAGCTCGCCGATGAGCCGCTCCTGATCGAGCGTCAGGTCGCGCAGATCGAGCGTGAACCTGTGCAGTGCGCGCGCAAGCTCGGCCGACTCGGCCCCCGGGTCGGCAACGGTGCGTGCGGCGCGCGTGCGCGCCGAGGCATCGAGCAGGCGTGCCTCGCCTAGGATGTGACGCAGCCGCGCCTGGTTGGAGACCATCTCGCCCATCAGTTTGACCAGGGCGTCGAGCTTGTCCATCCGCACGCGCACGCTCTCGGGTGCGCGGATGCGTGTCGCGGCCTCGGTGCCTGTCGGTTGCGGGGCCGTGGGCGCCGGGTCTGGCGCGGGTGAGGACGGCCTCGGGTTTTCGGGCGGAATGTCGCTCTGAATCGCGGCCGGGATCGAGTCAGGGAGCGAGCTTGCATCGGCAGCGGCCGAATGGTCGGGAACGGACCTCGGGCCCGGCTCCGACCAATCGCCCGCGGCGGCCCTGGCGAGCCGCTCGCACAGGGCTTGATCCGGTGGTCCGGAGGCTGCGCCTGCTCCCGATGCGGCGACCTCTTCGATCATTGCGCCGATCGTATCGACGGCGCGCATCAGGAGTGCGGCGAGCGCCGGATCGGGCTGGATCTTACCTTCACGCAGAACGCCGAGCACGTCCTCGAGATGGTGGGCGGTCTCGGCGATGCTCGCGAGCTTGAGCATCCGCGAGGATCCCTTGATGGTGTGGGCGGAGCGGAACAGGGCGTCGATCCCGTCCCGGCCGCCGCCGTCCGTCGTACCGAGCGTGGCGAGTCCGGTCTCCAGTCGGGCGATATGCTCGCGCGCCTCGTCGACGAAACGGCCGATGAATTTGGTGATGTCGAGTGCCATGACGCGGATCTCAGGCCACGGCGTCGGCGAGACGGGCCAGACGCGTCTCGCAGAGGAAGCGCAGATCCTTCACCGACAGGAGCGAGGGCAGCGCGCCCGTGCTTTGCATCGCGAGTGTCTCGTTCTGCAACTGGCGCAGCACGATGCGATATTCCCGTTCGGCCGGACCGGTCTCGCCTTGCTGGCGGTAGGTTTCGGCGAGCTGATAATGGGCCCGCCAGCAGCTCGGCTTGTCGTAGACCACCCGACGCAAGGCGCCGATCGCTTCCTGTGAGTCGCCGCGCAGACGCGCGCAGCGCCCGAGCAGAAGGAGCGCGTCCGACGACCAGGGGTCTTGCCCCAGCGCGCGCTGCGCGGCGGTTTCGGCACCGGCCGTGTCGCCGCGCTCGAGCAGCAGATGGGCCTGGAGTGCGAGATGCTCGGCGGCGGCATCCTCGCGATCGCAGAGCGGGGCGAGACGGCGAAGCGCCTCCTCGAAACGCTCGGAGCGGGCCGAGCTCAGGGCCTGCTCGTAAGGCTCTCGATCGACCGGGTTCCCGGCCGGCGCGCTCGGTCGGGGTGGATCCGGGCGAGCGTCGATCGAGCCCGAATCGCCTCGGCCCGTCGAGGCGGACCGCACGGCGGCGGCTCGCGGCGCGCGGGTGCTCGGGCCCGTCTGCGCCGTCGTGTCCGCGCGTACGCCTTGTCCCGGCTTCACACGCCCCGGCGAGGGCTCGACCGGGGCCTTCTCGAACAGGAAGACGCCGTCCAGCGCGATCAGGCGCATCAAGCCGAAGTCGTTGGCGAGCGTCTCCGAGGCGCCGACGATCAGATGACCTTTCGGCACGAGTAGGTCGCGTAACCGCGCCATGACCGCCTTGCGGGTCGCCGGATCGAAATAGATGGAGACGTTGCGGAAGAAGATGACGTCTTGCCCCTGCATCGCCTTTGGGAAGTCAGGCGCAAGCAGGTTCCAGGACATGAAATCGACCTGTCGCCGGATCGTCGCATCGATGCGGCGATGCGTTCCGTCGAGCGGCGAGAACCAGCGATCGCGAAGCTCCGCAGGCAGCGTCCGAAAGGCGAGCGGGCCGTATTCCGCCGCGTGGGCACGCTCGAGTGCGGCGTCGTCGACATCGCCCGCAGTGATGCGGAACAGGCGCTCGGCGAGATCGCCGTAACGCTCGCGCAAGGCGATGGCGATCGAATAGGGTTCCTCGCCGGTGGAGCACCCCAAGGAGAGTATTCGGATCGGATTGCCCTTCTCGGCTTGCGCCAGGCGCGCGGGCACGAGCCGCTCCACGAGCAGATTCAGATGGTCGGGCTCACGGTAAAAGTAGGTTTCGTTGACCGTCAGCAGACTGGTCAGACGCCCAAACTCGACCGGATCGGCAGCGACGGATTTCAGATAGGCGTCGATCGATCCCGCGGCGGTTGCCGCGATCCTACCCGCCAGGATGGACTGGAGTCGCCCGTCCGCCTCCGAGCCGAAGTGCAGCCCGAGGCGATCCTTGACGAAGGACTTGAAGGAGTGGATCGGCATCATACAATCCCGGCGCCGAGTGCTGCACGACGCCCCGCCAGCATGCAGAGCTTGCCTGCGATGAGATCGAGCGGCAGCGTCATCTGCACGCCGCCGGCGAGGATCGCCTCGCGGTTCATTCCGAAGATCACCGAAGTGGCCTCGTCTTGAGCGATGGTCGCCCCGCCTGCCTTTGCGAGCGCGAGCATCCCCTGTGCTCCGTCGCGTCCCATGCCGGTGAGGACGACGCCGATGGCATCGAGGCCGACCTCGGCCGCCACGCTGGTGAGCAACCGATCGCAGCTCGGGCGATACATGTCCGAATCCAGACGCGCTACCAGTCGGATCCGTCGTCCGGCACCGAGTGTCATGTGGGTCACCGAATCGGCCAGATAGACGTGGCCGGCCACGATCGGCTCCCCCTCGGAGGGGATGGTCACGGGCAGCGCGCAGAGTCGGCTCAACCAGTCGGCCATCGCCCCGGCGAACCCGTCGGAGATGTGCTGGGCGATCAGAACCGGGGCCGCAAAATCGGCGGGAAGGTCGGGGAGGATCCGAGCCAGGGCCTGAGGCCCGCCGGTCGAGGAGGCGATGGCGACGACGGGCGAGCCGGATCGGGGCGGGTCGGTTTGTATCCGCTCTTCACGCCGAGCCGGCGAGGCCGGGTCGGGCTTGAGGGTGAGCGCGCCGTTGCGGCGGATATGGCGGATGACGGGGATGCGCGCCAGGATACGCAGGCGCAACGCCAGTCCGGGTCCCTCGTCGAAGGTCGGCTTGCGCGCGGCCTCGAGCGCACCGCGCGCGACCGCGGCCATGGCGTTGGGTGCGTCGGCCAGGTCGGAGAGAACCAGGATTGGGACGGCGTAGCGGGCCATGATCTCCTCGATCGCCTGCATTCCGTCCATCTCGGGCATCTGAAGATCCATGGTGACGACGTCTGGCTTGAGCGCCAGGGTCCTTTCGACCGCCTCCCGGCCATCCGCGGCCTCGCCGCAGACGACCAGACCCGGCGCCGCCTCGATGAGCGCCCGGATCAGGCTTCGCGCCGAGCGGCTGTCGTCGACCACCAAGACCCGTACAGGTTGCATTGATCACTCCGTCATCAGGACCGGCTCGAGACGCCGGGATCGGCCGACGGCGTGCGTGCTCCGTCGAGTACAAACTGATCCAGGCTGCCCTTCAGGGCACCCGAGAGATCGTTCATATCCCGCGCGATATCGGCGATCCGGCGCACGGCGCCTGCGGTCTCCGAGCTGGCGGTGACGATCTCGCGCAAGGCGACCACGACCTGACCGCTGGCAGTGCGCTGTTGTTGCGTGGAGAGACTGATCTGCTGGGCGGAGGTCGAGGTCTCGCTCGCCGCCTCGACGATGGCCTGGAGGATATCCGCCGTGCTGGCCGAGTCCGCGATCCCCTCATGGATCCCGGTGGAGCCTTTCTCCGAGCTGATCACGAGCCGGTTGATCGATTCCTGGATCTCGGCGACCTTGCCGGTGATCTCTCCTGTGGATTCGGTCACCGAATCGGCCAGCCTGCGGATCTCGGCGGCGACGACGCCGAAGCGTTTTCCCGCCTCGCCCGCCGAGGATGCCTCCAAGGCGGCGTTGAAGGCGATCAGCTTGGTCTGATCCGCCACCGTATCGATGATCTGCATGATCTTGGAGATCTCCTTGGAGCGGGTGCCGAGCGCGAGGATCTCGTTCAGCGCGCTCTGATTGTCCTCGCCGATCCGTCGCATCTTCTCCACCAGGCTCTGCATGGCATCCGAGCCGCGCAGGCTGTCGTCGTAGGTCCGACCGGCGATGGTCACGACGGACTCGGAGTATTCCGCGATCTGGGTCGATGAGGCGGAGAGCTCCTCCATCGTCGAGGTGATCTCGGCCACCGAGGCCGACATCTGACTGGATGTCGCCGCCTGTCCGTCGACCGCCTGCGCGATCTCGCGCGATGCCGCGTGGACCGAGAAGGCGGTCGTCTCCACGCCCGTCACCAACGCGTTGAGATGCTCGCGCATGCCGTCGAGCGTGCGCGCGAGGTCGGCCAGCTCGTCCTTGCCGTCGATTGCGCCGCCGCCGCTCAGATCGCCGTTGGTCACACGATCGATCTCGTCGGCCAGGCTGCGGATCCGTTTGGTGATGGCACGGGCGGTGATCAGCGAGATACCGATACTGAAGAGTGCAACCAATACGCCGATGAGCATGGCCTGCATGCGGGTCTTGCCGAGGACCGTGACGTACGGGGTACGATCCATTGCGACCTCGACGACGCCGAGCGGTGTGCCCGAATAATCCGGAATCATCTCCGCATAGGCCGCCATGGGAGTCGTGCCGATCTCGATCTCGGCGACCTGGGGCTCGCCTGCAAAGGCGGCTCTCAGTGCATCCGGACCGAGGAAGGGCTGACCTTCATGGGTGCTTGCAAAGGTCTCCACCTCGCCGTCGCGCAGGATAAAGAGCGCGGCCTCCACACCGTAGCTTGCTTTGAAGTCGTCGAAGAAGGTCTGACCGAACGACATGCCGAATTCGACCGAGCCGATGTGCCGTCCATCTCGGAGCACCGGTACCACGCCACGGGCACCGAGACCCGCGACGCCGAGCTCCAACCCGCGGTGCGGCGTGCGATCGCGGTTGGTATCCACCACCGACTGGCGAAAGCTCGACAGATCGTCGCCGAACTTCTCCAGCATGTGCAGACGCAGAAAGGACATGGCAGGCGCCGTATGGAACTGGAACTGAACCGCGCCGAAGTCGCGCGCGAGGGCCTCGAACGGCGGGTGAAACTGCTCGGCGAGCCAGTCGCGATCGCCCGCTGCGAAACGCGCCTGCACCTCCGGCATCTCGGCGACCAGGACACCGAGCGCCTCCGCCAAGCGGACCTCGTCGCGGATCTGCGTCTGCACCATTGCCGCGAACTGACGCAGCTCGGACTCCTCTGCCGTGCGGCTCACGGTCTTTAGATTGTGCAGGCTCACGAGCGTGAGCGTGGTGATGGCCAGGACGATCGCGGCGCCGATCACGAGGAGGATGTTGGCCCACAGACGGATTTGCTTGAACATCTGGACGCGTCTCTCATGTGGAAGTGGGCGCCCGACGTCGGTCCGCCGCGGAAAATACGTAGCGAGTTTAGCTGAATTCAGATCGGCGACGGTGAGAACCCGCGAGCAATCCCGCGCGGTTTTTCGGCCGCGCTTTGGGTAGACTCGCGGGTTTTATTCCTCGCCCAGACTTTGGAGTCACGGCATGCACCGCACCAGCGGCATTTTGCTTCACCCGACATCGCTGCCCGGCCCCTTCGGGATCGGCGATCTCGGGCACTCGGCCCGGCGTTTCGTGGATTTTCTCGCGTCAGCGGGGCAGGGGCTGTGGCAGATGTTGCCGCTGGGGCCGACCGGTTACGGGGAGTCGCCTTATCAGTGCACCTCCGCCTTTGCGGGTAATCCGTTGTTGATCAGCCCGGAGCTCCTGGTCGACGGGGGGTGGCTCGGGCCGGAGGATCTCGAGCCCCCGGATTTCCCCCCCGATCAAGTGGATTTCCGTGCCGTCATCCCGTGGAAGCGGGCGCTGATCGCCCGCGCGGTGCATGCGTTTCAGGAGCATGCAAGCGAGACCGATCGCGAGGACTATCAGGCGTTTCGTCAGGCGCACGCCGACTGGTTGGACGACTTTGCCCTCTATCATGCGCTGAAGGTCCATCACGGTCATCGTCCCTGGACCGAGTGGCGCGCCGATCTGGCGCGGCGCGAGCCGGATGCCCTGGCGCGCTGGAGCAAGGCGCATGCACGCGAACTCGATGCCCAACGCCTGATCCAATACTTCTTCTTCACCCAGTGGTCCGGGCTGCGCGCCTACGCCAACAGCCGCGGTGTGCGCCTCATCGGCGACATGCCGATCTTCGTCGCCCATGATTCGAGCGAGGTCTGGACGCATCGGGAGTGGTTTCAGCTCGACGAGGCGGGTCACCCGACGGTCATCGCCGGTGTTCCGCCGGATTATTTCAGCGCGACCGGACAGCGTTGGGGCAATCCGCTCTACGATTGGCAGAAGGTGGCGGCGGACGGCTACAGCTTCTGGGTACAACGCCTGCGGCGGGTTCTGGAGCTGGTCGACCTGGTGCGGATCGATCACTTCCGGGGATTCGCCGGCTACTGGGAGATCCCGGCGCAGGAGGAGACCGCCGTCAACGGCCGCTGGATGCCGGGTCCCGGGATGGCGCTCTTCGACGCCTTGCGTGCGGCACTCGGCGAGGGTCTGCCGCTGATCGCCGAGGACCTCGGTGTGATTACCGAGGACGTCGAGGCCCTGCGCGACGGACTCGATCTGCCCGGAATGGCGATCCTGCAGTTCGGGTTCGAGGACACCGAGGGCGGATTCGGACGCTCATCCTTCCTGCCCCACAATCATCGTTCCAGTCTCGCCGTCTACACCGGTACTCACGACAACAACACCCTGCTCGGATGGTGGGCGCTGCGCGACCCGGCAACCCGACACAATGCGCTGCTCTATCTCAACAGCGACGGCAGCGAGATTCACTGGGATTTCATTCGAAGCGCGCTCGGCTCGGTCGCCGCGCTCGCGCTCTTCCCCATGCAGGATGTCCTGGGTCTCGGTGCCGAGGCGTGCATGAACCGACCCGGCACCTCCGAAGGCAATTGGCTCTGGCGGTATCGCGAGGAGATGTTGACGGAGCACGCAGCCGAGCGGCTGCGCGTCCTGAGTCGGATTTACGGTCGGTTGCCCTATTCGACCTGAAGGTGTCTCCCTTTAAACCGCGTCCAGAGCGACATGCGTCATGTTCATGTTGGGTTTGGCTTCGGAGATGTCCTCGACCTCGGCGAGACGCGGTTTAAAATTTAAGCTCTTTTAATGCTCTAAACCGCGCCAGCTCCGACACTCGTTGGAGCTGGCGCGGCTAAGCCGTTCCAACACATTACGCATGCCGCACCGGGCGCGGTTTAGCAGGAATGGCAGTAATACCGCGGCAATCCGGCAAGACGACAGGCCTGCTTGCAGCCCCCGTTCGGAAAGAGCCCTTCCAGGTGCTTACGCGTGCAGGGCGTATGTGGTGAAACATGCGCGCCGATGGTCTTGATGACGACCTTCGGGGACGGCGGCATCTCGTGGGTTGCGTAATAGTCGCGAAGGAAATTGATCACCGCCCAGTGACATTCGGTCAGGCTCAGACCCTCCTCTTCCGCCAAGGCCGTCGCGACCGACGGCTCCCAATCGTCGAAATAGGCCAAATGGCCTTGCTTGTTGACCTCGAGCTGCCGTCCGGCGATCTGCATGGCTGACATCGCGTGCTCCTCCACCCTGCGGGTGGTCTGGTACTGCTTTGGTGGTTTTATGCCTGTCCGATGGCTTTCGGTCCGTGTTCGGGGTCGTGTCGGATCTGTACCCTGTCCGACTAGACAATTGTCAATGCAATTTCGCCTAATCATGGACCGAAATCCGGCAGATGCAACCGGATCCAGATCAACGGGAGGTCGGATTTCGATCCGAATCGCTCGGTCAACGGCGCGCCAGGACGAGCAGATCATCGCCGCGTTGGATGCGCAGGCTCAGGATGTCTCCGGTTTGGTGCAGCACCTGTGCGACGTCGCGCAGGCTCGCGACCCGTTGGCCGTTGACCTGGAGCAGGCGATCACCCTCGCGAAGACCGGCGTTCCAAGCAGGGCTGCCGGGCTCGACGGTCCCGACGGGAAGGGCCGGAACGCCGCTGCGACGATCGAGTTCGCCGATCATGGCACCCGCCAGACCGGGCGCGACGCGACGACCCTCGACGAAGGATTGATAGGGATCGGCGATGCGTCCTTCGAGCCGCCGCGTCTTGCCTCCGCGCGAGACATCGAGCTCGACGCGTGCGCCGACCGGCAGCAAACCGAATCGGGTGCGCAGATCGTCGGCCCCTTTCACGGCGGCGCCGTTGATCGCGAGAATCACATCGCCTTCCTGAAGGCCGGCTGCCGCTGCGGCCGAGTCGGGCTCAACCGCGTTGACCACGGCCCCGTCGCGCCGCGCGATACCGAGTGCAGCGGCCAGCTCGGGCGTCAGATCCTGGATGGCGACGCCGAAGAGGCCGCGTCGCATGGCTCCGTGCTCGACGAGCTGCTCCATGACCGTCCGCGCCATATTCGCCGGGATGGCGAAACCGATCCCGATGTTCCCGCCGCCCGGTGCGAGAATCGCCGTATTGACGCCGACCAGCTCGCCACGCAGGTTCACCAGCGGACCGCCCGAGTTGCCCGGATTAATGGATGCGTCGGTCTGTATGAAGCTCTCGTAGCCCTCGATCCCGAGTCCCGAGCGACCCAGCCCGCTGACGATGCCGGAGGTCACGGTCTGGCTCAGGCCGAAGGGGTTGCCGATCGCGACCACGAAGTCGCCGACCTTGAGCGCATCCGAGTCCACCACCGGCAGGGCGGCTAGGTCTTCGGCGGGGATGCGCAGGACCGCGATGTCGGTCTCGGGGTCTGCCCCGACCAGCTCGGCGACCAGGGTGCGCCCGTCGTGCAGGGTGACCCGGATCTCGCTTGCCTTGGCGATGACGTGCTGATTGGTCAGGACCAGACCACGCTCGGCATCGACGATGATCCCCGAGCCCAGGCTGTTGCCCTCGCGCTTTCGATGCTCGGGCGGCATCTCGAAGAAGCGACGAAAGAAGGGGTCGCGCATGAGTGGATGCTCGGCCGCTTCGATGCGCGTGACGGTGGAGATGTTGACGACGGCCGGCACGGCCTGCTCGAGCATGGGGGCGAGGCTCGGCAAGGGCTGACCCGCGACCTGCAGAGGCAAGGCCGCGCGGGCACTGCCGCTCGCCAAGGCGAGCAGGATCCAGCACAAGCGGATCGAGGAGGAGATGCGCATGGGTGCGAGGGGGTGTCTTTCGGGTGTTGATCGAGGGGTCTATTTGAACCGCAAAGTCGCGAGAGACGCAAAGCCTTTGAATCGGTTGCGTGATCCCGGCTCGGGCGGGCATCCTGCTCGCGCAGGTGACGCGGATCGACTGACCGGCATGAGCCCACACACGAGCAAGCCGGGCGATCGCCCGGCTTGTTTGAAGGTCGACGAGACTCATCGACCCGGGGCGTCACGCGTTCGAGCCGCGTGACGCCTTGCCTGCGCATCAGGCAGCGGCCTGGGTCCTTTGGGTCTCGCCCTCGAGATATCGGCCCGTTTCGCCGCGAATCTCGATCTTGCGGGGCTTCATCGCCTCCGGGATCTCGCGACGCAGGTCGACATGCAGGAGCCCGTTTTCGAGCCGCGCATCCAGCACCCGGACATAGTCGGCAAGCTGGAATTTGCGCTCGAAGTTGCGGTTGGCGATCCCGCGATAGAGATATCTGGCCTGACCCTTCTCCTCGTCGTCCGCACGGGATCCCGAGACGGTCAGGATGTTTTCCTTGACCTCCATGGTGAGATCTTTATCCGTGAAGCCGGCCACCGCCATGGTGATGCGGTAGTCGTTCTCGCCGCTGACCTCGATATTATAAGGAGGGTAGCCGCCGGGCTCGGAGCGGTAGGCCGTCTCCAATGCGGACGACATCCGATCGAAGCCGATCATGGAGCGGAAGAGTGGCGAAAAGTCGATGTTTGTCATTGACATATCCTCAGTTGAGCAATATGGAAGTTGCGCGTTCGTGTGAACCGCGGTCTCTGCAGACCTCTTGCGAGCGTCTGCCTTATGTAGAGTAGAATCCAGGGTGACCGATGTCAAGGGGTGACGAGAAAAATATTATGTCAACTTAAACCGCGTCCAGAGCGAGATGCGTCGTTTTCACGTTGCGTTTGACTCTGGAGATATCCTCGCTCTTGGTGAGACGCGGTTTAAAATTTAATTTTTACAATATTCTAACCCGCGCCGGTTCCGACAGCCGTCGAAGCTGTCGCAGCCAAGCCGTTCCAACAAATGACGCATACCGCGCTGAGCGCGATTTAGATTCCGGACCCGCAGGCCGCGGTCGCCGGATGGAGAGACCCTATGAGCCTTCTGGATCGG
Organism: Thiocapsa rosea; assembly: GCF_003634315.1. Classification (NCBI taxonomy): domain Bacteria; kingdom Pseudomonadati; phylum Pseudomonadota; class Gammaproteobacteria; order Chromatiales; family Chromatiaceae; genus Thiocapsa; species Thiocapsa rosea. The sequence continues at coordinate 2,468,498 of NZ_RBXL01000001.1, forward strand.
TGTCCGTGCGGCGCCACTGTCGACTATGCGGCCTGTTGCGGTCGCTATCTGGACAGTGGGCTGTTTGCCGACACCGCCGAGGTGCTGATGCGCTCGCGCTATGTCGCCTATGTCCGGGGGCGGACGGATTATCTGTTGTGCACCTGGCATCCCTCCACGCGGCCTCGGACGCTTGAGCTCGAGGCCGAGCCGGTGCGCTGGATCGGTCTGCAGGTGCGTCGGGTCGAGGCGGGCGGCATCGGTGACCGGGACGGGATCGTCGAGTTCGTCGCACGCTACAAGATCGGCGGGCGGGCACATCGGCTCCATGAAACCAGCCGGTTCGTGCATGAGGACGGTCGGTGGTTCTATGTGAATGCGGAGGCGTGATCTTCGACGGGGGAAAGGGCGCTGCGCAAGATGCGTTGCGGTTTGGGCCCGCAAGCTCTAGCGGGGCGGGGTGCCTGGCTCCGATCTGCCCGCTACCCGCAGGGCGCTGCCGCGCTGTTTGGCCGAGGCACCTGCCGCCATGTTCTATACTGCGATGAGGTAACACGATTTCCGGCCCGATGCATGACCTGCGGGAGGTGCCGATGAACGCGTCCACAGCCGTCACGGTCGAGGGGTTCGTGACGGAGTCGCTTGCAACCCATGGCCGAGATCCGCGGCACCTGCTTCAGCATCTGATCCGCGTCCAGCAGCGTTTCTCCTATGTTCCCGACGCGGCGGTGGAAGCCTTGTCCGCCGCACTGGATGTCACCCGCACTCAGGTACGCGCAGCCATCGCTTTCTACGCCTTCCTGCATAACCGCCCGCGCGGCGCCTTCGAGATCCGGTTCAGCGACAACATCACCGACCGAATGCTGGGCAGCCGGCGTCTGATCCGTCTGTTGGTCGAGCGTCTGGGGTTGACGGGGCTACCGGCGTGGGGTCATGACCTGATCCGAGACGACGGACGCGTGAGCATCGGGCTCGCCTCCTGCACCGGGATGTGCGACCAAGGCCCCGCACTCCTGGTCAACGGCTATGCCGTGACCCACCTGGATGCGCAACGGGTCGATCGGATCGCCGATCTGGTGCAGGAGGGTATCCTGCTCGAACGGTGGCCCGGCGAGTTCTTCCGGGTCGGGAACAACATCCGTCGGCGAGGACTTCTCCTCGGCAACCCGGCGACCGACAGCGCTGCACTGCATCGGCTTGTCGACGAGGGAGCGGACGTCGCGCTTGCTGAGGTCGAGCGTTCGGGACTGCGCGGGCGCGGCGGCGCAGGCTTTACCACTGCACTCAAATGGCGCTTCTGTCGCGAGGCTCCGGGGACCGAGCGCTATGTCGTCTGCAACGCGGACGAGGGCGAGCCCGGGACCTTCAAGGATCGCGTCCTGCTGACTGACTATGCCGATTTGGTCATCGAGGGCATGACGGTCTGCGCCGGGGTCATCGGTGCCCGTCGGGGTTTCCTCTATCTGCGCGGCGAGTATCGCTACCTCTTGCCGCATCTCGAGTCGGTGCTGCAGCGCCGCCGTGCCGAAGGGTTGCTGGGCATGAGCATCCTGGGTGCCGACGGCTTCGACTTCGACATCGAGATCCACCTGGGTGCCGGCGCCTACATCTGTGGGGAGGAGTCTGCGCTGATCGAGTCACTTGAAGGCAAGCGCGGTGTCACGCGCAAGCGCCCGCCTTTCCCGGTGACCAGCGGCTTCGACGATCAGCCGACGGTGGTCAACAATGTCGAGACCTTCCTTGCCGCCGCACGGGTGGTCCGATGGGGCGGCTACTGGTTTCGCGGCGAGGGCACGGATCAGTCCGCCGGCAGCAAGATCCTTTCGGTCAGCGGAGACTGCGCACGGCCCGGCATCTATGAGTATCCGTTCGGCACGCCGGTCCATCGGGTTCTCTCCGACTGCGGGGCGGAGAATACCCAAGCGGTCCAGATCTCGGGTGCCGCGGGCGCGACCCTCTCGCCGGCGGACTTCGATCGCATCATCGCCTTCGAGGATCTCCCGACCGCAGGGTCCTTCATGGTCTTCGACGACAGCCGCGACCTGCTCGACATGGTCCGCAATTTCGCCGCCTTCTTTGCGCACGAGAGCTGCGGCTTCTGCACACCCTGTCGGGTCGGCGGGGCGCTCCTGCGCAACCTGATCGAGAAGGTCGCCGCCGGTCAGGGCTCGGAATACGACCTGAGCGAGATGCGCCGTATCGGCGCGGTGATGCGACAGGCGAGCTATTGTGGGTTGGGTCATACGGCACCCAACCATGTGCTCAACACGCTGGATAAATTCCCGCAGATCTATCGTCGGCGCTTGGCGCGCGCGTCTCACACCCCGTCCTTCGACCTGGACGCGGCCCTTTCGGAAGCACGCGCACTGACGGGGAGAGACGACGTCGGAGCCCATATCCGGGTCCAGATGCCAGATGGATCGGAGGTGTCGGCATGAGCAAGACCTTCACGCTCGACGGTCGCGAGATCCCCTTCGAGACCGGTCAGACCATCATGGATGCGGCACTCGCCGCCGCTGTCTATATCCCGCACCTATGCCACAACCCGGAGTTCGCACCGCACGGCAGTTGCCGTGTCTGCGTGGTCGATATCGGCGGGCGTCAGGTCTCGGCCTGCACCGCCGCGGCGAGCGAGGGTCTGGTGGTCGACAGCAGCTCGGAGGCCATCCAGGCGACGCGCCGGGCCATCCTGCAGATGCTTTTCGTGGAAGGCAATCACGTCTGCCCCGCCTGCGAGAAGAGCGGGGCCTGTCAGCTCCAGGCGGTGGCCTACTACACCGGGATGTTGGCACCGCACTTCACCCACTTCTTCCCGCGCCGGCCGGTCGATGCCTCGCACCCGGATGTCATCATCGACTTCAACCGCTGCATCCTCTGCGAGCTGTGCGTGCGTGCCAGCCGCGACCACGACGGCAAGCGGGTCTTCGCCATCAGCGGGCGGGGTCTGGAGAGCCATTTGGTGATCGACTCCCCCAGCGGTCTGCTGGGCGATTCCAGCTTTGCCGCGGGCGACAAGGCCGCCCATGTGTGTCCGACCGGCGCCATCCTGCCGAAGGGCCGCGGCTACGAGACCCCGATCGGCGAGCGTCTCTACGACCGCGAGCCCATCAGCATCGTCGGCGACGTGCGTGCACACGAGGAGGAGGTGGTCTGATGGCCGAGAAGCCCCGTGTCGCAACCGCGTCGCTCTGCGGCTGCTTTGGCTGCCATATGTCCCTTTTGGACATCGACGAGCGCATCCTGCAGCTGGTCGATCTGGTGACCTTCGATCGCACCCCCTTGACCGACATCAAGACACTCGGCGATTGCGACCTGGGTCTGATCGAGGGCGGGGTCGCCAATGCGGAGAATGTCGAGGTGCTGCGCGAGTTTCGGCGTCGCTGCAAGACCCTGGTCGCCGTCGGCGCCTGCGCGCTCAACGGCGGGATTCCGGCGATGCGCAACCAGTTCAGTCTCGCCGAGTGCCTGCACGAGTCCTACTGCGGCGGTATCGGGGTGCACAACCCGGGCATCCCGAACGACCCCGAGATCCCGTTGCTCCTCAACCAGGTGCATCCGATCCACGAGGTGGTTGCGATCGACTATTTTTTGCCCGGATGTCCGCCCTCGGCCGATGCGATCTGGACCTTTTTGACCGCGTTTTTGGAGGGGAGGCCGATCGCGTTTCCCTATACGGAGATTCGTTTTGATTAGAGGGTTCAGGGTGCACGTCATCTCAGCCAAGTGTCGGAAATAAGTCGAGCATCGAATCCAATCGTTGTCGTTGTCGTTGTCGTTGTCGTAATCGAGGCGTCGTTCGTCAAACCGGCCACCCAACGGATAGACGCTCGTGACATCCGCTCTGCGGTGTCACGCATGCCCCGTGGCGCTCTGCGCCACGTGCGACGATGGCCGGATTACGAGCATGGGCGGAATCGACAACGACAACGACAACGACAACGACAACGACAACGACCTGAGGGGCACAGGTGTTCTTTCGTCGAGTTGTTTTGCTTATTTTGAACGGTTCTTCAGCGCCGAACCCCGAACCCGCCCGAGGTGTCTACCATGACCACGAATCTGGAAACCGCCCGGCACCCCGAGACCCTCAAGCGGGTCTGCATCGAGCCGCTGACCCGCGTCGAGGGGCACGGAAAGGTGACTCTGTTGCTCGACGAGGACAACCACGTCAAGCAGGCGCGGCTGCATATCGTCGAGTTTCGGGGCTTCGAGAAATTCATCCAGGGGCGGCCCTATTGGGAGCTGCCGGTGTTGGTCCAGCGTCTCTGCGGGATCTGCCCGGTCAGCCACCATTTGGCCGCGGCCAAGGCGTGCGATCGTCTCATCGGTGTGGATCGGCTCACACCGACGGCCGAGAAGGTGCGCCGGTTGATGCATCTGGGGCAGGTGCTCCAGTCGCACGCGCTGCATTTCTTCCATCTCTCCTCGCCCGATCTGCTGTTCGGCATCGACGACGCCGTGGCCCACCGCAACATCGTCGGCGTCATCCAGGATCATCCCGAGATCGCGATGCAGGGCGTGCTGCTGCGCAAGTTCGGACAGGAGGTCATTCGCGTGACCTCGGGCAAGCGGGTCCACGGCACGGGCGCGCTGCCTGGCGGGGTCAACAAGAATGTGAGCCTTGAGGAGCGGGACCTCCTCCTGGCCGACATCGACCGAATCCTCGCCTGGGCCGAGCAAGGGGTCCAGCTCATCAAGCGCATCATCCTGACGCGCCCCGAGTTTCACTATCGCTTTGCCATCGTCGATGCCAACACACTCAGCCTGGTCGCGCCCGACGGCGGCTTCGAACTTTACGACGGTGGGCTGCGCGCACACGACCCGCAGGGCGAGACGATCTTCGATCATGCGGACGATCAGGGTTACGCGGAGCTGATCCACGAGGAGATCAAGCCCTGGAGCTACATGAAGTTCCCCTTCATCGTGGCGCTGGGGCCGGAGCAGGGCTGGTATCGGGTCGGCCCGCTCGCGCGTGTCAACAACTGCGCGCGTTTTCAGACTCCGCTCGCCGAGCAGGAGCGACAGGACTTCGCCGCCGCCGGGGAGGGCCGTCCGCTGCAGGCTGCACTTGCGACCCATTGGGCGCGGATGATCGAGCTGCTGCACTGCGCCGAGGCGATCCGCGAGCTGCTCGCCGACCCCGATCTGCAGGGCACCGAGCTGCGTCGCGACGGCACGCTGCACACCACCGGTATCGGCGTGTTGGAGGCCCCGCGCGGGACACTCTTCCACCACTACGAGATCGATTCGGACGGACTGGTGACCCGTGCCAACCTCATCGTCTCCACCACGAACAACAACCAGGCGATGAACGAATCCATCCGCCGCGTTGCCGCCGACGATTTAAAGGGTCACGAGCTTACCGAGCCGTTGCTCAACCGCATCGAGGTGGCGATCCGGGCCTATGACCCCTGTCTGTCTTGCGCCACCCATGCGCTCGGCAAGATGCCTTTGGCGCTCGAGCTGCTCGACGCCGAAGGGCAGCGTGTTCAACGGCTGGTGCGTTCCGCCGACGGCTCGATCGCCCGTTGACGATACCTCGGTTTTCTCGTTGCAGAGCCGCGACGAGATGCCCCGGCGTTGCGTTGCGCCTTGCCGCGCAGCTCGGCGTCTGGTTGGCCTTCGCCGCAACCATCGGCGGGTTCGCCGCTGCGACTAAACCGCGCCCGCCGCCGCTTCCGGGGATCAACCACCCGTCCGCTCCCAGCGGAACACCCGCATCGGCGGGAAATTCAGCAGCTCGGTGTCGACCCGGGGGGGGCCGAGGTGGGGACGGCACAACTCGGCCACCCGGGCGCTGGCCTGGTAGGCGACGAAGCGGCCGTCGGCGGCCAGGCACTCGGCGATGGCGGCTGCGGTGCGTGCGCCCACGGCCCGCGGCATGGTGGAGAAGGGAATGCCGGAGACAACGGCGTCCGCGGCGGCGAACCCGTGGGCCGCGAGTACGGCCGGGAGTTCGCAGGCGCTGCCGCGGTGGGCGATGAGGCGTCGATCCGGGATGGCTTCCACCAAGCGGTGCAAGTGGGAATTCAGCTCGATGGAGAGCAGCCGCCCGTCCGGCGGCAGTGCATCCAGGATGGCCCGGGTGGTGCCGCCGGTGCCGGGGCCGAGCTCCACCACCAGGCCCCCCCGATCCACCGCCGCAGCGGCCAGAACCCGGCGCATCAGGAAACGGGAGCTGGGCACCAAGGATGCGACCTGCATCGGGTGCCGGAGGAACTGACGGACGAACAGAAGGCGGTCGACGACGCCGATGTGGGATCTGCGGTTGTTCACGGTGCGTGTGGTCTCGGTTCTCGATGGTAGTTGACGATCTCACCTTCGTAGTACCACCTCTCGTCAACCCCGACCATCGCAAAAACGGGGAAAACGGTCGGCTTTTGGCCCGGGGTTGCTTCCGATCCCGCGGCGCGGCGCGCGCGCCCAGGCTCCTCCGACCTGCGCGGCGAACCCGAATCGTATTCGCGGCGCGGCATCGCATCCAGGGGGCAGCCTTCGGCGCTCGGCCGGCCCTTGCGAGAGCATCGCCCACGGTGCATGCTCCCGGCCCATCAAAGCACACACCCGGAGCAACCACGCATGAGCAAGATCCATTTCATCGGCGGCGAGAAGGGGGGCGTCGGCAAGTCGGTGCTGGCCCGCCTGCTCGCGCAGCATCATATCGACAACAACCGACCCTTTACGGTCTTCGACACCGACCAATCCCATGGGGCCATGCTCCGCTTCTACGGCGACTACTCCAGATCCGTCTTGCTCGACGCCTTCGAGGATGCCGATCAATTGATGGAGGCCGCGCTCGCAGCGCCGCAGAATGTGCTGGTGGACCTGGCCGCCCAGACCTCGGCACCCTTGTTTCGCTGGATCGATCAAAACGACTTCCTGACGCTTGCCGCCGACGAAGGGGTCGGGGTGGTCTTCTGGCATGTCATGGACGACGGCGCCGACGGCATCGGTCTGCTCCAGCGACTTATCGACCGCTACGGTGAGGCGGCCTCCTATGTCGTGGTGCAGAACTACGGTCGCGGAAAGGATTTTTCCGCGTTCCGGAACTCTCCGGCCCGTGTCGCCGCCGAGGCCGTCGGCGCCCGCTTCATCGAGCTGCCCGAGCTGCACGCGGCCACGATGCGCAAGGTCGACCACCTGGCTGCGAGCTTCTGGGCCGCCGGCCAGAGTCGACCGGGTGGGCTGGGTCTGATGGATCGTCAGCGTCTCAAGGTCTGGATGCGCAAGGCCAACGAGCAGATCGCCTCCTTGGGGCCGGTCCTCGCCGCGCAGCCGCCGGCCGATTCCGTTCAGGAGTGGTTGGCGGGCGCATTGGACGAGACATCGCCCGGCTGAGCGCATCACCGGTGCGCCTATCGCTCTGATTCAGGCGGGATTCAGGCGAATTCAGCCATCGAAACTACCCTAAGAAGCGCCGGCAACGGTATCATGGGGAGCCAAAATTTCGGAGAGAGTCATGGCGCAGGCGACACGATACGGGCAGTTGACGTTCAGCGACTACGTGGAGCGCGCGCTCCGCGAGGGCGCCATGTGGACCCTCATGGTCGTGGCGCTCTATCTGGTGCTCGCCTTGGCCAGCTACTCTCCGGATGACCCGGGTTGGTCCTACGTCGGCGACGTCTCGCAGGTCAGCAACTCGGCCGGACGGGCCGGCGCCTGGTTTGCCGATGTCACGCTCTTTCTGTTCGGGTTCTTCGCCTATCTGCTCCCCGTGATGGTCGGCTGGAGCGCCTGGCTGGTGTTCCGCGGTCGCGGCGAGGAGCCGGCGCCGCGGACCTGGATCCTGGCGCTGCGCTGGATCGGGTTCTTCATCACCATCGTTGCCGGCTGTGGATATGCCGCGATTCATCTCGCCGAGCTCGGCGCCCATCTACCGAACGGGGCAGGCGGCGGTCTGGGCATGCTCGTCAGCGACAACATGCGCGCCGCCTTCAATACCAGGGGGACCGATCTGCTGCTCGGGGGTGCCCTTTTGGTCGGGTTCACGCTCTTCTCCGGGATCTCCTGGCTGAAGGTGGTCGACAATACGGGCGCTGCCGTTCTGCAGGCCGCAGGCTGGGTCGCGAATGTCGTGCAGGGTGCGGCGACGGCCTTGGTGATGCGTCGGCAGGCTGCCGCAGCGGGGGAGTCGACCGGGCTTCCCGAGGCGTTGAACCTCATCGACGATCCGACGCAATCCGACGGACCATCGATGCGTTCGCGCTTGCGTGAAGCGGTCGGTTCGGACGCAACAGGCTCCGAAGCGTCGGGGCACGAGCCGGGGGAGCGGCTCGGGCGTCGTTTCGAGGGGCTTCCGCGGCGTGTGCGGGAGGCCATGGCCGAGCCAGAGACCCTGTCGCTCGATGATCTCAAGCGCGGTCAGAAGCCCGTGCCGGCGGCGGCACCGCGGATCAAGACGCCGCCGCGTCCGGTGACCCGGCCCGAGCCGCCGCTCCCGGCTACACAGGCTCCGTCGGTACAGGCTGCTTCTGCCGCCCATAGCGCAACCGCTTTGACCGACGAGGTCAGTCTCCCGCCGCTCGACCTACTGGATCAGCCGCGTCCGAGCGGCCGAGCCTACTCGGACGAGCAGATCGAGGATCTGTCGCGACAGGTCGAACTCAAGCTTGCCGACTTCGGCGTCCAGGTCCAGGTCGTCGCTGTCTACCCCGGCCCAGTCGTCACGCTCTTCGAGCTGGAGCTCGCACCCGGCATCAAGGTCAGCAAGATCACCGGACTGGCGAAGGATCTGGCCCGCGCGCTCTCGACCATCAGCGTGCGTGTGGTGGAGGTGATCCCGGGCAAGTCGGTGATCGGCATCGAGATCCCCAATCAGCAGCGCGAGACGGTCTTTCTGCGCCAAACCTTCGGCTCGGCGACCTATCAGGACGCTAAGTCGCCGCTGACCTTGGGCCTGGGCAGCGACATCTCCGGTCTGCCGGTGGTCGTGGATCTAGCCAAGATGCCGCATGTGCTGATCGCCGGCACCACCGGCTCGGGTAAATCGGTCGCCATCAACGCCATGATCCTGAGCCTGCTCTACAAGGCAGGGCCGCAGGACGTGCGCCTCATCATGGTCGATCCGAAGATGCTCGAGCTCTCGGTCTACGAGGGCATCCCGCATCTACTCACCCCCGTGGTGACCGACATGAAGGAGGCGGCCAACGCGCTGCGCTGGTGCGTCGGGGAGATGGAACGTCGCTATCGCCTGATGGCGAAGCTCGGGGTGCGCAATATCGGCGGCTACAACCGTCAGATCGCCGACGCTGCTGCACAGGGCCGCACCATCCCGGATCCCACCATCGCCGCGGATTTCGCCGCCGAGCAGGGTATCGAGGTGCCGGCCCTGGAGCACCTGCCCTACATCGTCGTGGTGATCGACGAGCTGGCGGACATGATGATGGTGGTCGGAAAGAAGGTCGAAGAGCTGATCGCGCGGCTGGCGCAGAAGGCGCGGGCCTCCGGCATCCATCTCCTGCTCGCCACCCAACGCCCCTCGGTCGATGTCCTGACCGGGCTCATCAAGGCCAATATCCCGACCCGGATCGCCTTCCAAGTGTCTTCGCGGATCGACTCACGCACCGTTCTGGACCAGATGGGCGCCGAGCAATTGTTGGGCAACGGCGACATGCTTTATCTGCCGCCGGGCGGCAACATCCCGCAGCGTGTGCACGGCGCCTTCGTCGACGATCACGAGGTGCATCGGATCGTCGAGCACCTCAAGCAGTTCGGCGAGCCTCGGTATCTGCAAGACGTGCTGCGCGAGCCGACCGAAGTGCTCCCGGGCATCGATCCCGAGCCGCGCGGCGACACCGAGGACACGGATCCGCTGTTCGACGAGGCCGTGCAGATCGTTGTTGAAAGCCGGCGTGCCTCCATCTCCGGGGTACAACGGCGTCTGAAGATCGGCTACAACCGCGCCGCACGCATGATCGAAGAGATGGAGCGCATCGGGATCGTAGGTCCGGCGGAGACCAACGGAAACCGCGAGGTCTTGGCGCCGCCGCCGATCGAGGATTAAACCGCGCCCGGTGCAGTATGCGTCATTTGGTGGAATGGACTGGCCGCGCTGGCTCTGACGACTGTCGGATCCGGCGCGGTTTAAAGTAATAGAAAGATTAAATTTTAAACCGCGTCTCGCCAAGATCGAGTAAGCCCCCGACGCTGAACTCAGCGTGAAAAGGATGCATGTCGCTCTGGACGCGGTTTAATCTGAATCTTTGGCGTTTTTTCGTGTCTCTCGTGATTACAGTCGCCGTATACAGGATTTCATATGACAGATTTCGTACCCTCAGTTGATTCGTTCGGGCAGCGCCCGGAGCGCCTTGACGAACGCGTTCAATCATCGCGCTTGCGCGTTGTCGTGCTCGCGATGCTCTTGCCGCTGATCCTTCTGTCAGGGATTGCGACCGCAAACGCAGCCGAGGGCGCAAAGCGGGTCAACGACTATCTGGCCGGACTCAGCAGCCTGCGCGCCGATTTCGAGCAGTTCACCTTCAATGCCGAGCGCACCCGGATGATGGAGTCCCGCGGGACCCTCTATCTGCAGCGCCCGGGCCGTTTTCGTTGGGAGTACAGCACGCCGAACCGCCAGGTCATCATCGCCGACGGCAGCCGGGTCTATCTCCATGATCTGGAGCTCAAGCAAGTCTCGCATCAGAGCCAGAACCGGGCGCTGAGCGGAACGCCTGCCCTGCTTTTGGCCGATGGCGGGCCGATCGAAACGCACTTCGAGGCGTCGCCGATCGACAGCACGGACGGACGGACCTGGGTGGAGCTGATCCCCAAGGCGCAAGACACCGACGTCCTTCGGATCGAGCTCGGATTCGGCAAAGACAATCTGGAGAGCCTCATCATGGAGGACACCTTCGGACAGACGACCCGGCTGAACTTCACGGGGGCGGAGCGCAACGCCAAGCTGAGTCCGAATCTATTCAAGATGGACCAGGGGGCGATGGACGACTTTCTCTCCTTCGACTGAAGCGCGCCTCTGTTCGACATGTGCCGTTTGCTGTCTACGTCGCCCTTGCGGTTCTCAACGGTTGTCGGCGCAGGCGCGCTTCAGGAGATTATTTTTTGATTCTGAACCGCGTCGGCCGCGAATGTCTTGAGTACTGCCGGGGATCGGGTTTCGGCAAACCGGTCGTGACCGCTTCGGGCGCGGTTCAGAATGACTGATGCGCCGCTCGCCGAGCGGATGCGCCCGACGACGTTGGATGGATTCTTCGGGCAGCAGCACCTGCTTGCGCCGGGCAAGCCGTTGCGTGGGGCGATCGAGTCGGGACAACTCCATTCGATGATCTTCTGGGGGCCGCCCGGCTCCGGCAAGACCACGCTCGCGCGCCTCATCTCGCGGGTCTCGGGTGCTCGCTTCCTGAGCCTGTCCGCCGTCCTCGCGGGTGTGAAGGACATCCGCGATGCGGTTTCCACGGCGCGGACGGTGCGTGATCTGGAGCAGCGACCCACATTGCTCTTCATCGACGAGGTGCACCGTTTCAACAAGGCCCAGCAGGATGCTTTTTTGCCGCATGTCGAAGATGGCACCCTGACCTTTATCGGGGCCACGACCGAGAATCCGTCCTTCGCGTTGAACAACGCACTGCTCTCGCGTGCGCGCGTCTATCTCCTTCAAGCCTTGGAGGCCGACGATATCGAGCGCGTCCTGGGTCGTGCCCTTGCCGATCCGGTTCAGGGGCTCGGCGAGCGTGGATTGCGTCTGTCCGACGAGGCCGCGACCCTGCTTGCACGCAGCGCCGACGGCGATGCCCGCCGCGCGCTGAATCTGCTTGAATTGGCGGTCCGGATGACAGCGGGCGAGGAGATCACGTCGGCGACCGTCGCGGAGGTGATCGCCGGCAGCGTGCGACGCTTCGATAAGGGCGGGGACATCTTCTACGATCAGATCTCGGCGTTGCATAAGTCGGTACGTGGATCTGACCCGGACGCCGCGCTGTATTGGCTGGCGCGGATGATCGACGGCGGCTGTGATCCGCTCTATGTGGCACGGCGCATCGTGCGGATGGCCAGCGAGGACATCGGCAACGCCGATCCGCGTGCACTTGATCTGGCGCTCAGTGCCTGGGAGGCGCAAGAGCGGCTCGGCTCCCCGGAAGGCGAGCTGGCACTTGCCCAGGCGGTCGTCTATCTCTCCTGTGCCGCCAAGAGCAATGCGGTCTATCTGGCCTGGAACGGGGCACTCGCGGACGCACGCGCGTCGGGCTCCCTGGACGTGCCCGTCCATCTGCGCAATGCCCCGACCAAGCTCCTCAAAGAGCTGGGACACGGCCGTGCCTATCGCTACGCCCACGACGAGCCCGAGGGATATGCGGCCGGGGAGACCTATCTCCCGGATGCCTTGTCGGGGCGACGCTATTACAAGCCCGTCGAGCGTGGTCTGGAGATCCGCATCCGCGAGAAGCTGGATCGTCTAAATGCGCTGGACGAGGCAGCGGGACGAGACTGAGCGTGGCGCTGTCATCTGGACGCTGTTTAGCATCTTAAACCGCGTCGACTCCAGCGGTCGTCAAAACTGCCGGGGCCGATCCCATCCAAAAACACCGCATACCGCGCACCGGGCGCGGTTTAGAGAAAATCCGGCAGGCTCTTGCGGATCGCCTCGGGGCTCTGGGTCGTCAGGTTTTTGTCGATCTCACCGGCGATCAGCTGTTTGAGCGACGGGGACTGATGTTTGCGCAGCATCCCCAGGAAAGCCGGGGCCGCGATGACGTAAAGCTTTTGAAGCTCCCCTTTGTTGCGCGCGCTCTCCAGCGTCTCGCAGACCAGGCCGGCGAAGCGTTCGGCATTCTCCTGCTTGTGCGCCTCCTCGCCGTTGATGCCGTGCGCACCCGACATGGGGTCGTGACCGCGACCGCCCTTGTCGGTTGTCAGATCGCCCTCGTGGAGCCGTCCTTCCGGGAAGGCCAGCGTGTGGATCTCGCGCAGCGCGCCTGCCGATTTGTCGGTGGTGAAGATGCGTGCGCGGCTGTTGTCGGCGGCTAGTATCCAAGTCAACATGGTGTCACTTTCCTCCCGTACTGAGCCCGGCCGCGATGCGGTCGGGGCTTTGGCTGAGACGGGACGATCGCCCTTGCGATGTAGGGTCATGCGTCGCTGCGCCCCGATCCGTGTCGGTCGGTTCCCGTCCCTTTCAGTGTAACAGGCCCGTCACGGAATTCAGTGGCCCGGTCGACGCACGCCGGCAGCGCGTTCGATGCACGCGAGGTAGCCCGCGGCGTCGAAGGGCGCTTGGTTGCGTTGCAGCGTCCAAAGCGCCTCGGCGAGGCATTCCATGATGCGGTGGTCGGTCTCGTGCGGATCGCCGGTGATCTGCAGGATGCGGCCGTAGAGCCGACGGATGCCAGCGGGCTGATCGGTGTTCAGCTGATCGAGGATGGCGATGTGCAGCCCCATGTGCAGGAAAGGGTTGGACTCACCCTGCTCCGGGAGATAGTCGCGCTCCAGGGTGGTTTCGATCTCGGTCATGAGACGATGATATTCGGGATGCTGGCGCAGGATCTGGACAATCTGTGCCTCGACGGGCTCCAAGGGTTGTCCGGTTTGAGCCTTCTCCCAGGCGGTGATGAAGGTGCGACGATGGCTTTCACGGTCTTTTGCGAACATGGAGTCGAGGCTCTTGAAGGGGTTAAACCGCGCCCGGTGCGGTATGCGTCATGTGTTGGAACGGCTTGGCCGCGCCAGCTCCGGCGACTGTCGGCGCTGGCGCGGTTTAGAGGATTCGGGCTCGGTGCTGCTTGCGTTCGATCTTGCGTCACGGCGGCGGCGTCTTGTCGCGATAGTCGCAGAGATCGGCGATCGGACATTCGGGGCAGCGCGGCTTACGTGCGACGCAGACATAGCGTCCGTGCAGGATCAGCCAGTGATGGGCGTCTTTCAGAAAGACCTTGGGGACATGGCGCAGCAATGCCTGCTCGACCGCGAGCGGGGTCTTTCCGGGCGCCAGCCCGGTGCGGTTGGCCACACGGAAGATATGGGTGTCGACGGCCATCGTCGGCTCGCCGAAGGCGGTATTGAGAACCACGTTGGCCGTCTTGCGTCCGACGCCGGGGAGTGCCTCCAGGGCCTTGCGCGCGCGCGGGACCTGACCCCCGTGCTCCGCGACCAGGATCGCGCAGGTCTTGATGATATTGGCGGCCTTGCTGTTGAAGAGTCCGATGGTCCGGATATGCGCTTTAAGGCCTTCTTCGCCGAGCGCGAGCATCTTCTCGGGCGTATCGGCAACCGCGAACAGACGCGCCGTGGCTTTATTGACCCCTTTGTCGGTCGCCTGTGCCGACAAGATCACCGCCACCAGAAGCTCGAAGGACGTGCGATACACCAGCTCCGTCGTCGGCGCCGGATTGGCGGTGCGAAGACGCTCGAAGATTCGATTGCGCTTTTCCTTGTTCATCGATGGATAATCCCTCAGGACTGTCTAAAATGACAGCCCACTTCGTTGAGCGATTCTCCGACATGAGCGATGGCCTGACCCCTCGGCAGCGGCAGATCCTGGAGCTGATCAGGTCGCATATCCGCGAAACCGGGGTGCCGCCGACACGCGCGGAGATCGCCCGGACCTTTGGTTTTCGTTCCGCCAACGCGGCCGAGGATCATCTGCGCGCCTTGGCCCGGCACGGTGCGATCGAGCTGACGCGGGGTCGTTCGCGCGGCATCCGGCTCATCGATCACGCCGCCGCCGGTGAGGTCGAGCTGCCGATCATCGGGCGTGTCGCCGCCGGCAGTCCCATCCTTGCGGCCGCGCATATCGAGGACTCCTGTCCGGTTAATCCGGACCTCTTTTACCCCCGCGCGGACTATCTGTTGCGGGTTCTCGGCAGCAGCATGTGCGATGCCGGCATCCTCGACGGCGATCTTCTGGCGGTTCATACCACCTCCGAGGTTTTCGACGGCCAGATCGTAGTGGCACGGTTGGGCGACGAGGTGACGGTCAAACGCCTGCATCGGCACGGGACCGGCCGGGCCTACCTGTTGCCGGAGAATCCAAGCTTCGATCCGATCCTGGTCGATCTGCGCACGCAAGAACTCGTCATCGAAGGATTGGGTGTCGGTGTGATTCGGCGTTTCGCAAGCGGCGGGAGTCAAGGGATGACCAAGGTGACCCCGGGCATCAGTTGATTGGGGTCTTCGAGGACATGGCGATTGGCCTCGAACAGCGCACGCCATTGACTGCTGTCGCCGTAGCAACGGCTGCTGATCAGGGCCAAAGAGTCGCTGGGACGAATCCGATAGGCGCCTTGTGCGTCCAACACGCGAGCCAGGGTGAGTTGACGCTGGTGCAGAACCTTCTCGGCGGCAGTCACAGCAGGCTCCGCGCTTGCTTCCCGCTTCACATTCGGATCCAGGAGTGTCCTGCGCAGTTCCGTGTAGGCATCGCGGGAGGCCTGTCGCGCCTGCTCCACATCGAGAGTGCCGCCGTCCTGCGGCGGGACCCGTGCCCGGAGTGCCTCGAACCGGCGCTCGAGTGCCTCGTGGGCCGTCGTGAGCGAAAGCCTGCTGGCATCGAGCTCGGAGAGTCGCCGGTCGCGCTCGCTGAGGGTTCGCTCCAGGTCGAGCAGCGCCTCCTTCAGGCGCTGTATCTCGCCGTTCAGGCGCTCGATCTCCTGGCTTCCCTCCGCAAGCCGGCGCTCCGCCTCCATGCGGGCTTGGTCGGCGCTCTTGCGCGCATGCGCGGATTCCTTGAGCTTTCCCTCCATCCCGAGTAGACGCAGGGTCAGCTCTTCCAGCTTCACCTCCGGCGCGACCGCCGGTTCCTGAACTCCCGCCGGATCGTCGGCACCGCAGGCTATAGCCGAGACGAAGAGCATCAAGAGCGCCAACGGGCCTGCTCGCCGAGAACGATCCGGGGTCATCATGATTCTCCTGGCGTCGCCTCGGCTCGGGGTGTGTTGCCTGGGATCTAAACCGCGTCCAGAGCGAGATGCGAAATTCTCGAGTGAGCTCGACGTTCGGTGCATCCACAGTCTTTAGCGGGGGCGCGGTTTAAAATAATATATTTTTTAATATCTTAAACCGCGCCGACTCCAGCGGTCGTCACGTCTGCCGGGGCCGATCCCATCCAAAAAACATCGCATACCGCGCCGGGCGCGGTTTAAGCAACGCTCGGAAGCCCCGAGAGGGCCATGGCGACCTCGTCCTCGGCATAGGTTAGATCCTTCAGCTTGCCGGCCAGGTAATCGGTGTAGGCCTGCATGTCGAAGTTGCCGTGTCCGCAGAGATTGAAGAGGATGGTCTTGGCCTCGCCGGACTCGCGGCACTTCTCGGCCTCGACGATCGCGGCCTTCACGGCGTGGTTGGCCTCGGGCGCGGGCACGATGCCCTCGGCCTTGGCAAACTGGATGCCGGCGGCGAAGCAGTCCAGCTGGTTGTATGAGGTCGGCTTGATGTAGCCGAGCTTGGTCAGATGGCTGATCTGAGGCGCCATGCCGTGATAACGCAGCCCCCCGGCGTGGAAGCCCGGCGGCACGAAGCTGGAACCGAGCGTATACATCTTCACCAGCGGGGTCAGCTTGGCGGTATCGCCGTAGTCGTACGCGAAGAGACCCTTCGTCAGCGTCGGGCAGGCCGAGGGCTCGACGGCGATCAGTTCGATGTCGCGACCCCCGCGCAGCTTCTCGCCCAGGAAGGGGAAGGCGATGCCGGCGAAATTGCTGCCGCCGCCGGTGCAACCGATGATCATGTCCGGGTAGTCGCCGGCCATCTCCAGCTGCTTTTGCGCCTCCAGACCGGTGACCGTCTGGTGCAGCAGGACATGGTTCAGCACGCTGCCGAGCGCGTATTTGGTGTCGTCGCGCTGGGCGGCCAACTCGACGGCCTCGCTGATGGCGATGCCGAGACTGCCGGTGCTGTCGGGATGCTCCGCGAGGATGGCACGCCCGGACGCGGTCGTGTCGCTCGGGCTGGCGATGCACTGGGCCCCGAAGGTCTCCATGAAGGCACGTCGATACGGTTTGTGGTGGAAGCTCACCTTGACCATGTAGACGACGATCTCGAGGCCGAACATGGACCCTGCCAAGGCGAGCGAGGAGCCCCATTGGCCGGCGCCGGTCTCGGTGGTGATTCGCTTCACGCCTTCCTGTTTGTTGTAGAAGGCCTGCGGGATGGCGGTATTGGGCTTGTGACTGCCGGCCGGGCTCACGCCCTCGTACTTGTAGTAGATCTTCGCCGGCGTCTTGAGCGCCTTCTCCAGTCGACGGGCTCGGTAGAGTGGCGCCGGGCGCCACTGCCGATAGACCTCGCGTACGGGCTCGGGGATCTCGATCTCGCGCTCGGTGCTCATTTCCTGCTCGATCACGGCACGGGGGAAGATCACCGCCAGATCGTCCGCCGTAATCGGCTGTTGGGTGCCCGGATGCAGGACCGGGTCGAGCGGGGTGGGGAGATCGGCGTTGATGTTGTACCAAGTGCGCGGGAGATGCTGCTCGTCGAGCAGATACTTGACTGAGTCGCTCATGCTGTGGTCGAACCTCGGTAGTGGGTATGGCGACCGGCCATCTTCGCTGCCGGTCTTTGTCGTCCGTCGGCAAGTGTGCCAGCTTTGGGACCGATCTTGAATCCCAACCCGGCACAGGCCGTCGAACTCACTCGAAAATCAGTATCTCGCTCTGGACGCGGTTTAGGTTGCATGAATGGGTATGAAGATCTGCGTCAGGATCTCGTTCTCGTGCCCGACCGAGCGCGGATCTTCCGCATAGACCTCGAGCGACGGCCGTGAGGGATCCTGCTTGATCCGGCACATCCGTAGGTGCGCCATCAGGCTGTGCCAGGTGGATTCCAGGAAATCGTAACTGCCCCGCAGCTCGGTCAGAAAGTAGCGCCCGCCGGGGAATTCCTTGACGACGAGTTCGCCCGGGGCGGCTCCGTCCGGGATCGGCATTGCGAGATCGCAGACGAAGAGGCCCGCCTTGGCATCGACCTTGTGATACACGGTGAAGGGCGCCCCTGCGGGCGTAATCCCGAGATCCTCGAGCTGTGCCGCCAAACTCGGGAAACCCTCCTCCATGGCCGCGACCATGGCCTCCATGCTGCCGCTGAAGGGGATGGTGACGGCCTTTCGAGGCGCACGCTCGCAGGGGCCGACGAACCGAATCTCGGGATGCGATGCGCTCGGGTCCAAATAACCGTTCAGCAGCGCGAGACCCAGCTCGTAATCCTTGGCGATGGCATGGGACATTGTCGGCACCATGAATCGCAGCCCGAAGGGCATCCGCCCCTGCATGCCCCAGGTGACCAGGGTGCAGCCATCCTGTTCCTTGAACTCCCACCAGACATCACACCGGGCCTTGAAGGGGCGCCTGAAGACGAGGCGTTGATCGATTCGATCCGGCGCTTGGAAGCGCATCTGCGTGAGGGAGCCGGCGCCGATGTGCTTGCCGTCCCAGCGAGAAGACCCGCCCTCATGGTCTGGCGCGTCGCTGAAGGTCAGCTCGGCTTCGGGCTCATGCAGGAGCCAAGGACTCCAAGCCTTCCAGCTGCCGAGATCACGGACCGCGTCGAACAGCCTCTGCCGGTCGACCATCATCAACCGGGAGCGTTCTACAGCAAAGGTCGCGGGCAGTGTTGCGAGATGGACGATCACCGCCGCGATGATGATCAGCGGCGGCAAGAGAAGCAGGTAGAGCATGATGGTCCTCCGGCTGAGGCATGTGAGTCCCCGATGGGCGCCCTATCGACGCAGGAACCGCAACCCGGCGGTGGCGAGCAAAACCTCGCGCAGGAAAAAGACCAGTGCGGCGATGAACGCGAGCATCGCGGCAATGAAGACGAGTGCCACCAAGACGGCCGCGTCGAAGGTCAGAAAGGCGCCGAGGAAGAGGATCGCAATCACTGCCGAGACCAGCAAGGCGGTGATGGTGCACAGTCCGATCGAGAGTCCGATCAGCTTGGCGCGACGCGACAAGAGTTTTAGCTCGGGTTCCGGATCCGTGGCATCGTCGAGATGTGCCGTGGCCTCTGCTTCAACCCGCCGAGCTCGATCTACGATGCGCGAAAGACGATTCGTCATCACCGCGAGCATGGCGCCGATGCCCGAAAGCAGAAATACAGGCGCAACCGCGAGTTGGATGATCTGCGCGATGTCGGTGATGGGGGATTCCTGAATCACGTCGATCCTCGGTCGAGCGTTAAACCGCGCCCGGTGCGGTATGCAACATGTGTCGAGTGGCTTGGCTGCGCCAGCTCCGATGGCTGTCGGAGCTGGCGCGGTTTAGGGTGTTAATAAAAATGACGTTTCAAATCGCGTCTCACCGAGAGCGAGGACACCCCCAAAGCCAAACGTGAAATGTAAATGACGCATGTTGCTCTGGACGTGATTTAGGTGGTCGACAGCGGGGTCGAATCGGCGCCTACCAGCAGGGCTGGGGAGCAGTGCCTTATCGCTTGCGATTCACGAACGTCTTCAGCCGCTGGCGATGCTTGATCTGGCTTGGCGTGAGCGTGTTGCGACGACCCGCGAAGGGGTTGGTGCCGCTTTTGAACTCGATCCGCAAGGGGGTGCCGAGGAGCTTGAGCTCGCGCCTGAAGCGATTGATCAGATAGCGCCGGTAGGTGTCCGGGACCGACTCGGTCTGGTTGCCGTGGATGATGATGATAGGCGGGTTGCGTCCGCCCTGGTGGGCATAGCGCAGCTTGATGCGTCGTCCATGCACCAAGGGCGGTTGATGCTCCTGAACGGCGTCCTCGAGCAGTCGCGTCAGCTCGGGTGTCGAGAGGTTGCGTGTGGCGTTGGCGTAGGCCTTCTCGACCTCGTCGAGCAGCAGGCCGACACCGCTGCCATGCAGGGCGGAGACCAGGTGCATCTTGGCGAAGTCCAGGAAGGCGAGCTTGCGCGCGAATTGGGTTTTGATCTGCTCGCGTTGGTCGGGAGCCAGCCCGTCCCATTTGTTGATCGCGACCACGAGTGCCCGTCCGCGCTCGATGATGTGACCCGCGAGCGTGGCGTCCTGCTCGCCCACACCCTCGTGGGCATCGAGCACCAGGATGACGACATTGGCCGCATCGATCGCCTGGAGTGTCTTGATGACACTGAACTTCTCGATCACGTCGTCGATCCGGGCGCGTCGGCGCATGCCCGCGGTGTCGATCAGGGTGTAATGGCGACCCTGTTGCTCGAAGGGGACGAAGATGCTGTCGCGGGTGGTGCCCGGGCTGTCGAAGGTGACCAGCCGGTCGTCGCCGAGGATGCGGTTGATGAGTGTCGATTTGCCCGCGTTCGGGCGCCCGACGATCGCGACTCGGATACCTTCCTCGGTCGGCGCGGCGCCGAGGCCCTCCTCGTCGGTCGCCGGGAAGCCGGCGAAGACCGCGTCGATGAGGTCCTGCACGCCGCGGCCATGGGTGGCCGAGACCGCCATCGGCTCGCCGAGACCGAGTCGGTGGAAGTCCGCGGTGGCCAACACCGGGTCCATGGTGTCGCTCTTGTTGACCACCAGGCTCACCGGCTTGCCCATGCGGCGAAGCCGTGCGGCGATCTCGATGTCGCCCGGGGTGCAGCCGTCGCGCGCGTCGACAAGGAAGAGCAGATGATCGGCCTCGTCGATCGCGAGCTGGACCTGGCGCTCCATCAGGGCCTCGACCCCGTCGACGGCCTGGCTGATGCCGCCGGTGTCGACGATGACGTAGCGGCTCGGCCCCACGACGCCGATCCCGTACTGGCGATCGCGGGTCAGGCCGGGAAAGTCCGCAACCAGCGCATCCCGCGTGTGCGTCAGGCGATTAAAGAGCGTCGACTTGCCCACGTTGGGCCGGCCGAGCAGGGTAATGACGGGCAGCATGCCGTTCAGGGGCTGGACTCCGGTGGTGCGGATCCCGGCGAATCGGCCGGTGCGGTGTCGACGTCGCGCGAGGCGGCGCCTGCGTCGGCGGGCGCGCTGCCGCGCAGGCCCAACGTGGCTGCGGGCGCACCGCCGATACTCAATGCAGCCAGGGTGCCGTCGTCGGCGTAGACATAGAGACGGTTGCCGACGACCAAGGGCCGTGCCGTAATTGCGCCTTTCCCCGTGATGCGGGTGCGCCCGACCAGACGGCCGTCGGTGCGTGTGAGCAGATGGACATAGCCGTCCAGGTCGCCGACCGCGATCAGATTGCCCACCAACGCGGGAGCGGTCACCTGACGGTAGCGCAGACCTTCTTGGCGCCAGCGTCCGGCGCCGTCGCTCGGGTCCGCGCCCCAGATCTGATCGCTCGAGTCGGTGACGAAGAGGTCGGACGCATCGGCGGCCAGCCCGGCATGTGCAGAGAGTTCGCGTCGCCAGATGACGGTGCCGGTCGTAATGTCGACGGCGGCCAGATCGCCGTTGTAGGAGCCCACGAAGGCAATGGTCCCGATCACGACCGGATCGGCATCGATGTCGGCGATGCGCGAAAGCTCGGAGCGCCCGCTCGGGCGGGTGATGGCGACCTCCCAGAGCGGGGTGCCGTCGGCCGGGTCGAGGTTCACGAGCTTGCCGCCCGAGAGTCCGACAAGGATCCCGGCGGATGTGATGACCGGACTGCTGCTGCCGCGCAAGGTGAGCACGGGGGCCGGATAGTTGACACGCCATTGCTGGGCGCCGGTGTTGGCGTCGATCCCGTAGACGCTGTCGTCCAGGGTGTGGACGATCACTTGGGCCGTGTCGGTCAGGCGCGGGACAGAGAGGACCTCGCTTCCGAGCTGCGTGCGCCAGAGTTCCTTACCGTCGCTGCTCGAGAACGCGAGGAGCTCGCCTCGGCTGGTGCCGATGACCAAACGGTCGCCCTTCACGTCGGGTCCGCCGCTGAACTGCAGGTCCGTGTCACGCTCCCAGAGGACGCGTCCGCTGTCCGCGGCAACGGCGACCAACCGACCGCGTGAATCGGCGACATAGAGTCGGTCTGCAGCGACCATCGGAACCAAGTAGAGCCGACGTCCGGCCGTGCCGCGCGTCACCCGCGCCGACCAGAGGGTCGTCAATCCGGCCGTCTGCACGATCTCGGTGAGCTTGGTCGGAGGCGTGGGGTCCTTGTCCGCGCCGAGCCAGGGGAACATCCCGCAACCGCTCAGCAGGCCGGCGAGCAGCATTACCCCGAGTCGGGCGGCGCCCGCTTTCGATTGCGTGACCATAGACGGCTCTCCGACCACTATCCGGCGGCGGGAAGGTTGTCGAGCTTGAGACGGATCAACTGCGAGAACCCGGTCCCTTCGGCGATCGCCTGCTCGTAGGCCGCGCGTGCCGCGACCGTATCCCCGCGTGCCGCTGCGATGTCGCCCCGCACTGCAGCGAAGTCGCCGGCGAATTCGGGACTGCTGTCGTGATCCGCAACGGTCTTGGCCGCCTCGTCCAAGCGGCCTTCCGCAACCTGGATCCGCGCCAGGCGAAGCGCCGCGATGCGGGCCAACGCCGGATCCGGAGCAGCGGCGATCACGCCCGTCAAGGCGGTCATGGCGGCCTCGGCTTGGCCGGACTCGTAAAGCGCCTTCGCCTCGGCCAGCGAGCCGAGTGCCGCGTAGGGCGTCGAGGCAAACTCGTCGTTGAGCATGCGCACCTGGGTCACGACCGCCTCGGTTTGACCGGTCGCGGCGTTTGCGAGCACCTGATCGAAGACCGCAGAACCCTGACCGGCGACGCTGTCGCGATAATCGCCCCAGTAGCGCCAGCCGACGATGGCGCCCAGTCCGATGGCGATGCCCATGATGATCGCCACGCCGTTCTCTTTCCACCAGGTCTTGATGGCTTCGACTTTTTCGTCGTCGGTCTCGTAACTCACTTCGCTCTCCGTGGTGACATGGATTCCCGTGCGGCTTGGCCGGCGTCTTCGCCCGCCGCCGTCAACCCGGGGTCTCGATCTCTCGGGCCAGGACATCGACCAAATCGTCGAACCCCAGCTCTTGCTGGCCGCTTTGGTCCCGCAAGGGTTTGACGCCGACGATGCCCTGCGCCAGCTCCGACTCGCCGAGGATAAGCGCGAAGGCTGCACCGCTCTTGTCGGCCTTCTTGAACTGGCTCTTGAAGCTGCCGCCGCCGCAGTGGGCCATGAGTCGCAGACGGGGCAGGGCATCGCGCAGACGCTCGGCCATGATCGGGGCCTCGAGCTGGGCCTGATCGCCGACCGCGACCAGGTAGGCATGCACCGCAGGCTCGCCCGCGTGCCCCGCAAGCGCGAGCAGCTCGACCAAGCGCTCGAGGCCCAAGGCGAACCCGACAGCCGGCGTTGGGCGGCCACCGAGCTGCTCGACCAATCCGTCGTAGCGGCCGCCCGCGCAGACGGTGCCTTGGGCACCCAGATCCTCGGTGATCCACTCGAAGACGGTCCGGTTGTAATAGTCCAGACCCCGCACCAACCGTGGATTGATGCGATAGGGGATGCCCGCCTGGTCGAGACCGTGGCGGATGCTGTGTAGATGCGCCAGGCTCTCCTCGCCGAGGTGGTCCATCAGGGTCGGCGCATCGGCGACGACCTTCTGTGTCTCCGGGTGTTTGGAGTCCAGGACCCGCAGGGGGTTGGTGTGCAGGCGCCGCAGACTCTCGGCATCCAGATGCGCGTGACGCGCCTCGAGATAGGTCACCAACTGCTCGCGATACAGCCGACGCTCTTCGGGGTCGCCGAGACTGTTGATCTCCAAGCGCAAGCCCTTCAGCCCGAGCGCGCGCCACAGACGCGCGGTGAGCAGGATCAGCTCGAGATCGATATCCGGACCCGCAAGGCCGAAGACCTCTGCGCCGATCTGATTGAACTGTCGATAGCGCCCGCGCTGCGGCCGCTCGTGGCGAAACATCGGGCCACGATACCAAAGCCGCTGGGGCACGACGAGCAGCCCGTGCTCGATCGCAGCGCGCACGCAGCTCGCGGTTCCCTCCGGGCGCAGACTCAGGCTGTCGCCGTTGCGATCCTCGAAGCTGTACATCTCCTTCTCGACGATGTCGGTGACCTCGCCGATGGAGCGTTTGAACAGATCCGTGACCTCGAGGATCGGCGTGCGGATCTCGGCATAGCCGTAGCTCGCAAGGATGCTGCGAGCGGTGTCCTCGATGCGATGCCAGGTGGCGACGGCCTCGGGCAGGATGTCGTGCATCCCGCGGATGGCCTGGATGTATTTACTCATGTTCGACGGCTCGATGTCTGCTGACGACGCTCGGATGGGTTCGGCCTGAGCGCACCGTCACTCCGGCGATGCGGGGTCGAACGAGAAGCGCGCCACGTTGCCGCGCGAACGACCTTCCAGATCGAAGGGCTTGCCGTCGACCGTCATGCTGCTGTTGTTGACCCGCCCGACGGTGAACCGGAAAGGCGCTTGCCCCGTGACTTCGCGTCGATCCCCGGCCTTCATCTCGCCGACGATGAGTCGTTGTCCGGAGGCATCGCGGACCTCGAGCCAGGAGGGGCCGGTAAACTCGAGGACGATGCCCTTCGACGCCGTTGCCGCGGGCTCGGAGGCGGGTGTCGGGGTGTCGACATCGGGCGTTGCGACCGTTTGGATCGGCGCGCTCGTGCCCTCGGTGACCGGGTCGGCTGTCGGCTCGGGTATGGAGGCGGGGTCGGCCTCGGAACGCTCGGCGACCGACGGCGCGGGTGGCTCGGGCGTCTGCGGTGTTGCGAAGCCATCCGTTGGGGTCGATTCTATCGTCTCTCCGGGTGTCTGCTCGGCGATCTCCGGGACCACCGTATCGACGCCCTCGGCCTCGATCGCCAGCGGATCCGGGTCTGACGTGTCGAGGCCGAGTTCCGGGGAGAACTCGGGGCGATCGTGCCACCATAGAGCAATCATCGCGACGACCGCCGCGGCCAAGGCGAGGCTGACGAGGCGCACCAGGATGCGGGTGCCGCCCGAATCGCGGTCCGATCCGGGGATCGGGCGGGTCGGCTCGATGTTCTTCGGTGTCCCGGGGTGGGCCTGATAGGCGGCAACCAGCGGCATCGGGTCAAGACCGAGCGCGCGCGCATAGTTGCGCAGATAGCCGGTGATGAAGACCGGATCGGGCAAGAGGTCGAAGCGGTCCTGCTCGAGCGCCTCGATGATCTCGGGCTTGAGGTGCAGTTGCGAGGCGATCCGCTCGATCGCCAGGCCACGCGATTGGCGTTGCACCCGCAGGCGTCGCCCCGGGCTATCGCCGAACTCGACCACGTTCTGGTCGTTCGGGTCGGTCGATTGTGTCAGGTTTGTCACTCTTGAGGTCCCTACAGATCACGGGTCGCGGGTACATGCGGGAAGTTCGCCCGCAATGCATTCTCGTACTCGGCTGCGCGGGCTCGGTTGCCGAGCGCACGTTCGGTTGTCACCCCCGCGACGAGTGCGGCGTGGGCGGTCGCCGGGGTTCGCAAGGTCGTCGGCTCGAAATAGCGATCCAGATAGGTCTTTGCGCCTTGGGCGTTGCCGCGCTTGAGCTCGCTCTCCGCGAGCTTGACCAAGGCCGGGCCGAAGCCGGGGTTGGCTGCCACGGCAGCGCGATAGTAGCTCTCCGCCTTGACCGCATCACCGGCGCTGCCCGCACAGGTGCCCGCGTTGGTCATCGCGACCCAGGGCGTTGCATAGAGCGGATTGTCCAACGCCTTCTTGAAGTAGACGTCCGCCTCGGTATAGCGCTTTTGTCGACACTGATAGGCACCGAACGCATAGAGAACATCGGAGTTGTTGGGCGCGAGCTTCAGGGCGCGCTCGTAATGCGTGGCTGCGAGGTCGGGCTTGCCCATCTCTTCGTACATGAAGGCGAGCCACACGTGGGCTTTGGGATAATTCCTGTCGGCCTCGATCGCCTGTTGGGCGCGACGGAAGGCGACCTCGGTCTGGCCGCGGGTGTAGTACTCCTCGGCCATCTCCACGTAGAGCGACGCCGGGCTGTCCTGCGGATCGAGCCCGAGCGGATCGTTCCCCTGTGTTGTCTTGCTCGCGCAGCCGACCAAGCCGAGACAGAGTGCGGTCGGCACCAGAACCCCGGGGCTCAGGAGTCGGCCGGCGAGATGACCCCTCATGGTGTCGCCGCCCTCCCGGTCCGGATCCTGCCGTCAGGCGCCATCTCCGCCGGAATCGCGACCGCGACGCGCCCGAGCCGGCGGGTGCGATCCTCGACCCGACCGACGAGCTGTCCGCACGCGGCGGCGATCTCGTCGCCGCGCGTCTTGCGGGTCATGGTGAAGATGCCGGCGCCGGCGAGGCGCGCGCGAAACGCCTCGATGCGCTCGGGCGGCGAGGTGCCGTACTGGTTGCCGGGGAAGGGGTTGAAGGGGATCAGGTTAACCTTCGACGGGATCCCCTCGAGCAGGCGGATCATCTGCTTGGCATGCGCGAGGCTGTCGTTGATGCCGTCGAGCATCACGTATTCCCAGGTGATGCGGCGGCGCTTGTCGGTGCCCACGTACGCCTTGCAGGCCGGCAGCAGCTCGGCGAGCGGGTACTTGCGGTTGATCGGCACGAGTTGGTCGCGCAGGGCATCGTTGGGCGCATGCAGCGAGACGGCCAGCGAGACGTCGCTCACCTCGCGCAGCCGGTAGATGTTCGGGACGATACCCGAGGTGCTGAGTGTGAGGCGCGTTTTGGCGATCATGTAGGCGAAATCGTCCTGCATGATGTCCATCGCCTTGACCACCGCGTCGAAGTTGGCGAGTGGCTCGCCCATGCCCATCATGACCACGTTGGACGGTGCCGACCCCATCTGCCGGGTGGCATGCCAGATCTGCCCGGCGATCTCTCCGACCGTCAGGTTGCGGTTGAACCCCTGGGTGGCGGTCGCGCAAAAGGAGCAGTTGAGCGCGCAACCCACCTGCGAGGAGACGCAGATGGTCGTGCGGCGCCCCTCCGGGATGAAGACGGTCTCGATGCGCTGGCCGTCTTCGAGCTCCATGATCCACTTGATGGTTCCGTCCGCCGAGGGCTGATCGTGGATGATGCGCGGCAGGCGGATCTCGACGGTCTCGCGCAGCGCGTCGCGCAACCCCCTGGACAGATCCGTCATGGCGTCGTAATCGACAACGCCGTGCTTGTGGATCCATTTGAAGAGGCTGCGTCCATGAAACGCCTTGAAGCCGAGCCCGAGCACCAGTCTCTCGCAGTCGGCAAGATTCAGGTCGAGGAGGTTGGGCTTGAGCTCGGTGTTGGTCACGGGATTCTCAGCGGGTGCGCGGGCAGACGCCTTCCGGGAAAAAGAAGGCGATCTCCACGGCCGCGGTATCCGCAGCATCCGAGCCGTGCGCCGCGTTTTCGGTGAAGGAATCGGCAAAGTCCGCGCGGATGGTGCCCGGCGCGGCATTGGCCGGATTGGTGGCGCCCATGATGTCGCGGTTCTTCGCCACGGCGTCTTCGCCTTCGAGCACCTGGACCATCACCGGACCGGAGGTCATGAACGCGACCAGCTCATCGAAGAAGGGCTTGCCCTGGTGGATCCCGTAGAAGGCCGATGCCTGCTCCTTGCTCATATGGAGCATCCGCGCAGCGACGATGCGCAACCCGGCGGCTTCGAAACGGCCCAGGATGGCGCCGATGGCGTTCTTCGCCACCGCGTTGGGCTTGATGATGGATAGCGTCTGCTCAATGGCCATGATGGTTCCAAATAGAGGATGCGGAAAGAGGTTGGGTCGGATCGCCGGAATCGCGAGTTGGGGTTCTCCGGGCTATGTGCCCGTCGGCTCGTCGCGCGGCCCGTCCCCGTCGGAGACTTGAGTGGATTGCAAAGTCTACCGATCGCGAACGCCGCGAGCAACGCCGGCTAAGCCGTGTCCGGCGTGAACGGCGCCGTCGCGCATCGACGAGAGCGGATGCGGACTTGGACCGGCCGGGCGGTTGGGCGGATAATCGGCCGACATCCATCTGCCCGCAAACGGTTTTCCAGATGAGTCATTACGATGTCTTCAACGGCGACGCCGACGGTCTCTGTGCCCTGCAGCAACTGCGCTTGGCCGAGCCGATCGAGAGCATCCTGGTCACCGGTGTGAAACGCGACATCGCCCTGCTCGAGCGGGTCGATGCGGTCGATGGCGATCAGGTCACCGCGCTGGATATCTCGTTCGACAAGAATCGCGGCGCGGTCGAGCGTTTGCTGGAGCAGGGTGCGCGCATCCGCTATTTCGATCACCACTTCGCCGGCGAGATCCCGGCCCACCCGGCGCTCGATGTCCACATCGAGACGCTGCCCGACAAGGGGACCAGTCTTCTTGTCGATGACTATCTTCGGGGCTCGCAACGCGCATGGGCCGTGGTGGGGACCTTCGGGGACAACTTCGATGCGTCCGCCCGTCGGGCCGCCGAGCCTCTGGATCTGACCGAAGGGGAGCTCGACCTGCTGCACGATCTCGGTATCTATCTCAATTACAACGGTTATGGCGAGACCGTCGACGACCTCTTGTTTGCCCCGGATGCGCTTTTCCGCAGCTTGCAGCCCTATGCCGATCCCTTGGCCTTTATCGTCGAGGATCCGGCGTTCGCCGCCCTGCGCGACGGTTATGCCGACGACATGGCCCGTGCGCGCGCCGTCGCACCCGCGTACGAGAGCGAGGGGCACCGTCTCTTCATCTTGCCGGCCGAGCCCTGGGCGCGCCGTGCCAGCGGCGTTTTCGCCAACGAGCTGGCCCAACTGGCACCCGAGCAAGCGCACGCCATGTTGACTCGGCTGCCCGCGGGAGGGTTTCTCGTCAGTGTCCGTGCGCCGCTGGCGCGTCCCGACGGGGCGGATGTGCTGTGTCGAGGGTTTCCGAGCGGTGGAGGGCGCAAGGCGGCGGCCGGGATCAACCTGCTGCCCGAGGCCGAGTACGACACCTTCCTGGAGCGGTTCCGCGCCGCGTTCGGATAGCGAAAACCGCGCCCGGTGCGGTATGCGTAATTTGCTGGAATGGCTTGGCCGCGCCGGCTCCGACGACTGCCGGAGCTGGCGCGGTTTAAAGTTTAAAGTTTTGAAAAAACTAAATTCTAAACCGCGTCGCACCGAGATTGAGGATATCTCCAAAGCCAAACGCAACGTGAAAACGACGCATATCGCTCTGGACGCGGTTTAGTCCTATTCGACGTCGGCGATGAAGTACCCGACATCCTCGAGCAGGTGCGTCATCTCCCGATCACGCGACTGCTCTTCCTGCACCCGCAGGTCCACCGACTCGACGTTGAGATTCTGCCACCGCAGTGCTGCCGTGTCGTCGCCATGGGTCGTCTGCATGTCGGCGACGAGCACCGGGGGCCGCACGAAGGCCGTTTGGTAGACGAGGTTGTGCGCCTCGTGGTTGACCATGCGTCCGGTACGCCCGACCTCGTATCGCATCCCGTCGACGACACCCGAGGATGCCTCCCAGGCGATAAAGTCGATGCGTTCGGGCAGATGCTGTTGCGCGTTGGCCTCTTGCTCGCGCAGCCCGACGTCGAAGCCGTCGGTCTCGATGGCGTGCAGCCGCGCCGTGACCGCGTCGCTCTCGTTGAAGCTGGCGACGGTCGCGAAGACGACCGGAGCGTCCTCGAAGGGGGCACTGAAGAGATGGCGTTGGAATGCCTGCGTCGTGCCCGTGACCAGCGAATCGGCCTCGACCCACACCCCGTCGGGGAGCTGATGGCGTCCGCGCTCCATCACGAGATAGGAAACGGTCTCCAAGTCATGCGCGCCGTCGAGATAGTCCCACTCCTGCACGCGAATCGAGAAACCCGCGGGGTCGATCGCATCGACCCGGATGATCGCCGGCTCGGGGTCGTAGCTGCTCAACGCCTTGACCACGACGACCGGGTCCTTGAACGCGCGCTGCAGCTCGACACGCTGCCATTCCTGATTGATCTCCACCTCGCCGATCTCGATGGCCGGGCCGGTTGCCGCGACCGCGTCGGCAGACGTGGTCGGGGGGGATTGGGTGCCGGTGTTTGCGGTTGAGGTGGTCTGCGCCTCGGCCATGGCCTTGATCGAAGATGTTGCTGTTGTTGCACTGTTCCGCAGGGTTGCTGCCTGGATGGAGACGTTGCCGCCGCTGATGGCCTGGGTGTAGCGCACGATCAAGGTCTGGGCTGCACTGGCGGCTCGATAGTTCAGAACGAGGCGCCGATCGAACGTAGCTTTGAGATTCTCGACCGTCGCCGCGTACACCGGTGCGCTGTTGTCGCTGAGGCGTACCTCGATCCGCCCGCGCGTCTTGAAGCCGCCGAGGTAGAGGGTCAGGGTCCGTGCGTTCGTATCCGCCGGAACACGCAGCTCGTATCCCTTGTTTAGGCCGCTGATATAGAGACCCGCTCGCGTTGTTGCACTGGTTTTGGGCGTTCCGTTGGTCCAGCTGTACGCCAACCGGGATGTCGTGGTGAAGCGCAGCGGGCTCCCGCCGATCGCGGTTAAGGTGCCGATCCGGGTGGCTGCACTGGCCTTGCGGCTGACGCTGGTGGGCCTGTCGATGCCCCAATGGATCCAGTCGATCGCACCCTCTGCCGTGAGGTTTGCCGTGCCGCTCGGGGTGGTCAGTGTCGGCGTCAACTGCGCTGCCGTCGGAATGCTGACGTTCACCTCGTTGGAGAAGGCGCTGCAGAGCTTGCCGTCGCTCGTGCATGCACGCGTCGCGAAGAAATATTTCGAGCCGCCCGCCAAACCGGAGACGGTGGCCGACGCCGTTGTAACCTGGACCTTCGATTGATAGGTCTTGCTGGCAGTCCCGTAGTGCACCTCGTAGCGTGCTGCTCGGGTGTCGTTCACCGCATTCCACGCCAGTCGGACCTCGCCCGCGGCAGCCTGGGACAAACCGCTTGCCGATAACAACATGAGCAGCAGGAACATCTGCACGAACAGAATGAAACCGAGGTGGATGTCGGTCCGGGGGTGATCTTGAAGCGTCCGAGTGCGTAGCATGGCGTTCACCATTTCGGTACGAGTGACGGAACCTGTCCTCGGAATCACTCTGTCTCAGCATTGCCTGGGTGGGCTTTGAGGGCTCGGGCGCCGCATCGGATGGCGTGTTCCCGATCGAGTACATCGGCGGCGCCGGATCCCTTGTGCCGAGTTAACCCGTTGCGGCGAGACGGATCTGCGATGCAGTCAGCAGAACGCGTTTGGCGGGCGTGCCGTGGTCAGCGAAATGTGCGCTCGTTCACATGAGCGGCAGATGAACGCCTGCGCGCGACACCCGGGGTCTTGGAAAGCAGCGAGGGGCGTGCTCCAGGGGTCGTAGCGGCCATCATCCGGCGGGTGAGTTCTCGGACGACCGCAATCTTCAAGGCCGTCAAAGCCTTGCGTGAAACACGAAGCGGTCAACTGCCGGATCTAGGTTGAATGGTGCAGGATGGGGTTTGCGGGGTCGGATGAGAAAGGTTGGGGAGCAGCGCTGTGCGGTCGGTCGAGCGTCAGCGTCGCATGATCCGCCTGTCGATCGCGGCGCTCACCGGGCTTTCGGTGCGAAAGCCCTCGATGACCATGTCAGAGATCAGGCGACCGGTCATGACGGGCTTGGTCATCGCCTTGAGCATGTCGTAGCCGTCTCCGCCGGCCGCCAGAAAGTCGGAGGTCACCACCCGATAACGGCGGGTCGGATCGATGGGGATGTCGCCGATGGTGGCGCCTGCAAGCTGACCGTCTTCGATGATGTAGCGCAGCCCGGAGACCTGAAGAAAGCCACCGGGGTTGTCCAACGGGTTCAGTGCCGCACTGCGCTCCAGCGCGGCGAGCAGTCGGGCGCCGGTCAACTCGCCCAGGACCAGCTCGTTGCGGAAGGGGAAGGCTTGATAGATCGACTTAAGGGTGACGGCTCCGGCGGGGATGCTGGCGCGAAAGCCGCCGCCGTTGAACAGGGCGACATCCGCCAGGGTGATCTCGCGCGCCAAATCGGCCACGAAGTTGCCGAACGGGGCCTCCTCGCGGCGAATCAGCTCGCGCAAGGCGCTAAGCTCCCGGGTGTTGAACCCCACCTCCCTCCCCAGCTCCCGCTCGGCGTCCAGCGTGATCCGCCGGACCTCCTCCGCGATCTCCGGATCTTCCGGACTCGCGGTGTCGATGGGGATCAGTGCGTAGTCGGTCTGCGCCAAATATCCGTCGCGGCACTGGAAATCCATGCGTCCCAGCCAGCCGCCGCGCTCGCCGGCTTGGACGATGGGCACGTTTTCCACGAGCACCGGCTGTGCGTAGAGGTCGTGGTTGTGACCGCCTATGATCAGGTCGATCCCGGGCACGGATGCGGCCAACCGGCGGTCGTCGGCGATCCCCATGTGCGAGAGCACGACCACCAGGTCGGTTTTGTCGCGCAGCGCCGGCAGCAGGCGTCGGGCGACGGCGACCGGCTCCTCCACGCTGATGCCCTCGATGTTGCGCGGATGGGTCGCGGTGGTCAGCTCCGGTGTTGTGAGTCCCAGGACCGCGACCTTCGGTGCCCCCGGTCGTTCGATCACGACCGAAGCCAGCACCGGCAGGGGTTCCGGGTCGGACGCTACATTGGCGCTCAGGAAAGGGAATGCGGCTTCTTCGCTCAATCGGCGAAAGACCTCTTGCCCGTAATCCAGCTCGTGATTCCCCATGACGGCGGCGTCGACACCCATGCGCCCGAGCAGCATCACGTCGGGCACGCCCAGGAAGAGGCTCGAGGTCAGGGTTCCCTGAAGGAGATCGCCCGCGAATAGGAGAACGACCGGGCGGCTCGGGTCCTGCGCCCGAACCTCGGCGACGGTTGCGGCAAGGCGGGCGATGCCGCCGCGCTCGACTGCGTCGCGCGGGTCTTCGTAGGGCTCGAGCTGGCCGTGGAAGTCGTTGAAATGCAGCAGTGTCAGAGCGTCTCCCGCCTCACAAGCGGCCCGCCCAAAAGCCGCTGCCGGAAGAGCGACGAACACGAGACAAATCCAAAGGAAAACGGGCCATCCAGACTGCGACGGGCGATTCGCCGTGCCATCGGCGACGGGAAGGTACGGGGTCATCGCGTCGGCTAAGGAGACAGGGTGCGGGCTCATGGTGGTTAATCGGCATGCGGTGGGCTCGGAGCGGATCGCTTTGAATCAGCTGCTGATGCGACAGCTCTGAGCGGACCTTCGCCAGGATTTGTCTCGCGCGGACCGAAGATCGTCTCCATGGATCGATCCTGTCTTTATCGGCTCCGACAACGCGTCCAGACCGGTCGATGCCGGAGCCGAGAGATTATGTCGAAAGCGCGCGAGAGGTCCAACGGGATTGTCTGAGCGGCGCTTGAGTCGTGACCGTGCCGAGCCTCGTCAACGCAAGCGGTACGCGATCGGGACCACGATCTCCAGCCTGGACTGGCCCATGCTTGCCGGGATCGCGGGCATCGGGGACGCGCGCCTGAGCAGCTCCGAGGCGGCATGATCGAGCGCGGTATGGCCCGAGCTCGTCTCGATGCGATGCGAGATGACCCTTCCGTTGCGGTCGATGACGAAGCGGACCCTGACGATGCCTTCCTGGCGCATCTTCCGGGCTTGGGGAGGGTAGCGTTTGTGTCGCTCCAGCCAGGCTGCGAGCTCTGCGTAGTAACGGTCTTTGGACTTGCCCCCGTCCGCCTTTCCGGACGTCCCGCCGCCGCCCGCTCCGGCCGCCGAGGGGGAACCTGCGCCGCCAGCGCTCTGTCTGCCGATCGCTGTGCCGGCGGTGTCGCCCGATGCCGCCTTGGCTGCATTTGGTCGGGGCTTCGTGGGTTGCGGCTCCGTTTCGGCTGGCTGCTTGGGCTTGGGCGTGTCTCGAGCGGTCCGTGGCGGCGGTGTCTCGCGGCTTTTGACCGTCTCGGTCTTCGGCTTCGGAGTCACGGGTTCCGCGGCAGCGATCGGCCGAGGCGGTGCGGGCTCGGTGGCCCGGATGGTCTCGGTGGCCGTTGCCGACACGGCGGCGAGGGCGGCGCTGCTGACGGCCTGGAGCGCCGTCGGCTCCAAGGTCGCGGACGGCAGGGTGTCCGCCGCGATGGATTCGACCGCGCCGTCAGCGCCGTCGCCGCCGGCAGGCCCGGCCCCTCCGAGTGCGATGCGGATGCCGGGCGCGTCCAATTCGATCGGTGCAGGCGGCTCGAGCAGCTTCGCGAGTGCGAGATGGGCGGCGAGGGCGAAGAGGAGCGCGAGTACCCACTGATGGCGTCGAGGCTCGATCATTCCGGGGTCATTCCTCTCGCGCCAAGGTCAGGAGGTCGATGTCTTCGGCCCCGGCGGCGCGCAACCGCTCGAGCAGATCGACCAGGCGAAGCGCTTCGAGGGTCGCGTCCGCCTTGATCTGCAGGTGCGAAGTGCCGTCCGCGAGCCTTTCGGCGAGCTGCTCGACGAGGGTCGTCTCGTCGAGCAGCTCGCCGTCGAGGCTGATCTGTCCCGTTCGGTCGATCAGCAGGACCAACGGCGCTGCTCGTGCGCTCTGCAGGCTGTCCGAGCGAGGGGGATCCAGGGCGAGCGATTCGGTCGGGGCGAGTCGACCCGCCAACATGAAAAAGATCAACAGCAGAAAGACGACATTGATCAGCGGAATCAGATTGGCCTCGCTGTCGGCTGTCGGTTTGGAGCGTTTCAATCGCATGGGGGTTCAAAGGCGCAAGAGGGTCAGGTGTGTTGCCCCGGCGTCGCGCAGGAGGTCCAGCACGTCGACCAGACGTTGGAGGCTGACGCCGGGCGCGGGCTGGATCAGGATGCGCTGAGCCGGGTCTTCGCCGATCCGTGCGGCGACCCGTCCGGCGAGCTCGGCTGCGGCGATCGTCTCGGCATTGAGGTCCAGGCTCTCGGGCTGCACGCGCACCAGCCAAGAGCCGACCACCGGGGTTCCGGCGCTCGCCGAGGCCGGCGCGCCCATCTCGATCGCCTGCCAGTTGATCAGGCTGGAGGCCAGCATGAAAAAGACGAGCAGGATGAAGACTACGTCGATCAACGGGGTCAGGCCGATCAGCCGGCGACGCGGTGCGGGTACCTCAAACCGCATGCGGGATCCGAGGCGCGATAACCGGCTGATGCGTCGAAACGACCGGCTCGTCGAGCCGCAGTCCTCCGGTGAAGACACGGGTCACCTGATCCTCCAAGCGACGCGTCACGCCTTCGAGAAGACGCTCCAGCCAATTCAGCGCCACGACGGTCGGGATGGCGACCGACAGCCCCGCGGCCGTGGTCAGCAGGGCGACCCAGATCCCGCCGGAGAGCACCGATGGATCGACCTGATTGCCGGCCGCCTCGAGGGCGCGGAAGGCATCGATCATCCCGATCACGGTTCCCAGCAGACCCAGGAGCGGACTCAAGCTCGCGATCACCTCGAGCCCGCGCAGATAACTCCGCAAAGCCGTCAGCAGCCCCTGGGCACGTCGCTCGACCTCTTCGCGCAGCGCCGCCGGATCATTCGTGTGGAGGCTCCCGAGCATGGCGGTCCGAACCACTCCGGCGAGCGGGCTGCGTGCCTGCGCGAGCCGCTCCACGGCCTCGCCACATCGACCGGCCTGCCAGTCGTTCAGCGCGCTCTCGATGCGCTCGGAGCCGCCGTTTCTCAACCGGGCGAACTGCCAGAGCTTCATCAGGACGATGGTCAAGGCGAGGACCGACATCCCCGCCAGGATCAGCATCACCGGACCTCCGGCGTCGAGCAGGGCACGCAGCGGCTCGGGGATCGTGATCGCCATCGGCGACGGGACGATGATGCCGAACCAGGACTCCGCTGCCGTCGTCGGATCCGGCATGTCGGAAGCCGCGACGTTCAGCGAAGCGAGTGCGGCGGCAGTCTCGTTTTCAGGCATTTGGTTTCTCCACGGGGCTGGCCTCGGGGCAGGGCTCGGCGCAGTGCGGCGTCATCGGTTATTTCACCAGCGGCGTTTCGGCGCGCGTCGAGAGTGTCAGGCGCTCGATGCAATCGGTGTGTGGACCCTCGGCGTCGCGACATTCGAGCACCTCGTTGATCAGGATCCGGCGGATGTCGGTGCAGGCGAGATCCGGGATATCGAACAGCTTCACGGTCGTTTTCGCCGCCCGCAAGGGTGCCGTGTCGACCGCGAGCCGTCGGGCGATCACGCCCTCTTGATCGAACAGGATCAGGTCCAACTGCAGCGCCTCGATCGCCGGTCCGGCGCTGTTGTCGAAGACCAAATACGCGCGACAGGCATTCGACTCGGGCTGCGGCTCAAGCTTGTTGAGCTCGAGCTTGATCTCTTGCGCGCCTGTCGCTCCGGCGAGCGTCAAGAAGGTTAGGAACAGCAGTACCTGGATCGGGTTGCGGTGATTCATCCATAGCGTCCTCGAGATGTCGAATCCGGCATCTTCGCTGGACGCGCGGGCACCGGTCAATCGGCGCCGATCAGAAATCGACATTCAGCGAGACCCAGAGCTGACGAGGCTCGTAGATGTTGTTGTAGACGTTGCTGTAGGCGATGACATCCGGGTTGTTGCGCAGTGGATAGGGCCTGTAGTCGTTGAAATTGCGGTTCTCCAGGTTGTAGACGACGGCGTTGATGCTGATCTTGTCGGTGAAGTTATAGGAGCCGCCGAGATTGAAGACGTTGTAGCCTTTGAATGATCCGAGGGCTTCGCTTGCGCCCTGGGCGTTGCCGCCGAGGTGCGGCTCATGGAAGCTATCGGGTCGATAGCGACTGCTGCGGTATTCGTTGGCGAGATAGGTGCTCAATTTCGGTGTTGCCTGCCAGGTCAGGCGGGCATTCAGGGCGTGCTCCGGAACGCCGAAGAGCGGGTCGCCGCGATTGATTCCGGCCACGTCGGATGTCGTTACTTCGCTGTCGGTATAGGTGTAGTTTCCACCGATGACCCAATCCGGCGCGATTTGGTAGCTGGCGACGAATTCGAGACCCTGGACCCGCGCTTCGCCGATGTTCGCAAACTCGTCGGTCACGCCGGATGCGGCCGTCGGACGCTCGATCTTGTCGCTGATCTCGGTATAGAAGAACGTCAGTTGTGCGAAGAGTCCTGCGGTGCTGTTGAAGATTCCGGAGATCTCGTAATTGGTGCTGGTTTCCGGTTCGAGGTCTGGATTGCCGTAGAGTGGATCCTGCCCTTGGTTGCCGAAGCCGACGACGCCGTCGTAAAGCTGTTCGAGAAAGGGCGCCTTGTAACCCTGTCCGACACCGCCCTTCAGCGTGAATTCGCTCGTGGGATTCCAAACCGCATAGGCACGGGGTGTCACTCGCCCGCCGAAGGCATCATGGTCGTCATAGCGTAATCCGCCGGTCAAGGCGACCGTATCGGTGATGGTCCATTCATCCTCGATGTAGATGCCCCATTGGCTGTTGCGGAAGGTGGTATCGGGGATGCCGTCGGTGAGGTCGGCCTCCCAATATTGAGCGCCCAGAGTGAGCATGTGATCGCCGATCGGGCTGAGGAACTTCGAATCCAATACGGTGTTTTCCGATTCGAGCGTGCGGTCGGTGCCGCGTCGTCCCGATGCGGCTGTCGCTGCGGCATTGGGGATGGTGCGCCCGGTGGTGCGGGTGATGTTGTGCGTCAGCGTGGTCTCCCAGAGACCGAGATCGAATCGCCCGGTGTAGCCAAGATAGTACTGCTCGCGCTCGAAACCGAGCTCCGGGCTGTACCCGTCTCCCGGCCGAATGCTGCCCATCTGACCGCGATCGTTGTTGTAGGTCTGATCGGTGTAGTCCGCGCCGAGATAGATCTCGTTGCGGGCATCGGGTGTGAAGAGCAGCTTGCCGCCGGCGGTCTGGATGTCGGCAGCAACCGGGCTTTGGCCCATGGTGCGGCGCCGATCGAGACTGGTGTCCTGGCCGGGGAAGGTGATGCGCGATTCCGCGCGATCCATCAGACGGCCGTAGAGCTGCGCCGAGAGGGTCTCGCTCACGATCGGACCGGCGCCGTAGAGCTCGAAACCCGTCGTCGAGCCGAAAGCGGAGTCGGACGGGAAGGTACTGTCCAGGATCGCGCTCCCGACCCATTCGTCGCCGGGCTTGCGGGTGATGATATTGACCACGCCGCCGAGTGCGTCCGCGCCGTAGAGGGTCGACATCGGGCCGCGGATGACCTCGATGCGGTCGATGGCCGCGACGGGCGGCAGGAACACCGAGGCCGCATCGCCGAAGGCGTTCGGTGCGACGGTGCCGGCGACATTCTGGCGACGGCCGTCGATGAGCACGAGGGTGTATTCGCTCGGAAGACCGCGCAGACTGATGCTGCGGTTGCCGGTCTTGTTGCTCCGGGCGTCCAGGCCGTCGACATCGACACCTTCGAGGTTTCGTAAGGCATCGGCAAGGTTGCGGACGCGTTGCCGCTCGAGTTCCTCTCGCGTCACCACCGTAATACTTGCCGGGGCGTTGACGATCTCCTGCTCGAAACCACCGGCCGTGACCACAAGCGTGCGAAGCTCGTCTGATTCCGCCCCGAGACCTGCCAGTGGCGCGAACGCGACGGCCCCGACGGCGACGCGAATGGCCCCGGCGGTTGGACGAAGAAGAGTCGCGAAACGATTGGGCGGGCGTTCGTTCTTGTGGGTCGCAGGCACAGCTCAGTCTCCAGAGGTCTGGTTCATTGGACTGGCTGGCTGGAGGCCCGAACGGACGATCTAGCTGGCTCGTGGATTAGCGAGCCGATGCGTCCCTACCCGGCAGGCAGTGCTCCGAAACCCATGCTTCAGGGCTTCTTCGCGAATGTTGTATGAATGATATCGACTCTTATTTGCGAGGGCAACCTCGGCATGGCGGCCCCGCGTCTCGGGGTGTCGGTGCGCTTAAACCATGCCTGGTGCGGTATGCGATGTTTTTTTGGATGGGATCGACCCCGGCAGACTTGACAGTCGCTGGAGCAGGCGCGGTTTAAGGTATTAAAAAATATATCATTTTAAACCGCGTGCCCGCTAAGAGCCGTGGATGCACCAAACGTCGAGCTTACTGGGAAATTTAGCATCTCGCTCTGGACGCGGTTTAATCGACGACGCTGACGAGATCGCCGATCTTCATGCGCTCGAACAAGAACCGGGCATCCTTCTCGCCGACGCGCACGCAGCCGGCTGAATCCGGATAACCCGGGAGCCAGCCCTCGTGCAGAAAATAGTGGCCGTAGAATTGGATGGCGTAGGGCATCCAGGCCTGCCAGCCGAGCTGGTTGGTGTAGCGCGAGGAGACCTTGTCCTTCTGTTTGCTGAGCACCGAGAAGGTGCCGCGCGGCGTGCGGTGTCCCTCGCGTCCGGAGGAGATGGGGCCGGTGCGGACGACCTGATCGCCCTCCGCGTAGACGAACGACTGGCTGCCGATCTGGATCGTCAAGGCGCGCTTCGCCTGTTCGGCGGTCGGCTCGGAGACGGTATCCCCGGCCGTCTCATCCGCTCCAAGGTCCGTTTCCGGGTCCGTTTCCGTTTCCGGGTCCAATGTGCGCGTGCTGTCGGCGCTCTCGGATGCCGCGACCGCCTGGCGCTCGGGCGCGGGCCTGGTCGGGGATTGAGCGCAGCCGACAATCAAGGCGGTCGCGATGAGCAAGGGTAAGATCCGGAGCAAGAAAACCATGAGTTGCGCGGGCTCCCGTTGACGGACACCTGTCCCGTAAGTGCCCTATATGAGGCTGGGATCGTCTCGACACCACCATTTCGGGGTCACTCCACCCGCGGATACCGGAATCTGCGGGCATTCACCGACATGCAGCCGGATCGCAGGACCCTGTGGTCCGAGCCGCTCCGGTCGTGCACGGTGCCTCTCGGTCTCACGCGACCGCCGCTGCGGCGGCGGCCTCTCGTGCACGATCGTCGATCGCGAGGCTACGTCCGGCCAGCCAGACCAGAAGGACCACCGGGACGCCGATCAAGGTCGTGAAGACGAAGAAGCCGGGATAGCCGATCGCGTCGACGATCGAGCCGGAATAACCGCCCAAGACCTTGGGCACCAACGTCATGAGCGAGCTGAAGATGGCGTACTGCACGGCGGTGAAGGAGACGCTGGTCAGGCTCGATAGAAAGGCGACGAAGGCCGCGCTCGCGAGTCCGGCCGCCAGGTTGTCCGCTGCGACCGCAACGTAGAGCCAGGTCAGGTCAGGCCCGGCCAGCGCCAAGACGACGAAGATGAGGTTGGTGGCCGCGGACAGGATAGCGCCGAGCATCAGGATCCGCATGACCCCGTAACGGGTCGCCATCAGTCCGCCGAGGAGTCCGCCGAGGATGCTCACGATGACCCCGAAGGTCTTCACGGCGGTCGCGATCTGCGGCTTGGAGAAACCGATGTCTTGATAGAAGACATTGGAGATGACGCCGAGCACGATGTCCGAGATCCGATAGAGCCCGATCAAGGCCAACAAGAGCAGGGCGGTCTTCAGCCCGTAGCGGCGAAAGAAATCCAATGCCGGCTCGATCCAGGTCTCGCGCGCCATCACGGCGTTCACGGCCCCGGCGGCGACCAACAGCCATCCGACAGCGACCGCCGCGGACACGGCAACGGCAAAATGCAGGGTCTCCAAGAGAAAGCCGGTGATCGGCCCGCCCCCCGCCCACGCCTTGAGCCCGGAGAAGGCCCCGCCCGAGATGAAGAACCCGCCGGCAAAGGCTGCCGCGGCCACCAGGAAGACGCCGACCAATCGCAGATAGTCCGATGCGCCGTAGACATGGGCGTCGGGACGCCGCGTCTCGGGCTCGGAGATCAGCAGCGTTGTCGCCACCCCGATCAGCATGGTCGATGCCATGACCAGATAGGTCAGCTGCCAGGCGCGGAAGCTGTAGTCGCCGGCCTCGGATCCGAACAGCGCGGCCAAGTAGAGCGCACCTGCACCGGCGACCACCATCCCGATCCGATAACCCGCGATATAGGTCGAGGACATGAGCCCCTGCAGGCGCGGCGCGGCGGATTCGATCCGGTAGGCGTCGATCACGATGTCTTGGGTCGCCGCCGAGAAGCCGAGCAGCACGGCCGCGATCGCCATGCGCGTGACATGTCCGGTGCCGGTCGCGGGATCCACCAGCGCCATCCCGACGATGGCGGCGATGATGGCGAGCTGCGAGACGAGGAGCCAGGCGCGTCGCCGACCGAATCGACGCGTCAGGTACGGCAAGGGCAGCTTGTCGATCAGAGGCGCCCAGACAAACTTGAACGAATAGCCCAGTGCCGCCCAACTGAAAAAGGTGACCGCCTGACGCTCGACACCGGCCTCGCGCAGCCACAGCGACAGCGAGGAGAAGATCAGCAGGAGCGGGATCCCGGCGGAGAAGCCGAGAAAGAGCATCGAAAGCACTCTCGGATTGGAGAGTTCGCGCGCCGTCGACTTCCATCCCCCGTTGGTGTTTGTATCGACTGGCGTCATGGACCTCTCGATGTCGCTACACCGGCCGGAGCCGGAGAAGCGGCGACTGCAAATGGACAAAAACAAGGGGGAGGATACCGTTCGGCGAGTCCTTCGCTCAAGGCCGAACGAACAGACTTCGCCTGACGCCGAGCCGCGGACGTACTACCATGGCTCCCGTACGGGAACCGACGGCCCGGGCGTGGTGAGCCGGCCGGTGGGTTGTGCTCGTACAATGCAAACCGCGACTCGAGTGACGGACAACCAATAGGAGACTCAAACGTGTCGAACGCAAACCAACCCAGCCTGACCCAACCCGATGCCGGCCAGCGCAGCGGCTTCGCTCGTCTCATGCTGGAGCAATGGCCCTATGTTCTACTCTTCGTCGCCGTCATTGCGGGCGTCGCCTTCACCGACATGCGGTTGGAGTTCGCGCTGCTTTACTGGCAGATCTTGATCCCGGTCTTCGGCCTCGTTGCCTTGGCGATCGGCTGGAACTCCGCGGGCGAAGACGCCAAGGCGCGGACCGCGTTTGCGCTCAAGACGATCATGCACTGGGGGGCCCTGTTTGTCTTGGTTTGGATCCTCTATCTGCCGCAGCTCAAGGATGTTCTCAACGCCGAGCTCACAGGACTGCAGATCATCTTCCTGCTCGGCCTGACGGCGTTCCTGTCGGGGGTTCACGGCAATCCGCGGATGTCGGTTATCGGTGTCTTTCTGATCGTCAGCGGAATCGTCGTCGCTTTTCTCGACGATGCGGCGCTCATGATGTCCGTGCTTGCCGTCGCGGTGATGGTGGGATTGATCCTGTGGCAGAAATTTGCGGGCGGAAAATCGGCCGACTGAGGGAGGCCGAGCGCACGCGGGTTTCTGGGATAGCAGACTGCGTCCCGCGCGCGTCGGGGCAAGGCGCGCGGGACGAGGCGTTGCGGTCGACAAGGCGAGCGCCTAGGGCACTCCTAGGGTGACCCCTTAGTATAAGAGGAGGCGAAACGCCGGCTCGGTGCGCGTGGGGCGTGCAATGCGGCGAAACATCCACGTGTGCTCGGTATCTGCCCGCCGCCACATGTGCATGGTCGGGTAAGAGGCGGCCACTGCAACCGACGGCTGCAGTGGCCTACGCCGGACCCGTGCGCGTGGAGCTGTGCGTCCTCGGCAGAACCGCCTTGGGTCTCCCCGCTCACGAGCCCGAACGTTGAAGGGGCAGATACATCTCCTCTAGGGTGCCCACATTTCGTGAATATCAGTTTTCGTGCCAGGCGGTGATCCGCAGCTTTGTAGGGTTCCGGCGGCGACTCGTATGACCAACTCTGACCCAGCCTGTCATCAGGTGACGGTTTCCGGCGCAGCTCCGAGGTTGCGTCCGTTTGTCGTCGGTCATTTTTCTAATGCAATGATCGGAAAATAAAAAGGCCATCGCGCTCGCCTTGGCGAATCACGATGGCCTAAGTTCGGAGTCGGGCGGAGGAGGGGACCCGACCCCGAGGGCTTGCTTGGCATGGCTGAATATCGCTGTTCGGCGTGGATTCGGACCACATCTCCGATCGATCACGATTTGTGATGTTCTCGACTCGTCGTTTCTGCTTTCGCCGTTATCTACGCAGAGGGCGTGCCAAAGTACGAATGGGCGCAGGGAGAGGTCGGACCCGAGGACCATTCGGAACCGCAGATCGCTTGCTGAACAGCGCTTCGGGAATATAAAAATTTGAAATCTAAAACAATAAAACCGCCCGTTGGCGGGCGGTCTTACGTTTGGCAGCCATCGGAGTCGCCGGGGAAGGGGGCTGCGCGTTCCGAGGCATGACCCCGGAGCCCCGCCGACGATGACCTAGGCCGTCATCTGCTGACGCGTTTGGGTCACTCGGCCTGCACCGCGGCCAAAGCGGTCATATTGAGCAGTCCCCGCACGGAGGTGCTCGGCGTCACGATGTGGGCCGCGCGGTCCGCCCCGAGCAGCATCGGGCCGAAGGCGCCGCCCTCGTTGATGGTCCGCAGCAGGTTGAAGGCGATGTTGGCCGCGTCCTGGTTGGGCATGATCAGAAGATTCGCGCGACCGCTCAGCTTCGAGTCGGGGAAACGCGCCTCGCGCACGGCGGCGTCCAGGGCCAGGTTGGCGTGCATCTCGCCTTCGACCTCGAGGTTCGGGGCGCGGGTGCGCAGCAGTCGCATCGTTTCCTGCATCTTGCGCGCGGCCGGGGACTCGTGACTGCCGAAGTTGGAGTGCGAGAGCAGCGCGATCTTGGGCCTCAACCCGAAGCGCTGGACCTGCGCCGCGCACAGGAAGGTGATCTCGGCGAGATCCTCCGCGCTCGGGTCCGCCTGCACGTAGGTGTCGGCGATGAAGAGCGGCCCTGCCGGGAGGACGATGGCGTTCATAGCGGTGAGGTGACGCACGCCAGGCGCAGTGCCGATCACCTCCTCGACATGCTTCAGGTGTCGTGCATAACGTCCGACCACGCCGCAGATCATGGCAT
Organism: Thiocapsa rosea; assembly: GCF_003634315.1. Taxonomy (NCBI): domain Bacteria; kingdom Pseudomonadati; phylum Pseudomonadota; class Gammaproteobacteria; order Chromatiales; family Chromatiaceae; genus Thiocapsa; species Thiocapsa rosea. The sequence continues at coordinate 2,511,995 of NZ_RBXL01000001.1, forward strand.
CGGCATCCCCGCATCGGACCATGGTCGCGGCCAGTACGGTGGGGTCGTTGCGGATGTACTCCTGCGCCTCGTCCGGCGCGTAGCCTCGTCGCTGGACGCGCTCGTAGAAGGTCCGCCAGTGTGTGTCGAAATTGGTGTTCTCGCAGGGCACGATCAGATCGAAATCGCGACCCGGACGCATGGTCAGGCTCAGCTCTTTCAGGCGGTTTCCGATGACCTCCGGGCGGCCGATCAACATCGGGCGGGCGATCCCCTCGAGGATGGCCTGCTGAGCCACCTGGAGAACCCGCTCGTTTTCGCCTTCGGCGTAGATCACCCGTTTCGGCGCGGCTCGCGCCTGATCGAACACCGGCTTCATGGTCATCCCGGTGCGATAGGCCCGCAGATGCATGGCGGTTCGATAGGCGTCCAGGTCGGCGATGGGTCGGGTGGCGACACCGCTCTCCATCGCGGCACGCGCCACCGCCGGGGCCAGATTCTCCATGAGACGCCGGTCGAAGGGTTTGGGGATCAGGTACTCTGGCCCGAAGGTCAACTCGCCCCCGCCATAAGCGGCGCGTACGATATCCGACGGCTCGGCCATGGCGAGATCGGCGATCGCCTTGACGCAGGCGATCTTCATCGCTTCGTTGATCTCGGTGGCACCGCAATCGAGCGCGCCGCGGAAGATGAAGGGGAAGCAGAGAACGTTGTTGACCTGATTCGGAAAATCCGACCGTCCGGTGGCGATGATGGCGTCCGGTCTGGCGGCGCGGGCCAGCTCCGGCATGATCTCGGGGACCGGGTTGGCCAGCGCCATGATGATGGGCGCGTCCGCCATCTTGGCCAGCCACTCGGGCTTGAGAATGCCGGCGGCTGAAAGACCCAGGAAGATGTCGGCGCCCTCGATGGCCTCCTGAAGGGTACGCTGCTCGGTCTCGATCGCGTAGCGGCCTTTGTAGGGGTCCATCTCCTCGGTGCGGCCGCTGTAGACCACGCCGGCGATGTCGGTGAGGGTGACGTTCTCCTTCGGCAGACCCATGCTCACCAGCAGGTCGACACAGGCCAGCGCGGCAGCGCCCGCGCCGGCCGTGACCAATCGGGCCTTGCCGATGTCCTTGCCCACCACGCGCAAGCCGTTGAAGATGGCCGCGGAGACGACGATTGCGGTCCCGTGCTGGTCGTCGTGGAAGACCGGGATGCCCATCCGCTCTTTGAGGGCGCGCTCGATGATGAAGCACTCCGGCGCCTTGATGTCCTCGAGGTTGATGCCGCCGAAGCTGGGCTCCATGCGCGCGACCGTCTCGATGAACTTCTCCGGGTCGCGCTCCTCGATCTCGATGTCGAACACATCGATGTCCGCGAACTGCTTGAACAGAACAGCTTTTCCTTCCATCACCGGCTTGGAGGCGAGGGCGCCGATGGCGCCGAGACCCAGCACCGCCGTGCCGTTGGTGATGACCGCGACCAGGTTGCTGCGCGCGGTGTAGAGCGACGCGTTCATCGAGTCCTTCTCGATCTCGCGGCAGGCCGCCGCGACCCCCGGCGAATAGGCCAGCGCCAGATCGCGCTGGTTGCCCATGGGCTTGGTCGGTTTGATCTCCAGCTTGCCGGGCTTGGGATAGCGGTGATAGTCGAGCGCGTTCTGGTCGAATGAGTCCGGCATCTGGGTCTCCGTTGGGTGGTGTGCGGCGTGCTTGACCGACTCGGTCGGTCCGGCCGTTATGTCCCGGTTATTATGCTGCGGCGCAGCAGATTGCTGCAAAGATTTCAACCGATTCGTCTTAAACCGCGCCCGGTGCGGTATGCGTCGTTTTTTGGATTGGCTTGGCCGCGCCTGCTCCGACGACCGCCGGAGCGGGCGCGGTTTATGCGGCGCACGGCGTGAAGGCGTCTTCTCGAATGTTCCTTGATCAGCCGTGAATCACAGCCCCGGCGGCCCGCTGCTCGGCGGACCCAGCTCGATATTGTCCTGTAGCTCCGCAACCTCGCCGAGTGCGGGACGGTCGAGGATGGTGACCTGGGCTCCGTGGACCTCGATGGTGCCCCGCCCGGCAAGCTCTTTCATCACGCGCGAGAAGGTCTCCGGCTGGATCGACAGACGCGAGGCCAGCACGCCCTTGCGCACGTCCAGCTTGACCGAACGACTCTCGGGCGAGACCTTCGTGAGCAGATAGCGCGCGACTCGGCTGCTTGCCGTGTGCATGGTCAGGTTGTCGATCTCGCCGATCAGACCGCGCAGGCGCTGACTGAGCGAGCCGAGCATCAGAAAGCAGGTGTCGACCGACTCGCGCAGCATCAGTGCGAAGTCCCGCGCGTCCAAGCTCAGCAGCTCGGACGGCGCCAATGCGCCTGCGCAGACCGGATAGCGCGGGGCGTTGAGAAACATCAGCGCCTCGGCGAAGGTTTGGCCGGGAGAAACCAGCTCGATGACCTTCTCCGCCCCGCCCGGCGAGAGCCGAAAGAGCTGGATCCGGCCCTTGAGAACGAGGTAGAAGCGCTCCGCGGGATCCCCCTGACTGAACAGAAGCTGCTCGGCGCCGAGGGTGACACGCGTCGCGTGCTGGCTCACGCGCTCGAGTTGGTCGTGGCTGAGTCCGGCGAGCAGGGGTGCGGTCTTCAACTCGTCGATCATCGGATGCCTTGTAGCGGGGTCGCCGGTGGTTGAGATCTCGCGTCGATCTACGGGAGCGTGACGGCTGTGTCAAGCCGGAGAGCCACGATCGGCGACCGGATCGGCTTGATTTGCATCAAGGCAGATCATGCCTCGGGAACGTGCAATGCGGCCAGGGTTCGATCCATCACCGAGGGCCTTATCCGTGGCGCAAGTCTTTACGAAATCCATGGCGCGGAACATCTTTTACGGTGGCTCCGTGTTCTTCATCCTGCTGTTTCTCGCCCTGACGCTCGACACCTCTTTCGCCTTGCCCGAGCGCGATCAACGCCATCAACTGGACCTTTCGACCGAGGTGGGCCAACGCATCGCCAAGGGCAAAGTGCTCTGGGAGAACAACAACTGTATCGGTTGCCATACGCTGCTCGGTGAAGGGGCCTATTTCGCGCCCGAGCTGGGAAACGTCTATACCCGTTTCGGCAACAGCAAGGAGGCGATCAAGGCCTATATCCAGAGTCGCCCCCCGATGGGCATCCCCGGTCGGCGCAGCATGCCCCAGTTCAACTTCACCGACGAGGAGCTCGATGCGATCGCCGAGTTCCTGAAATACAGCTCCGAGATCGATGCGGCAGGCTGGCCGCCGAACATCCAAGGCTGAGTCGCTGCACCGGAGAACCCATGTGATGAAATACACGTCCCAAGCCGTCGCCAAGCCGTATTTTATTGCTGCGATCGGACTCTTTCTCGCCCAAGTGATCTTCGGAATCATCCTGGGCATCCAATATGTCATCGGTGATTCCCTCTTTCCGGAGATCCCCTTCAATGTTGCGCGCATGGTGCACACCAACACCCTGATCGTCTGGCTGTTGATGGGCTTCATGGGCGCGGCCTATTATCTGATCCCGGAGGAGAGCGAGCGGGAGCTGTATGCGCCCTGGCTGGCGCATCTGACCTTCTGGGTCTTCCTGATCGCCGCTGCCCTGACCGTGATCGGCTATCTTGCGGTTCCTTATGCACGCCTCGCCGAGATGACCGGCAACGACATCCTGCCGACCATGGGGCGGGAGTTCCTGGAGCAGCCGACCATCACCAAGGTCGGCATCGTAATCGTCGCGCTCGCCTTCCTGTTCAACATCGGCATGACGGTGCTCAAGGGACGCAAGACGGTCGTGAGTCTGATCATGCTGATCGGTCTGCTCGGTCTTGCGCTCTTGTTCCTGTTCGCTTTCTATAACCCGACCAACCTGGTGCTGGATAAGTTTTACTGGTGGTGGGTGGTGCATCTGTGGGTCGAAGGCGTCTGGGAGCTGATTATGGCGTCCATGCTGGCCTTTGTGCTGATCAAGACGACAGGCGTCGATCGCGAGGTGGTCGAGAAATGGCTCTATATCATCGTCGCCTTGGCTTTGATCACGGGCATCATCGGCACCGGACACCATTACTACTGGATCGGTACCCCGGAATACTGGCAATGGTGGGGCTCCATCTTCTCGGCACTCGAACCTCTGCCCTTCTTCATGATGACGGTGTTCGCCTTCAACATGGTCAACCAGCGTCGACGCAATCACCCGAACAAGGCGGCCGTCTTATGGGCGCTCGGCACGGCGGTGCTCGCATTCCTCGGCGCGGGCGTCTGGGGCTTCCTGCATACCTTGGCGCCGGTGAACTTCTACACCCACGGCTCTCAAATCACGGCCGCTCATGGGCATCTCGCCTTCTATGGGGCCTATGTGCTGATCAACATCACCATGATCTCCTACGCCATGCCGCTCCTGAACGGTCGGGAGGCCAACAGCATGCGCTCGCAGGTCTTGGAGATGTGGTCCTTTTGGCTCATGAGCGTCTCCATGGTGTTCATCACGCTGTTCCTTACCGCCGCGGGGATCCTGCAGATCTTCCTGCAACGGTATACGGAGACGCCGCTGCCCTTCATGGTGGTGCAGGAGAAGGTGGCGCTTTTCTACTGGCTCCGTGTGATCTCGGGGCTCGTCTTCCTGGGTGGTTTGGGCACCTACATCGCGTCCTTCTTCGTCGCGGCGCGAGATGCCAAGCACCCGCAGGCGCTGGATGCCGGTCCCATGCCGTCGAGTCCGGCAGGTGTCTGAGGAGCGAGATCCGAGCCCGGCCCGGTCGCGGCTATCCTGTCGCGGCCGCGCCCGACAATGGCGCTAAACCGGGTGTGATACGGCCTGTCGATCGTGCGCGTGGGGTGCGACGATGTCGACCTTTCATCGTCCTGCACCTTTTCGGGGCGCATCCCCTCGGGTTACGCTGCGTGGACCCGGTCGCCGTTGCAGGAGGGTGTCCGGGGCTTTTGCCGATAGGACGATCGTGTTGATCGCGACCACCCCAATAAACCCAATCACCATAATGTCGAGGACACCGCTATGCGTTTCCTATCCACTTTTCTCGTGGCCTTTGTCTTGATTGCCGGCGGCCTCGTGGCGCCCGTCCTGGCGAGCGACGACGACCCGCTCTTCATCAACTTGACAACGGATGACCCGCACCGCGCGAACATGGGCATCACGTTCGGAAAGAATCAACTCGAGCGCGGCCACCCCTTGACCATCTTCCTCAACGACAAGGGCGTCTTCATCGGGGCCAAGGCGAATGCCGCGACCTTCGGCGAGCACCAGGAGAAACTGGCCGCGATGATCGACAAGGGCGCCCTGGTCCTGGTGTGTCCCATGTGCATGAAGCACTACGGTGTCGCCGAGGCGGATCTGATCCCCGGTGCTCAGGTCGGCAACCCCGAGCTGACCGGCGGCGCACTGTTCAAAGACGACACTCAAACCTTGACCTGGTAAACCGCGCCCGGTGCGGTATGCGTCATGTGCTGGGATGACTTGACCGCGCCAGCTCCCACGACCGTCGGAGCTGGCGCGGTTTAAAGTATTGAAAAAGATTAAATTATTAACCGCGCATCACCGAGATCGAGGGCGTCTCCGAAGCCCAACGCAACATGAAAATGACGCATGTCGCTCTGGACGCGGTTTAGAGTGGAGTCAGGTGCGAATAGCCCAGCCCAGCCCGGCCAGTGCGCACGCCGCGATCACCGGGATGATGCCGACCTTGAATCGCCACAGCGCCACGAAGGCCGAGACGGCGAGCAACAGCGAGAACCACTCGAAAGGCCCGGCGAACGGTGCCGCCTCGCTCCCCTCGGGCCAGAGCACATGCCAGGCAAAGAACACCGCCAGGTTGACGATGACACCGACCACGGCCGCGGTGATGCCGGTCAGGGGCGCGGTGAACTTCAGATCATGCCGCGTCGCCTCGATCGCCGGTGCACCGATCAGGATGAAGAGAAACGACGGCAGAAAGGTGAAGAAGGTGGCTACGCTTGCCCCTGCGATCCCGGCGAGCAGCAGTGCATCGGGGCCGAAGATCTCCTTGGTCCAGGCACCTACGAAGCCGACGAATGCGACCACCATGATGAGCGGCCCGGGCGTGGTCTCGCCGAGCGCCAGCCCGTCGATCATCTGGGTCCCGGTCAGCCAGCCGTGGGTCTCGACCCCGCCTTGGTAGACGTAGGGCAGCACCGCGTAGGCACCGCCGAAGGTGACGAACGCCGCCTTGGTGAAGAACCAGCCCATCTGGGTCAACGGCCCCTGCCAGCCGTAGACGAGCCAGAGTAGACCTTCGACCAAACCCCAGAGCGAGAGTCCGACCAGGGCGTAGCCCAAGGTATGCCGCCAAGAGAAGCGAGCGCGCGCCGGCAGCGGCGTGTCGTCGTCGATGATCGCAGTGCCATAGTCGCCGCCGCCGGACCCATGCCCGCCGCCCGTCTTGAATCGATCCGGCGCGATCCGCCCGCCCAGATAGCCGATCAGGCCTGCGCCGAGCACGATCGCCGGAAACGGCACCTTCAGCGCGAAAATAGCGACGAAGGCCGCTACGGCGATCGCCCAGAGTGCCCCGTTGCGCAGCGCTCGGGAGCCGATGCGCCAGGCCGCGAACACCACGATCGCCGTCACCGCCGGCTTGATCCCGTAGAGGATGCCGGCGACGATCGGCAGGTCACCATAGGCCAGATAGACGAAGGTCAGCGCGATCAGGATCCCGAGCGACGGCAGGACAAAGAGGACACCTGCCACGATGCCGCCGAGCGTCCCGTGCATCAGCCAGCCGATATAGGTCGCGAGTTGCTGCGCCTCCGGTCCGGGCAGAACCATGGTGTAGTTCAGCGCATGCAGGAATCGATGCTCGCTGATCCAGCGCCGCCGCTCCACCAGCTCCGTATGCATCATCGAGATCTGCCCGGCCGGCCCGCCGAAGCTGACGAAGCCGAGTTTGAGCCAATAACGAAACGCCTCCGGCAGCGATACCTGCTCGGGTGGGGCGTCGCCGACGGGGGCTGCGGCCTCGCGCGCAGTGGACGTGGACATGGACATGGCTCACCTGGATGGGTGC